>JAFMMM010000376.1:3568-5091 GCA_017859815.1 Planctomycetota bacterium | reverse complement strand
TCAGCGTGGGGAACACGGACAGGGGGCTCTATGTACCGGCAAGTGCGGTGAGCCAACCGTGATTCGGGTTCCGCCCGGCACAGTGGTGAGAGACCTGGAGCACGGCCATGTCCTGCGTGATCTTCAGGAGCATGGTGATACAGTGACTGTGGCCAAGGGAGGACGTGGCGGCAAGGGAAATAAACGCTTTGCGACTGCGGTCAATCGTGCTCCTCGAGAGTGTGAGGGCGGATTTCCTGGCGAATATCGGGAAGTGGAACTGGAGTTGAAGATCATCGCTGACGTGGGGTTGATTGGAAAACCAAACGCCGGCAAATCGACTCTGCTCAGTCGTGTTTCCAGAGCGACCCCGGAGATCGCGAATTATCCATTTACGACGCGTTATCCAAATCTCGGTGTCGTCCAGCTTGGCTATGATCACGATTACGTGCTTGCAGACATCCCGGGACTCATCGAAGGGGCACATGCCGGGACAGGCCTGGGGCACGAGTTTCTGCGGCATGTGGAACGAACGCGTCTGCTGGTTCATCTGGTGGAGCCGTGTCCCATCGATCAGACCGACCCGCTTGAGAATTACCAGGCCATTCGAGACGAACTGCGGCTGTATGATCCTCAGCTGGCTGAGCGACCGGAGCTGATTTGTATCACGAAGGCGGAATTGCCGGATGCGGCCGCCTGTGCTGAACTGCTGGCGGAGGAAACCGGGCAGTCGGTGAATCTGATTTCTGCAGTCACGGGGCAGGGATTGCCGGAATTAAACCGCATGATTGTTGCAGCATTGTCAGAATTGTCCCCTGAATCGCCTGTACCGTCTCCCCTTCCGGATCCGGTTTCAGATGCTGATCTGACTGGACATTCGGCGGCGACAGAGTCCGAGGGTGAGTCGCCGGAGTTGCCCGGTGAAGCCGGCCGGAAGACCTGACATGAGCACAGATCGAATGTCGGGAGAGATGGGTGTTGAACAGGCAGCCAGTGAAGCGGAGCAACAACTGCTTGCTCGCCGGAGCGAGAACGGTTGGTGGATTGGCGAGTTGTCAACGTCAGCATTGTCCACGGCAACTGCAGTGATGGCTCTGCTGCAGGCGTGCAGGCGGCTGGACGACAAACAGCGGATTCTTCACTTCGAGCGACTGGCAGATGGAGGACTACAGTGGCTGGCTGCTCATCGGAATGATGATGGCGGTTGGGGAGACACGACGCTCAACGTGAGCAATATTTCCACCACAATGCTGGTGCACGCAGTCTTTTTCGCGGCGAGGCAGACAGAGTCAATATTTCGTGCTGCGTGGCAGGAAGTACTGGACGATGCCGAGGGCTACATTGAGCAGGCTGGTGGTGCGGAAGCTGTCTTGCAGCGTTACGGCAGCGATCGAACGTTTTCCGTGCCTATTCTGACGCACTGTGCCCTGGCGGGAACAGTTCCGTGGAACATCGTTTTGCCGCTGCCGTTTGAACTGGCCTGCATCCCGCAGCGATTCTATGCCGCTGTGCGGATGCCGGTTGTCAGCTATGCCCTGCCGGCG
>JAFMMM010000376.1:0-3558 GCA_017859815.1 Planctomycetota bacterium | reverse complement strand
GCAATTGGACAGGTGGTTTTTCGAAATCGCGGGCACTGGAATCCTCTGGTCCGCTGGATTCGTCGTCGTGCAATTGCAGCTTCTCTGAGAGTGCTGGAGTCAATTCAACCGGAGCACGGCGGTTTCCTGGAGGCTACGCCGCTCACCAGTTTCGTGGCGATGAGCCTGCTTGGCTGCGACTTAACAGAGCATCCGGTGACCGGTCGTTGCCTGCAGTTCATCGAACAGTCGGTGCGTCCGGATGGCAGTTGGCCGATCGACACCAACCTTGAGACATGGGTCACGACGCTGAGTGTCAATGCATTGAGTCGCCGTTGGGGGGGACGTGATCCTCGACTGTTGGGCGCCCGGGATGCTTCACGAATTCGTGAGTGGTTGCTGGAGCAGCAATACCGCGACGTGCATCCCTATACGGGGGCCGCTCCTGGCGGCTGGTCATGGACATCATTGCCCGGTGGAGTGCCGGATGCCGACGACACGCCGGGCGCGATGCTGGCGCTGTTGAATCTGCGTACGCAGGATGAACAGTTTTCGGATGCAGAATTGCAGGCTTTGCAGGCCGCTGGAGAATGGCTGCTGGGACTGCAGAATCGAGATGGTGGCTGGCCAACGTTCTGTCGCGGTTGGGGGACCCTTCCCTTTGATCGAAGTTCCTCTGACCTGACGGCCCACACGCTGCGTGCTTTTACGCTTTGGGATCAGCGGATTGGACTGCCGGATGCTGCGTTTCGAACTGCTGTGGATCGAGGGCTGAAGTTCCTGCAGCAGCAGCAGCGAGCGGACGGTTCCTGGCTGCCGCTGTGGTTCGGAAATCAGTACAACAAGGATGATGAAAATCCACTCTACGGGACATCGCGAGTACTGCGGGCTCTTCACGTTTGTGGGCAGGAGCAAACCGAGAGTTTTCGTCGCGCTGTCAGTTGGCTGCTGGCGAATCAGAATGACGACGGAAGCTGGTCGGCGGTGCGTGGAATCCCGGGAACAATTGAAGAGACGGCACTGGCTGTTGAGAGTCTTGCGGGACTGCCGGAAACCGCTGCCGCGGTGACTCAGGGGCGGGAGTGGCTGGCGGCCGCTGTTTTCAGTGGACGGGTTCTGGATCCGTCTCCAATAGGCTTCTATTTCGCGAAACTGTGGTATTTTGAGACGTTATACCCGATCATATTTGCGGTGTCCGGGTTTAGAAGATCGGGGCAGATGCCAAATGACGCTGGCTCCGGTACACTACAGAAGTAAAACCAGAAATTCCGCGAAGGTGCGATCTCCCAGTTTGCGTGTGGCTGTTTGCATTGTGTCTTCCCGAATTCGTGGCTGAGCCCTCTCAAGTCGCCAGCTGTTGAAGCGGCACGGCTGACTTGTTCAGCGCAGCCAGAAACCCGGAACTGAAGCAGTTTGTCGGCTCGGTCGCTGGTGGATTCATCACAGTCAGGTGATGTGGTCAGCAGCGAAGATGAAACGACGGTAACTCACGGAGAAGCGGACTGTGTCTGCAGCTGAAACCGAATCCGAAGAAATTGACTCGAATCTCATTCCTGCGGAAGCTGAAGCGAGCGCGGCATCACTGGACGACGATCCAGCTCCGGTCAAGCGTCGTCGTCGTCGCCGTAGCACGACCAAGTTCAAGTTCGTTCCGGAAACGCTTGAAATGCGCGAGCGTGTCCGTGATGCCGCTGAGACCTACGCCGAGAATCTTGATCACTCGCGAGCATTCAGCCGCGATGAACTGGAGGTTCACGGCCGTGAGCTTCTGCAGCAACTGGAACTGCCCGAGAAGTTTCTGGGCTTCACGATGGTGATGATCGGAAACTTCTTCTGGAAGCGACAGTTTCTGGCGATTCCCTTTGAGCGTCGAATGTTGCTCTTGCCACACTGTCTGAAGCACGCCGAAGGTTGTCCGGCGGAGTACACGCAGTTTGGTCTGGATTGTGAACGATGTGGTGCCTGCTCCATCGCGGACTACAAGGTCAGGGCGGAACAACTGGGCTACAAGGTTCTGGTGGCTGAGGGTTCGCCGGTCGTCCTGAAGATCATTGTTTCGGGCTACATCGACGGAATCCTGGGGGTGGCCTGTCTGAATGTGCTTGAAAAAGCGATCGACAAAGTACTCATCGCCGGTGTGCCGTCCTACGCAGTACCGCTTCACTCCGGTGACTGTCTGAATACGACACTCGATCAGTCCTGGGTCTGGGAGGTACTGGATCGCTACGAGCCGCTTCCCCAAAAGCCGACAACCAGCTATGTGCCGTTACTGCGTGCTGCTGCGAATATTTTTGAATCCGGGTTCGACAGATTGCTGCCACCGATTCGGTCGGGCACACAGCAGACACAGGCTTCGCCGGTCGCTGTAACGGAAGTCATCTCCCGGGACTGGCTGCAGAATGGCGGTCGCAGGTTCCGCCCCTTCATGACCCTGGCGGCCTGGTATGCAGCCTCGGGACAAAAGCCGCTCGCCAGTGGTGATGAGACGCCGGAGATTCCGGATGCTGTCGCATCGGTTGCGGTCGCGATCGAAGCCTTTCACAAAGCGTCTCTGGTGCATGATGACATTCAGGATGACGACCAGTACCGTTACGGAAGGACAACCCTGCATCGTTCTCACGGCGTTGAGCAGGCGATTAATGTGGGGGATTATCTGATCGGTCTGGGATATCGACTGATCCACTCCGCCCGCAAGTTTGATCCTGAAGCTTCCCTCGACGTGCTCGACAGCATGTCGGCGGCTCACTTGAGGCTTTGCGATGGGCAGGGAGCTGAAATGGCTTTTCAGCAACGGCCCGATCTCAACCTGAGCCCGCTGGATGCCCTGCAGATTTATTCGCTGAAGACTTCGCCTGCCTTCCAGGCTGCTCTGTACGCCGGGCTGCGCCTGGCGAAGCACCCACTGGCTGAAACCGATTTGATTGCTCACTACTGCCGCCATGCCGGCGTCGCTTTTCAGGTTCTGAATGACCTGAAGGACTGGCAGACAGATTCAGAGAACAAGGTCGTTTCCGGTCAGGATGCGGCTTCAATGCGACCTACTGTCCTGCTGGCTCTGGCACTGAAGCATTGCTCAGATGATCAAAGACAGCAACTGCAGCAGATGCTCACAGTTCCTGATCTGGACGGTGATGCCGGGCAAAGGGCTGCACAGCTTCAGAAGATTTACGAAGATCTGGATGTGTTTGAGCGGGCGGAGGTTCTGGTTGAGCGGTCGCGAGAACGCGCCGAGGAATTGCTGGAGCAAATTGAGGATTCACGAATTCGTGATTTGCTGCGGTTCTTCACCGAAACGATACTGGCTCCGGAATTGCCACCCACCATGCTGGAAGAGAATCCTGATCTGCTGGTTCAGCTCAGTACGGATCCGAATGGCAGCAGCAGTCTGTTGCCCATCATTGGCGGTTGATCCGTGGTCTGCCTGATCACAGCGAACGCTGCTGCTTCCTGTGATCAGCCACCGGGTGTCAGCCAGCGGGATCGGCGAGCCGCTCCCCGGGAACAGACGAAGCCTCATCCTCCGCTGTCAGTGCAGAGTTCAGTCATTGATTCGGGGTATCAGCCGATGTCTTTGTGAAA
>JAFMMM010000375.1 GCA_017859815.1 Planctomycetota bacterium | reverse complement strand
CCACGAGCCCTTTTCCCCAAGCGTTTGGCCCGGAGTACCCACAAAGCCAGTCACGGACGTCACCTCGTACGAGCCAGAAATCGTGATCTGGGCAGCAGAGGCAGGTAATGAACACAACAGCAACGCAACAATCAATGCTCCAAATCGCATCGCGACACCCCCAAAAAGCGTTTAATCGGTACAGAACGCACCAGCTATCTCACGGATGGTAAATGCCTTAAACAAATTGTGCAATCCTCAAAAGAGGATTTTCCAAAAGAAGACGGTCAGTTGCCTAAACAGCTGCAAAAAACACAAACCTCGCCCTCACCCCAATGGCCCCACACCACGCAATTGGCAATTTCGTGCAAAGATCCTCGAGCTGCGTTCCCAGATGCTGTCTTATGCCAGCGAGGGAGTTGGCCCAAGTAACGTGCGGGTGCCGTTTCGCTTCCCAGAGGATCCGGATTTCAATTTTCCCGCTGCGTGGTGGATTCACCGCCGCTCTTCGTCGAGCGAGAAATCTCCATCCTCAGTTCAAAACAGTCCGGAGACGGATTCATGGAGAGATCTGGCAATGGCATCCCCCCCCACAAAGACCTGGCAAGGCAGTCAGCCGCCGCGTTTGCAATAAAAATTGACGCGGTCTGCAATGACCCGGGCGAAAAATCGGGAGGTTGAGGAAGACGCCCAGTGGATTGCCCCACGGGTGGATGATCTTCCGTGGGGGTTGCGGCCCCCCAGCTCAAGTCGGTTGGAAAGGCATCACTCGTATCGGTCGCGCGGCGAAGCAATCACGATGCCTGATTCGGCAACCGCCCGGTGTCAGCACTCAATTCGCGGGTCACCGGGGATTTCGCGGAGATTGGGGGTTTCACTGCTACGGAGCACCGTCCCTGGGCTGTTCTGGGTGTCACAGCGGCAACGACCGGCACACTAAAAAAAAACCAGGGCAAGTTGCCCTGGTTCGAATTCGACTTGAAATCGCGGTGCATCATTTTCGATTTCGTCGCTTTCGACTCCAGAACAACCCTGCACCGGCAATGATCATCAAGCCAACTGTGTTTGGCTCAGGAACAAATGCGCCGACACCTGTGAGATTGAACTGGTAAGCTTCGATCGTCCCCACGTTGTCAGTTGTGACCAGAGTACCGTCAGCCTGGAATGCACCCTCGGCAATCTGCCGCAATTGCGTAAAGGAACCGTCTCGCAGCGCCTGATACGACAGAACCGCAGAATTTTCCCCCAGAGTACCGGGGCCGCTGGTCGCACCGGCAAAGTCGACGTCCCAGAGTGCCGAACTGTTAGCAGCAATTTGGGACACCTCAACGGAGCGATCGCCTCCGGCGGCGTGCTGTGTGAATTCGTAGCCAGCAATAGAGAATTCGGACGCATCGATCGTGAATGTGGGCCCCGCCCCGGAATACTCAAAGGAGTAACTCCAGGTACCAGTTTCCGTTCCATCAAACCGATAGGGCGGTCCGTTCTGTTGAAATAGTGGGGTGACAGTCCACGTCCCGAAAACCGTCAACTGTGCACATTGAGCGGAGTTCGCCAGTGCGACTGAGAAAATTGCCGCAGCGATCGCTGTGGACCGAAGAAGAGAAGCCATGATGAATCTACCCCATTAGCGGCTCAACAATGACTGAGCCTACGCCGTAGCACCCCTGGACCGGATCAAAAAGGATTCCGGAAAGGGAGCATGCATCACGTTGGTAATGGGGGAGGTCTGAAACTCAGGAAAACGACGTCTCGGATCCAAACAGGATTAGGAGAAACCGCCCTGATGGATCATTCGGGATTTTCGGATAAATCCGGATCAGCCTTGAGCCTGCTTAGCCGCTCTGACATGGCTTCGTATCTGCGAGACTCGCCAACATTGCCCGCAAGTTTCCATGCTTCGCTGAGATTGAGATAAACCTCCGCCCGAATGCTTTCTTCGGCCAGAGCACGCTCAAAATCTGCGATTGCAGCGGTGAAATTCCCCTGGTGCAAGAGAATCTTCCCGCGGGTGTCATACAAATGCGGCGCATTCGGTAAAAGCAGCAAAGCCTGCTCAATCAACCCAAATGCCGTATCCAGTTCAGGTTCCTCCTGTTCAGCAATCGCATCTGCAAGATTGTTCATGAGCGCAGGAGCCTGCGGGATGTGCTCCATTGCAAGTTTGAAGCTTTCAATCGCTGCTTCGGTCTGTGGCGGTTTCCGAAACATAGAGCGGGTTCCGTTGATGAGATGAACAACTCCTGGAGAAATTCCCGAGTCCCGTGCAAGGACAAGTTGTCTTTCCACGAGGGCATCGTCCATCCCCTCCGTCACGCAGAACTCCATCAATTCGCTGACGACACCAACATGATTGATTCTCATCGCCATCGCTCTCGATAACGCGTCGATCGCCTCACTCAAGTCCTTCGCGGAACGATTGTCGGTGGTTCGCTTCCGACGACAGTAGCTGAGCCGGACATCCAACAACAGAGCCTCGACTCCCCCCTCAACATCTGTGGCTATGGAGTCCAAACTCATCAAGAACTGCTCCGCCTCGAGCTCTCTGCGAGACAGTCCGAGATAACCGATGTAAGCACTGAGAGGTTGGAAGGGAACCGGAGGAGCGACCAGGAGAGGAAACAACTCTTCCCACTGCAGATCCGCCGCCTCACTCGCGAGCGACACCATTGTTTCGACTCGTCCCTCCTTCGCTGCAATCATCGCGAGTGCGAAATAGACTGCGGGACGCCGCGATGCGGCAGGACTCCTTCTCAACCTTTCAAAGTACTCTTTTGCAGTTTTGAAATTCCCTTTTGAGAGCTGCAACCGCCCCATCAGCGTATTTGCCTGCGGATGCTCCGTCGATTGTTCGAGAATCCAACGTAAATCCCTGAGTAATTGCTCCTCCTCTGCGGGCGCAGAGTCTGCCTGAGATTCAGTTACTCGAGCAAAAACACGCTGCGTGAGCCAATTCATCGGCTCAATGACTTTCAGGTCAAGTGCAATCGACCGCGCGAACTGCTCCGCCTCGTTTTCTCGGCCCTGCTCACAGAGAGTCTTGCAGTAAGCGACAATTTCGCCGCCATTCCCGGGGAGCATCGCCATCATTCGACGCGACAGGAACTCCACCTTCTCCCAGTCCCCCGTTTCCGCTGCTTGTATACGCCGGGCTCTCGCACCGAGAATCTGCTCCGCTTCATTATCAAACAGCAACAAGTCACCGACAATCGGGGTGAGCAGGCCAATCAGCGCTGGCAAACCCGCAAAAAACGCGAGCGGCGCGCGAGTTTGGGCAAATCGCACAAAAAAGCCAAACAAATGCACGATGAGCAGGATTGGATTCAGACAACTCAGCTTCGTCGGCATCAGGCGATCGTCGTCCCCACCGACCGAAACCTGACTCGCATGGCCCCGGAAAAAGTCGGTGCTCCTGCGAGTGACAGCTTTCCACGCTTTATTCACACGACGGAGGTTGTACTCAGAAAATGACTTCCATCGCCGTTCCAATTTGGCGACATCCAGGAACCCACCTTTTTTTCGTCTTCCAGACAAGAGCGTCGCCCCAAGAAAGTGATCTATTGCGTCAGCCAAAATTCACTGCCGCCGGACAGTGAATCCCCAATGCCATTTCAGTCTGCCTACTGCAGAATCCTTAATGCCTCTTTCACTGAGCATAAAGCACACGTCGTCAAAACCAGCAATGCTGACAACACCAGCGTGCTTTTCGCCATCGCAGGGAATTCCGCAAACTGTTCACGTATCGAGCGAACCTCGAATTCTTTCTTGTCCTCGTGAGATAGCTTGCGGCCTGCAAACAGATAATTCCACAGCAGCACGAAGATGTTGACCTGTCGATACTGCCGAGGGTCATCGGGAATTCCTCCGAACAGAAACTCCACCAGTCGGTCTGTGCTGAGAAGCAGCGGGATAGCCAAAACCATAGCGGCGTACCCGACCGCCTCATGCTTCCAACCGGTCGCGAGATCCATGCCGAGGAAATGGTCAGCAAGTGCCACCGAAAGCACTCTCAGAACATTCATCGCAAATGCCCAAAAACTTCCCAAAGCCATCAGCAGAATCACGTGAACAGCTCGGTAATTCTGAGCAAGACCAATGAACGCAGCGATGAACAGCAGCGCGTAAAACGACTGCACGCCGGAACAGGCTTCAGCGACCTCAAGACGAGTCCCGGAAATCATCTCGATCGTGTTCCCCTGCCGAATGTGATCGACTGCAATGACGTCAAGAATCCGCGTTACCGCAGACGTCGTCCAGACCTGGAGTTGCACCACCAGTTTCAAGTCGTATCCAAGTGGCGGACGGACAATGATCAGAAGAGGCAGCAGACATGCGAGACTGCTGGCTGATCCGGAACGATGAGGCCAGAAATCATAAAGCAGCACAAGAAGAAGACAGTAGCCGATGTAGGCGAGAAGTGGAGACCCGTCCGGAGCGATAACCGCTCCGCCAATTGCCACTTCAGCCCCGATAAACACCACTCCGCGCAACCACCAACGCCCCGCATCCGCGCCCGTTAGACGAATGCGATCAGATGACTGTCGAGCCGCGAACCAGAGTACTGCTGCAAGCAGGAATGGGAAAAACTGGTAGTACTCCCGCGACCACAACTGTCCGAAATACCGGAGCAGTCCCGGTGCCAAAATCGCCGCCAGTGCACACGTTACAATGGGCAGATTCCAGCGCAATTCCGGCTCACTATTTGTTCCAGCCACTGCGGAATTTGTCGAACTCTGTGACATGCTACTTGACTCGATCGCTGCAAAACGTGCTCTTCAAACTCACCGGGACGGCGAAAACTCGCAGTTTCCCAGCCCACCGTCGCCGGACTCGTTGACCACATCAACGAACGATAAATAACAGTGAACGGGAACACAAGCAGTCCCACTATCCCCAACAACTTGCCGGGAATTCAAGACCTCTATTCATTAATTTCAGGATCTTGATACCAGCCAAAAACAGAAACAGCACCCGAGGGGTAACCCTATGAATCGCCCCCAAAAACTGCGTGATACCCCGACGTTGTTATGACGTCCGTGCCATCGACGCGAACGCTTGCCGGCACTTCGCACCAGTACCCATCCTGCTGATACGCACAGAGTCTCGCTGCAGACGCCCCCCCCCCC
>JAFMMM010000374.1 GCA_017859815.1 Planctomycetota bacterium | reverse complement strand
CCCCGCCCCTGCCGAAGACTGGACGGAATTTCGTGGACCGAATGGCCAGGGAATCTCCACGGCGCAATCCGTACCGCGTGAATGGGGCGCTGATCGAAATGTGGCCTGGAAGACGGAAGTCCCCGGTGACGGATGGTCGTCTCCGGTCCTTGCGGCCGGACGCATCTATCTCACATCCGCTGTGGCTCCCCCGTCCGCCGAAAACCCGGACGATCGGCAGCTCCTCGTACTCTGCTTCGACGCCGACAGCGGAAAGCAGCTGTGGTCGACACAGGTCTTTACGCAGACTGGAACTGATGAGCGGACACGGATCCACAGAAAGAATTCGCACGCCAGTCCCACTCCAATTCTCCACGGCGATCAATTGTTCGTGCATTTCGGAACGCTCGGCACGGCCTGCCTGTCGACCGATGGCAGCGTGATCTGGCGCAACCAGGAACTGGTCTTCCAGCCCGTCCACGGAAATGGTGGCTCGCCAGTCCTGTTCGAGGATCTGCTGATCTTCAGCTGTGACGGTGGTGACCAGCAATTCGTTGTCGCTCTCGACACAAAGTCGGGGATCGTCCGCTGGAAGACCGAGCGTCCGGAAGTCCCCAACCCGAAGAAGTTTTCGTTCTGTACCCCCCTGATCGTCGATATCGACGGCAAATCACAACTCATCAGCCCGGCAGCAGACTGTGTCGTGTCCTATGACCCACGCAACGGGGAACAACTGTGGTTTGTGCGTTACCAGGGCTACTCCGTGATTCCGCGTCCCGTCTTCGCACACGGGCTCATCTTTGTCTCCACCAGCTATGACCGTCCACAACTCCTGGCCATCGCACCGGGGGAATCCGGAGATGTCACAGAAACCAATATTCGCTGGTCAACCGGACAGGGAGCACCTCACACCGCCTCAGTTCTTGTCGTTGCGGATGAGCTGTACTTCGTCAGCGACAATGGAATTGCCCACTGCGTCGATGCTCGTACCGGGGACGTCCACTGGAAAGAACGCCTGGGCGGCAATTACTCCGCATCCCCTGTGTTCGCGGACGGAGCGGTCTATTTTCAGAGTGAGCAGGGGGAGACCCATGTGGTGCAGGCCGGTCGGGAATATGTGGAATTGGCCACAAATACGATCCCCGAACGCACGCTCGCGTCGCTCGCCATTCAGGATGGCGCCCTCTTTATCCGCGCTGCCGGATCCCTGTATCGAATCGGCCCACCCGCTTCTGCCAGGCAGTAATCTCCCAGGCGGTCGATGTATGATCGGCTGCTGATCAAAAAACAAGCTGCCGACCACCATCCAGACACCCACCTCGGACGGACCGACCGCGATGGGGGGAGTTTCCACACACTCCTGCGGATCCCCATGACGCTCGCAAACGTAACAGCGAGACCCACCGTCCGTCGCAAAGCCCTCGAAAACACAACGGCCCCCATATCAGCAGCACGACTTGCATGACACGCGGAGCGGACCTATCGCGTTCACAGCGTGCGCCGTCATGCACCTAAACACCCGCCGAGTCCACATCGCGGGGATTACGCTGAGTCCGAATGCCACGCGGCTAACGCAGCTCTGCCGTGACCTGACTGACTGTGAGGACGGAGCCTTGATAGACGCCACGCATCTCATGGTCGATCGGGACTCAAGCGTCATTCCGGTGCGTGGCTTTCTCCATCAAAACACCGAGACCGAAGTCATCCTGCAGCCAGCAAAGAGCCCCAACATGAACGCTTCCATGGGACGCTGGTTCAGAAGTCTGAAGTCTGAAGTCTGAGTGCCTCGCTCGCATGATCTTCTTCGGACACAAGTCACTGGACAATGCGGTGCGTGAATTCGCTCAGCATTACCACTCAGAACGAAATCATCAGGGACTGGGCAATGAGTTGATTCAGCCAGTCGATGATCCTGATACCGCGGCTGGCAAATTCGAATGACGAGAACGGCTTGGTGGCATGTTCAAGTTCTAGCAGCGTCGCGCTGCGTGACGCAAATCCCCTGAACGTGGTCATGATGAGGTGAACGTTCGAGCGAATCGTTAAACAAAGCTTATTTCCAGAGCCGGACGTGGAGTTTATGCCCTGCCCTCATCAGAAACCGACTCCGACTTCTGTGAATAACACCTGATGATCGACCACCTTTGAACTCGGCTCCGCTCTTTATCACCAAACGGCGAAGCCTTACCGCCGCCATTTCCGGCGTCACAAACAATCAAGTGCGTGCCGGCCCCACCCTAAAGGGCAAATGGGAAGAAAAAAAGCGACAAGATGAGTAAACAAATAGCCGCGCAGAACGTCAAGATTTCGAAACAAGCATCACTGCCGCGCTAACAATCTCTATTCCATCATCTTGTCAAACCCTAGTTATGTTTTCGTAACGTTCCAACCACGCTCTAAGTCTCAAGCATGCGGTGATGAGGGATCCCGTGATGAATCTGCAACACAGTGAGAAGCCTATCAGCCAGTGAAGCATTTGGTGCTGGCCCTGCCGTTGCGTGTTCGGACTTCAAGCACACAGTTCCCAAAAAGCTAACATGTTAGACAAATGCCTGTTTTTTTCGCCCTCATCGGCAACTGAAATTCTTGAACTGCTGGACATGACCGTCAGCAAGCGACCAAGCAGGATTTCCGCAGTCCAATCGAATTCGGACCTTGCACAACCGATCGCTCCAGTCCACATATCTCGCAACACACGCACTCAGCATGGAATCCGCTGGATCAGTGCAACCCGCATCGGCGACATGACTGCCGCAGTCTGAACCAGTCGCGTCAACGGATGCTGATTTAACCCCTACCATCCCAATGATGAGTACGGGTTCGCAGTGAAGCGAATATAACCGTCGCTCGGTGTGTGACGCTCAGGAAGATCGTTCGACTTGCCAAATTTGTAGGGCGTGGCATCACAGATGACTTTCTGTTGTCGCATCAAAGATGCGGTCCCGGAGTATCGCTGCCATCTGTGCGCTCTTTATCCGGGGCGTTGATGACTTGCACCAGCTATTCCCTCCCAGAGTCTTCTCGCTGCGAATGATTGCGAGACAAACAGTGATCCCCTTAATTTAAGAATGATGCAGTTTATGAAATCGCCTTTTTCAATTCTTGTAGTCAGCCTGCTTGCATCGACCTGTCATGCCGGCATCGTCTACACAAATGGTGATCCTTTCGCAGACGATGGCACTCATTATTCGAAATCGGACACAATTGGCAGTCCGCAGATCATGGCAGATAATTTTCAACTGACGACGCCGGCTACCATCAACTCTATTCGCTGGTGGGGCGCGTGGAATTTCTACACGCCCACGACCGATGATTTCACGATCATAATTTACGGTGACAACAGCGGCCTTCCGGATCCGTCGAACGTTATTGCCAACCGGCATATTGGAAACGTCGTGGAGACCTCGACGGGCCTTAGTCGGAGCGGAAAGACACTCCTCGAATTCCAGGCCGACATCGACCCGGTTTCACTCTCTGAGAGTACGCAATACTGGATTTCGATATTTGAATCCGCAGGAACGGATGGCAGTCAGTACTTCTTGATCAGAGAGAACGCCTATGGCACCGCTGCCAAATCGACCAACGGTGGTGCGTCCTGGTCGAGTCGCCCCCGCGAGCTTGCATTTCAACTGGAAGGTGTTGCGACTGCTGTCCCAGAACCGTCGAGTGCAGCACTGCTGTAGGTTGCAGGCGTAGCGTTTGCAGTTCGGCACACAGGTCGCTCAAAAAGATGCACTCGAGTCGCAAAGGGCAAACTTACCCGTTCCGAATCATCCAGCGACCATCATCCACCCGCAGAATACACCTCTTCATTTTTAAGGAGTGCGTTGTGATTCGAATGATATTATTCACTTTCATAAGCCTCTCAACTTTTGAATCCCGGGCACTTGCAACAATCATAAGTCTTGTCGAGTTTGAGAGTTCCGGGTCGGTTACTAATGGCGGCCGCGCTGGTGTAAATCTCGAACCACTTCTCAACAACGCCGCTTCATCCAATCTCCTCGTCGATATTGGCTGGGAAGGTGCTGGCGTATTTGGCTCAGTCTCGACAAATGTGTCCATCACCGGATTTTCGGATGTTGGCTCAAACCTCCAATATCACCACAACGACAATGGCGGCATGGGACTCGTTGTCTATTCCCCCTACATGGGGACAACGCAACTCGATGGCGATCTCAATGAAGGGTTCGTTATCTCATATGATCAGGATTACGAATTCGACAACATCAAATTCGCAGGCGGAAACGGTTTCAACGCAACTTGGGAAGTGGAATTATTGGGACTCACTTACACGGGTACAACGACAACAAACGGTGGGTTTTTCCAACAAGTCGGTTTGTTCATCCCTGCAAATACACCGCTGCGAGTCACTGTGAAATCGGGCCGAATGGGGCTCAAGAACATGGAGATGCGGAATCTGGGCCAAACAGCTTCAGTACCTGAGCCGAACAGCGTAGCACTATTAAGCATCGGGGTAATCGCGATGCATTACGTCGCACTCGGCACATAACAAGGCCGTGAACCGGTGCACTTTTGGGGGCTAATTGAAATCAAAGTCTTTCGTTCTTGCCGGCTTACGGCGGGCGTTAGGCCGTCGTCATTTGAACGATTTGAAGGTGACCAACATGAAAACGACTTTTCCATGCTTTGCCACAGCGCTATTGGCACTCTGCACGTCCTTGCCAGCCCACGCCGGCATCATCCTGTACAACGTCAACCAAAACGGTGGCTTGGCCGGATTCAATGCGGCGGCGGGGGATCCTCCCGTGAGCATCGACTTCGACAGCATCGCACTCAACACAGACATCGGCGGTTCCACAATAGCCGGTATTACGTTCAACGCTCCTGCGGGAGGAGCCGCGTTGATTGTCGTTGAGGGCGATGCCACATTCACGCCGTCCGGATTCTCGAACGCGCCGAATACCAGCACAAATAAGCTGTTTCCAACGAGCGGACAAAACGTGCTTTCGCCGGGGGGGCTTACTTTGGGACCGGGCCCCAATAACGCCGTTGAGAATGATGACCTGGAACTGGTGTTTCAACAACCGCTGAGTGCCTTCGGCTTCGACCATCTGTCCCAATCAGCGGACGGTGCTAGTTACACGTCTATTCAAGTATTCAATCAAACCAATT
>JAFMMM010000005.1:45006-57568 GCA_017859815.1 Planctomycetota bacterium | reverse complement strand
ATTGAAATGAATCCCCGAGTCAGCCGCTCGTCCGCGCTGGCATCCAAAGCGACGGGGTTTCCAATCGCAAAAATCGCCGCCAAGCTTGCTGTGGGTTACAGCCTGAACGAGATTCCCAATGACATTACTCGGGAAACTCTGGCCTGTTTTGAGCCGACGATCGATTACGTCGTCACGAAGATTCCACGGTGGACGTTCGAGAAGTTTCCTGAGGCGGACCCGACGCTGACCGTACAGATGAAATCGGTTGGTGAGACGATGGCGATTGGCCGCACCTTCCGGGAGTCACTTCAGAAAGCACTGCGTGGTCTGGAAACAGGGCATTTTGGTCTTGGTGGCGGCAAGAAGGATTTGTGGGGAACAGAGAAGCAGCCAACGGTTGATGAGATCACAAAGAATCTCGCGACACCGAACGCAGAGAGAATGTTCTATCTGCGGTATGCAATGCTGGCCGGGCTGTCAGTCGAACAGATTCATGAGATCACGGATATTGACCCATGGTTCCTGCGCCAGCTGGAGCAACTCACACAACTGGAGCTGGAGGCCAAAGCAACTGGTCGGCTGGAAGATGCCTCAGCCGAACTGCTGTATCGAATGAAGCAGAGTGGATTTTCTGATTCACAGCTGGGGTGGTGGTGGAACTGCTCCATGATGGATGTTCGCAACCGTCGCATTGCCGAGGGAATCGTGGCGACTTTCAAACAGGTCGATACCTGTGCTGCGGAGTTCGAGGCATTTACCCCGTACTATTACTCCACGTATGAGCTGGAGAATGAGACGCCTGAGAAGAAAGAAGGCACTCGTCGGGTCATGATTCTTGGTGGCGGTCCCAATCGAATTGGTCAGGGGATTGAGTTCGATTACTGCTGCTGTCAGGCGGCTTTTGCTCTCCGGGATCTGGGGATCGAGAGCATCATGGTCAACTCCAATCCGGAGACCGTATCGACCGACTATGACACGTCAGATCACCTGTTTTTCGAACCGCTGACCATCGAGGATGTGCTCAATATTCACGATCGTATGCAGCCTGACGGGGTGATCGTGCAGTTTGGCGGTCAGACACCGCTGAACCTTGCTCGCGGTCTCGAAGCTGCCGGGGTGACGATTGTCGGAACCAGCCCGGAGATGATTGATGCGGCCGAGGATCGCTCTCGCTTTCAGGCGATTCTTGAGCGATTGAATCTGCGACAGCCGCCTAACGGACTGGCAACAACTGCTGCGGCAGCGCGGGCCGCAGCTGACCGAATTGGCTACCCGGTTCTCGTTCGTCCCAGTTATGTGCTCGGTGGTCGTGCGATGGAGATCTGCTACGACCAGCAGAGTCTGGACCGATACATGTCTGAGGCTGTCGACGTATCTCCCGACAAGCCAGTGCTGATTGATCGGTTTCTGGAAGACGCAATTGAAGTTGATGTTGATGCTGTCTCGGACGGCAAAGTCACTGTCATCGGCGGAATCATGGAGCACATTGAGGAAGCCGGCGTGCACTCCGGCGACTCCGCATGTGCGCTGCCTCCCTACTCGCTGCCGGAGTCCGTCGTTGATGAGATTCGTACCGCCACTCGGTCGCTCGCTGAGGCACTTGAAGTCCGTGGTCTGATGAACATTCAGTTTGCGGTGAAACAGGACGGAAATGAGTCCACCGTATTCATTCTGGAAGTGAACCCGCGTGCAAGCCGGACTTCGCCGTTCGTCTCCAAAGCCATTGGTAAGTCGCTTGCTCGCATTGCTGCGAAAGTGATGGTTGGAGAATCACTGGAGGACCTCGACTTCACCTCTGAAATCATCCCGCAGTACACATCTGTCAAGGAAAGTGTGTTCCCGTTCAATCGATTCACCGGCGTGGACATCGTGCTCGGGCCTGAGATGCGATCAACCGGGGAGGTGATGGGGATTGATGCGGAATTTCCGCTCGCGTTTGCGAAGGCTCAGCTTGCGGCAGGAACACGTCTTCCATCGGAGGGCACCGTGTTCATCAGCGTCGCTTCCGGGCATAAGGAGAGAATGGTTGAACCGGCTCGAAAACTGAAAGAACTTGGATTTCGCATCGTCTGCACCAGCGGCACTGCTCGCGTAATGCAGGCCGCCGGCATTGAAGTGGAGACGATCAAAAAGGTGCAGGAGGGCCGGCCAAATCTGATCGACCATATGGCGAACGGCGAGGTTCAGCTGATTCTGAATACTCCCGAAGGAAAGGGGGCCCGAACCGACGAGGGACGCATTCGTGCGGCCTCTGTCACCTATGGAGTTCCCTGTGTGACGACTCTGCCCGGATCATTGGCCGTGGTGCAGTCGCTGGAAGCGCTTCAGGAGCGTCCGGATCCCTGCGTGAACTCTCTACAGGCATGGGGAAAGATTGTCGGCGAGCAAGCCTGAGTCTGCATCGTATGCGGGACTGGTGGCTCCCTGGCGTAACCGGGGCTGTGCGGGCTGAGAACGTGTGTGCGGATGTTGTTTCAGGAGTTGCTGCGATCCAACGAATGTCTCAGCAACCATGTTTGAGTCTCGCAATGGGATGAAGATCGTTCCCAATCTGCCCGTCGACTTCACCGTAGTCGATGGGGGGCGTGAATGTTTTCTGCCACAGAAGTCACTCTGCTCCGGGACAAATTTGACCAGGGTGAGTGCTGTGGCTCCGTGCCTGATGGTGATCGCGACGGCATCAGGACAACTCATGCATTTCCGTCATTTCTTACCAATGTCGCGCGTTGCTACAACTCGCTCACTCGAGGAGGCTGCGTAACAACGGGACGGCTGGCTGTGAAGAGGCAGGATCGTCCCGGGGGATTCTCCGCTCCTGGTCACTGCCAGTCATGTTCCTGCAGTCGGTTTGGCAGTCAGGAATGGATGGCCCGCTTATCAACGGCCATAGCGGCTTCCTTGACAGCTTCGGAGAGTGTTGGGTGAGCATGGCAGCACCGTGCCAGATCTTCGCTGCTGGCCCCAAAATTCATGGCAATTGCTGCTTCATGGATCAGTTCCCCTGCGTGGGTGCCGATCACATGTACTCCGAGGATACGGTCTGTTTCTGCATCGGCGAGAATCTTGACAAACCCATCGGTGTGTCCGCCAGCACGGGCGCGACCGTTTGCAGCAAAAGCAAATTTTCCGGAACGATATTTTCGTCCCGCTGCCTTCAGGCTGTCTTCAGTTTCTCCTGCCGCAGCGATTTCCGGTTCTGTATAGACCACTGCCGGAATCACTTCGTAGTTAATATGACCGTATCCGGTAAACATTCGCTCGACGCAGGCGATACCTTCTTCTTCTGCCTTATGAGCCAGCATCGCTCCACCGATGACGTCTCCAATTGCGTAGATACCTTTCACCGTGGTTTGGTACGACGCACTGACACGAATAAATCCCCGCTGGTCGGTTGCAATCCCAACGTTTTCAAGTCCAAGCGATTCCGTGCAGGGCTTTCTTCCGACTGCGACCAGTACGCGGTCGCAAATGATTGGCTCTTCACCTTCCATGGCAACGGTGGCCTGCTTGTCATCAGCGGAAACTGAAGTGACTTTCGTTCCGGTGCGAAATTCGAGTCCCTGGGCAGAGAAGATCTTTCTGGCTTCGGCAGCCACTTGTTCGTCGATACCGGGAAGAATGCGTGGAAGATACTCGAGGATCGTGACTTTGGCTCCTAACCGCTTCCAGACGGTTCCCAGTTCCAGTCCGATGACCCCTCCGCCAATAACGACCAGATGTTCAGGAACCTCAGGCCAGGACAGCGCTTCCGTGCTGGTACCAACACGATCTCCATCAAGCTCGATTCCGGGAAGAGAAGACGGCACACTTCCGGTTGCAATCAGGATGCGGTCTCCCTGAATGCGTGTTTCCGAATCCCCATTGACGCACACAACACCGTTGGGTTCCAGGCTTCCCAGCCCTCGAAGTGAAGTCACTTTGTTCTTGCGAAGCAGGCCGCCGATACCTCCGTTCAGGGTGTCGATGACTCCTTCCTTGTGCTTCATCATCTGCTCCAGGTCGACGGAGACCGAACCATCGACCTGGATCCCACGTTCGGCGAAGGAGTGGATGGATTTTTCAAACAGCTCGCTGGACTCCAGCAATGCTTTACTGGGGATACAGCCTACTCGCAGGCAAGTTCCACCAAGTCGAGATTCTGATTCGACGAGGGCAACTTTCTTTCCGAGTTGAGCTGCCCGAATTGCAGCGACATAGCCACCCGGGCCAGCTCCAATAACAATCAGGTCGTATCGGTCAGACATAGGTGTTTCGATGTTTCTGTGCAGGTTGTTGCGGCAACAGCAGGGTGATGCGGATCGGGCACGACGAGGGGGGGCCCTGCTTCCTCGGCATTCGGAAGGCGGTAGGAGCCCGGTGGAGGACTCAGACCTCCAGAACCAGCCGAGTCGGGTCTTCGATCATTTCGCGGACGAGCCGCAGAAATGAAACCGCCTCGCGTCCGTCGACAATACGATGGTCGTAAGTCAGCGCGATATACATCATTGGGCGAATCTCAACTTTGCCGTCGACAGCGACGGGACGATCAAAGATTCCATGCATCCCCAGCACACCGCTCTGAGGAGGATTCACAATCGGGGTGGACAGCAGCGATCCATAAACGCCACCGTTGGTGATGGTGAATGTTCCGCCTTCCAGCTCCTCCAGTGAGATCTGGTTCTTCTTTGCTTTGTTGGCATATTCAACAATGGACTGCTCGATGTCGGCAAAGCTCATGTTTTCTGCGTTACGCAGAACGGGGACAACAAGTCCTTTACCGCCCCCGATGGCGATCCCAATGTCGCAGTAGTTGTAATACGTGACCGTCTTACCGGAGATTTGAGCATTCAGTTGAGGGAATTGCTGCAAGCCGGCAACCACCGCACGGACAAAGAAGGACATGAATCCGAGCTTGATGCCGTACTTTTTCTCGAAGGCATCTCTGTAGGTGACCCGAAGGGACTTGACCGCAGACATGTCCACTTCGTTGAACGTGGTCAGCAGTGCTGCGTTTTGTTGTGCTTCAACCAGTCGCCTGGCGATCGTTTGGCGAATCGGGCTGAGTGTGACGTTGCGAGTCTCCCGTGGTCCTGCAACTTCCATCGGGATACTTCCCGTGGCTCGGACCACATCCTCCTTGAGGATTCGTCCGCCCGGGCCGGTTCCAGTCACAGCCGAGGCGGGAATTTTTTGTTCCTTCATCAGACGCTCTGCCGCCGGCATTACGTGTCCTGCATCTGCTTTTGGCGAAGCAGGGGGTGGCGCTGCGGCAGCTGCAGCGGGGGGTGTTGCCGGGGCCGGTGTGGCCGGGGCCGGCTGAGCTGACTCTGCAGGTGCTTCCGCAGGTTGCAGAAATCCAATCACCTCGCCGACTTCCGCTGTTTCTCCGGCCTGCTTCAGGATGCGTGTGACCAGCCCCCCTTGTTCAGCAGGAATTTCGAATGTCGCCTTGTCGGATTCGAGAGCAACAAGGTTCTCATCAGCAGCAAGAAATCCGCCCTCCGAAACATACCATTCGCCGATCATAACTTCGGTGATGGACTCTCCTACGGGCGGTACCTTGATTTCAATTTCCTGAGTGCTCATTCGAGTTCAAAAGCCTGTTTAAGAATGGTCTGCTGTTCAATTCGGTGACTGGTCGCAGAACCGGTCGCGGGGCTGGCCGATTCCGGGCGGGAAATTCCTCGGAAAGGATACTTTTCCAAAAGCCTCTCGCCAAACCGCATTCGCAGAAATCCCCACGCTCCCAGGTTTCTGGGTTCTTCCTGAACCCAGAATAACGAAGCTGACTCCGGAAACGCTGACAACAGTTCGTCGAGTGCAGCAGCAGGGAACGGATACAATTGTTCAAGTCGGACGATGGCGCAGTCTTGCCGCTCCAATTCAGCTCGTTTTGCGACAAGTTCGTAGTAGATTTTCCCGGTACACAGCAGTACTCGGGAGACGTTTTCGGCGACTACCGAGGAATCACCGATCACTTCCTGGAAGCCACCGGCGGTCAGATCGGAAATGTCTGAGGAGGCGTCGCGGGATCTCAGCAAACTTTTGGGGGTCATGACGACCAGCGGTTTCTTCCAACGCCTCAGTGCCTGTCTGCGGAGCATGTGGAAGTACTGCGCGGCCGTGGTGGGGTAGCAGACCTGAATGTTGTCTTCGGCAGCCATTGCCAGGAATCGTTCCAGTCTTGCACTGGAGTGCTCCGGGCCAGCCCCTTCCATGCCATGTGGCAGCAGCATCACGAGGCCGCTGAAGCGTTTCCATTTGTCTTCGGCGCTGGCGATGAACTGGTCGATAATGACCTGAGCAACATTGACAAAATCGCCGAACTGAGCTTCCCAAATCACCAGCCCATCGGGGCAGTCGAGGCTGTAGCCGTACTCGAAGCCAAGGACACCTACTTCAGAAAGAGGGCTGTTGTAGACTTCCACCAGTGCAGGGTCTGAGGCAACATCGGTAAGTCCGAGCCACATTTGCCCGGTCTTGCTGTCGAAGAGCGCGGCGTGGCGGTGGCTGAATGTGCCCCTGCGGACGTCCTGACCACTAAAACGAAGGCGGATGCCGGACTGCACCAGAGAGCCGAGTGCGGCAAGTTCTGCACCGCCCCAGTCGAACAACTGCTCCCCGTCGCCCATCTTCCTGCGGGAGGACAGCACCATTTCTACCTTGCGGTGCGGGGTAAAATCAGCTGGCGGGGTTGTCAGGGTATTCATCAGCCCGGACAAGGACTCCGCACTGAGAGTGGTATCCGGAGAGTCCGCGTTTACTGCCAGACCACCATAGAAATCCTGCCAAACTCCGCCACCCGTATCTTCGAGGTAACGGAAGCCTTCCCGGCGAGCTTCTTTGAGTTCTTCTTCGAGGGCCTGAGCGCGGCGGGCGACGATATCAAGTCCCTCCTCACGTGAGACCTCATTGAGACTTACCAGCGAGTCGAGGAAGCTGTTGAAGACGGTTTCTCGGGAGCGAATGACCTGATACATGGTCGGCTGTGTAAACGCGGGTTCGTCACTCTCGTTGTGCCCGCGTCGGCGGAAACAGTACATGTCGATGACGACGTCTCGCTGGAAACGCTGGCGGAAGTCCATTGCCAGATGCATCACCTGCGCAACTGCTTCCGGATCTTCACCGTTCACGTGAAAGATTGGAATCTGCAGCATACGAGCGATATCAGTCGCATAGGCACAGGACCGGGCTTCGGATGGGGAGGTCGTGAATCCAATCTGGTTGTTCACGATAATATGCAGCGTACCGCCAGTCTGATAGCCAGGCAGTTCACTGAGGTTCAGGGTTTCCTGAACAACACCTTCACCAGCGAAGGCTGCGTCCCCGTGAATCAGTATGCAGCAGGTTTTCTGCCGGTCTACATCCCGGCTGCGGTCCTGTTTGGCACGGAGCCTGCCGAGCGCAACAGGGTTTACGAATTCAAGGTGGCTGGGATTAAAGCACAGCGTCAGATGAACATTTTGGCCCGAAGAGGTCATCCGGTCTGAGCTGTAGCCGAGGTGATACTTGACATCACCGCGCCCCATTTTGAGTTCCGGGTCGACATCGTCAAACTCCCGGAAGATCTTGGATGGTTCTTTACCCATGATATTGGCAAGAACATTCAGCCGGCCTCGATGAGCCATGCCCAGAACCATCAATTCGATTCCCTGGCTCCCTGCATGTTCAATGGCGATATCAAGCAGCGGGATCAGGCTTTCGGCGCCTTCGAGGGAAAAGCTCTTGGCCCCCACATATTTCTTCTGAACAAATTCTTCAAAGACAACCGCGTCGCTGAGTCGCTCCAGAATTCGCAGCTGTTCAGACCGTGATAGTCGCAGCCGGTTGGCCGTCTTCTCCATTCGGGTCTCAAGCCACTTTCGGACCTGAAGACTGTCGATGTGCATGTACTGCACACCGATGGAGCGGCAATACGTGGTTTGCAGCCATTCGACCATTTCACGCAGGGTGCGTACGTCGGGACCGCCGGACCACTCCGTTGAAAACTGCTGCTCAAGTTGTTGTTCCGTAAATCCGTAGAACCCGGGATCCAGCTCCGCAGGGCGAGGACGTTCGGCATTCAAGGGGTCAATCGCTGCCACGACATGACCGCGCACTCGATAGCTTCGGATCAGCTGTTCAAGCCGCTCCTGCCACAGTGCCGAGCTGGAGGAATTGGCGTCGCTGCCAGCAGCACTGTTTTGTCCGACCAGCCTGCGATAGATGCTGCGAGACTGAAAGGGCGTATGCATGGCCTCCGGCGTCAGTCCGGAGTCAACCACCTTGAGATCATCAAAATAGTGTCGCCAGTCCGGCGAAACAGAGTTTCGGTCCAGCAGATAGCTTTCCAGCTGGGCCTCCGCAAATTCGAGATTCTCGGTTGCAAACTCGGTCTCCGTCTCTCCCACCGTCCCGGCGGACGCTGCCGGCGGCGATGGCTCAGCAGAGTCCTCTGAGTCAAGAAAATCAGGAGCAGATGCAGGACGCGACGAAAGGTTAGACATGATCTGTGCCTGGCGGCTTCATTGATCGCACTGGACAAAGTCAGGCGGGAATGGAAATTCTGCCCGTCTGACCATGGATAAAACGACATGAGTCGCGAAACTCAATTGCAGCTTTTAATGTCTTCGACTGCAACAGTTCCGTCGGAACATCCTCTCAGTTTTTAGAAGCTGAATTCCGTTTTCTGCTTCCGTTGTTGCTGCATAATAGACACCAAAGCTGTGATTGAGCAGCAACTTCGGCCGGTTCCTGGCGGGTTTTCAATTCTGTGAGTTGAAAATCTGTCTCCAACCTGTCGAGTTGCCCCGGAAACTTGTTGGGGAATGCCCCGGTAACGAGGGAGAAACATGGATCAATCTGCGAAAGTTGGAATTCTTACCGTTTCTGATCGAGCGAGTGCCGGCGAGTACGAAGATCGTGGCGGCCCGGCTGTCGCAGCGTATCTTGATGAAGTGCTGCAGTCTGCATGGAGTCCCGTCAGGTCAATCATTCCCGACGAGCAGGAACTTATTGCTGCAGAACTGCGTCGGCTTGCAGACGATGAGGGCTGCTGCCTGATAGTGACAACTGGCGGGACAGGGCCGGCGGCCCGCGATGTGACGCCGGAAGCCACAGAAGCCGTCTGTCACAAGATGATGCCGGGTTTCGGCGAGCAGATGCGTGCTGTGTCTCTGAAAGTTGTTCCTACGGCAATTCTCAGCCGTCAAACCGCCGGTGTTCGCGGCCGCAGCCTGATTATCAATCTTCCCGGGCAACCCAAAGCCGTACGCGAATGTCTCGAGGCTGTCATGCCAGCCGTACCGTACTGTATTGATCTGCTGGAGGGGCCACGCATGGAAACAGATCCCGACTGCTGCAAGGCGTTTCGCCCAAAAGGCAAGTGAGTTGCCAGTCACCCGCCCGCAAGCGGCAAAAAAACACCGCCCCCAATCGAGGGAGCGGTGTTGATTGTGCAGTCACCGGGATGAATTCCCGCGTTAGCTTATTCGAATTCGCTAATCAGTTGGTCGACCAGAAAGCCAGTTCCAACGCCAAGTGCGCCATTCGTCACCGTTGCTCCAAAGCCGGAAGACCCGACGCTGGCTCCACCACTGGTACCGCCAACGGTACCTTCGCTGAAGTTGAGTGAGCCGGTTGGCGACTGTTGCTGCAATTGCGGGTCCAGAGCCTCGGCAGGATTCGCAACGCCAACATCGCTGCCAATGAAAGTCTCCACGTTGTCGGAGTTCAGGTTTGCCGCTGTGACAGGGGCAATTGCAATCGTTTCAAATTCGGCCAGCTCGATACGGACCGGGACAGCATCCTGGAGACCCTGAGTCGCTGCGACTTCCCGTGGCGGAAGAACTTCCACACCAATTCCAAAGACACCGTCACGCCCCGCGCCCACGAAGCCATAAATCCCGGGTTCGATCGCCGGCACCGAGAATGCTCCGTTTGGTGCGACTCGAGCGGATCCGGCTTCGACGCCATCCTTCAGAAAGTAAATTCGCATGCTGAGGATTTCGCGGTGCAGCCCTGTTCGTTCATCCAGCAGATTCACCTGGCCATAAACTCTGCCATCCTCTGCAATGCGGATTCGGTGATAGTTGACGGATGTTGAAGTGGGACCGTCGCCTACCGGGTAGTCAAAATCATCCGGCGAAGCGGGGCGATTGAAACGCAGGTCACGAGTTCCGATGTTGCCAAAAATGATTGACCGGGCCAGCTTTGTTTCGGACGCAGGAATTGCTGTCGTATCAAGCTGCACCTCCTCGCCTCCGGGATTCTCCGGAGTTGGCTCGACAAATCGCACGCCAAAAATAAGCATCCCGGAAGGCCCGGTCGCAAGGATTCCTGCCACCTGAGTGTTGTATTCTCGGGTCGCAATTCCAGTCAGTCGGAAGCGTCCAGTGGCGTCCGTTGCCGATTCCCCGCGAACTTCACCGCCAGCCAGTAGCTGGACCTGCATGCCCGCCGCTGGCCTTAATCCTTCCGGGGTGATCGAGTAGATCCTTCCGCTGAATCCCTTGTCAGCATCAAGGACAATGTCATGCATACGATCTGCCAGCACCTCTTCGGGGGGCAACAGTCGAATTCTGGATGGAGGTTGGCTGCGGACGCTGGATGTCACCGCTGCTTCCGGCACTCTCAGAGCCGCCCGAGTTGTGAGCATTGCGGTTCGTTCGAGGCTCCGCAGCCCCGAAGTGTTTTCAGAGCCCGCTCGGATTCCGCGGCTGTTCGAGCGCAGTCCGTCCTGACCGTTCACCACAGTCAAGAGCATGGCGAAGCCGCAGAGCGTTAGAGTAAGCAAGGGTATTTTTTTCATCGCAGGTATCCCGTGGGATCAGCTGAATTTGGAACGGCGACAGGGAAAGTTCTGGCTGTGAGTTGATTTGGTTTGTTTGGGAACCAAACTACTTCTGGTGGCAGTCGTTCCCGCTGTCAGATGGAATCAGGCTGAGCTCGGCTGCCAGACCCAAGCTGTGACAGTTGGGCAATCTGGGGGCAGTGCGGTCTCTCTGTCGCTTCTCCGAGTTCTGTGTGTTCTTTGAACTGTGCGGATTGCGCAATCTTTTCATTTGCCGCATCCCTCCCCCTTTCTCCTTATCGGCGTCCATTGCCTGAAATCTGTGCCAGTTCAGCCACGAATCAGTCGGTTTCCGCCGTCAGACTCGTGTTTCTGCTCATCGTGGAGTTTTCAATAACTCCTCTCATGGCAGACACAGAGCTGGGCTCTCCTGGAGGGTGCATTGAAACTTACTACCTGGAATGTGAACGGCCTCCGAGCAGCGGTGAGAAAGGGATTTCTGGAGCGAGTTTCGGCGATTGCGCCGGATGTACTACTTCTGCAGGAGGTGCGCGCGTTTCCGGAACAGCTTCCGGCTGAGGCGCGTACTCCAGATGGCTGGCATGTGCTTTGGAACCCTGCCGAACGTGCGGGTTATTCCGGTACAGCCATCTGGTCACGCTATCCTTTGAACCAGGTCAGGACGGGACCTGGGGATGATCACGAAGATCGTGAGGGACGGTTGGTCGAGGTTCAGACTGGTGGCCTGACACTGGCGAGTGTCTATCTTCCTTCGGGGTCATCAAGCCCCGAACGGCAGGCGGTCAAGGATGAGTGGCTGGACGTCTTTCGTCACTGGACAGATCAACGGCGGCGAGTGCGTCGTCCGGTGGTATTCGGAGGGGATCTGAACATCGCGCATACTGAGCGGGATCTCTTCTACGCCCGGTCGAATGAAGGGACGTCGGGATATCTGCCTCACGAACGCAAGTGGTTTAGTGACCTGTTAAAATCGGGATGGCATGATCTTGTGCGAGAGCATTTCGGGGACGTTGCGGGACCTTATTCGTGGTGGTCCAATCGTGGTCGGGCCCGAGAACTGGATCGCGGCTGGAGGATCGATTATCTGCTCTGCAACAAGGCGGCGCGGGCGGGATTTCAATCGGCAGAAATTCATCGTGAGCTGACCCTCGGGGTCAGTGATCATGCTCCGGTCAGTATTGAGTTGGATGTCCAGTGAGTGAGTTGAGCCGATTTAGGGAGAACCAGGGCTGAGTGTGACGGTCACATACCGGGCAAAGAGGAAGTCTTTGGCGTACCGATGTGAAACAGGATTCAGTGCAAGGTTGAAGGAGAGCCAGTCATGAAGATCTCTGCAGAAAACTGGACCGGATCTGCAGTAGCGCGGGTGATCGTCGATCCAGCTCCTCGTACTGGGCGATTGAACATGGCCCTTGATGAAACTCTGTTGAATCGCTGCCGAGAACAGCCTGAGATTGTGGTTCGCGTCTATCGCTGGTCCGCGCCAACGCTCTCTGTGGGTTATTTCCAAAAGGATACTGCGAATTGCCCCGCAGGATTGCAGTCGCTTCCGGTTGTCCGCAGGCTCTCAGGAGGAGGAGCAATTCTGCATGACCAGGAGCTGACCTATTCGTGTGTGCTGCCGGCCGCCCATTCCATTCGCAGCAATCCGTCGGGGCTGTATCCCCTCGTTCACAGGAATCTGATCGACCTGCTGTGCAGATGTGGAGCAAATGTGCTGTTACGAAGCGAGGCGGATCGAGCTTCCAACGAGTTGGAATCGGCAACTGCAGCGGCAAATTCAGGCAGTGCTGGCGAGTCCTATCTGTG
>JAFMMM010000005.1:0-44996 GCA_017859815.1 Planctomycetota bacterium | reverse complement strand
TATCTGTGTTTTCTGCGCACGAACGAAAACGACATCGTCACTGACGGCGGAATCAAAGTGGTGGGCAGTGCGCAGCGTCGCCGCCGTGGAGTCATTCTGCAGCATGGAAGTGTGCTGCTGCGGTGCTCCGTTCATGCAGAACAATTGCCAGGCCTTGAAGATTTGTTTCCAGGGTTCAATACGGAACTGCTGCAAAACCGGATGGCGGATGCGATTGCATCAGCCGTTGCAGATCGCTGGGAGGCTGGCCAGTTCAGCGCCGCCGAACTGGCCGAAGCAATGCAGGCCGGTGAGTTGAATACTGATACCGTCGGTGAGACTCAGGGTTAGGCCAGGATTTCCTCAACCACACGAGATTCCTCGACGCCCGTCAGCCGCACATCCAGCCCCTGAAACTTATAGCTGAATCGTCGATGGTCAATTCCAAGCTGATGCAGCAAAGTTGCATGCACGTCATGCACTGACACGCGATTCTCTGTGGAGTGGTATCCGAATTCATCGGTATTTCCGAAGCTCATTCCAGCCTTGAAACCGCCACCGGCAAACCACATTGTGAACCCGGCAAGGTGATGGTCACGACCACTGCCCTGGGCCATGGGGGTTCGTCCAAATTCGGAACCGAAGACAATGATTGTATCGTCCAGCATGCCACGTTGTTTGAGGTCGGTCACGAGGGCGGCTGCTCCCTGATCGACCTCGCGAGCAGTACCCTGGGAATGGGCTTTTACGGCACCGTGATGGTCCCAGTCGCGGTGATACAGCTGGATAAACCGAACACCTCGTTCAGCAAGTCGCCTGGCCAGCAGGCAGTTGGACGCAAATGTTCCGTCGCCTCCGCGAGTTCCGTAGAGATCGAAGATATGCTGGGGTTCGTCACTGACATCCATCAAGTCGGGAACGCTGGTCTGCATTCGAAATGCCAGCTCGTACTGGCGAATGCGGGTGCTGATCTCCGGGTCGTTCAGTCGTTGTTCGGCAAGCTGGTTCAGTTGCTGGATCGAATCAACGACATCTCGTTGACGCTCACGATTTACGCCCGGAGGATTTCCGGCGTAGAGTACCGGGTCACCAGACGCGCGAAATTCCACTCCCTGAAACTGCCCTGGCAGGAAACCGGAATGCCATTGTCTCGCCGCAATAGGTTGTTTCTGTCCGAAGCCCCCGGTTGAGACCATGACCACGAACCCTGGCAGGCTGTCAGTTGCGGTACCAAGACCGTAAGTCAGCCATGATCCCATGGCTGGTCGCCCCGAAGTCATGGTGCCGGTGTTCATAAAGGTATGAGCGGGGTCATGGTTTATGGCATCCGTATGCAGCGATCGCACGATGCACATCTCATCCGCGCATTTGTCACCGAGATGCGGCCAGATTTCTGCGATTGACTGTCCCGACTGACCATAACGCTGAAATTTGTGTTGTGGGGCAAAGCAGTTCAGCTTTTTCCCCTGAAGCTGTGCAATCTGTTGCCCCTGCGTGACCGATTCCGGCATCGGCTGTCCGTGCATCTTTTCCAGCATCGGTTTGTGGTCGAACGTGTCGAGATGTGTCATCCCGCCGGCCATGTAAAGCCAGATCACTCGCTTTGCCCGCGATGCAAAATGCGGAAGTCCGGGTATACCCTCTGCCGCCATCGCAGAGTCTTCAGAATTCAACAGCGAAGATAACGCCATCGAACCAAGACTCACGCCACTTCCGCGGAGGAAAGACCGTCGTGCGACACTGGTGGGAAGAAGATTCATGACACAGCTTTCTGCAGGGGCAGGGAAAGACGGGAATCCGGGTGCCTAGTTCCGCGTAACAACTTCGTGCAGGTTCAATACAGCTCTGGTGACACTGGTCCAGGCTGCCAATTCAGCAATTCCCCCGGAGTAAGTTGCGGGGAATTCTCCAACTGACTGCAGTTGTCCTGCCGCTTCGGGATCAGCGGCATACTGTTCACGGTGTGAATTCAGCAACCTTTGCAGGATCGCCTGTTCGGCATCGCTTGCCGGCCGTGAAACCGCCCTGCGAAAGAGCAAATCAATCTTCTGCTGATCACTTGTGGTTTCGTCCGCGAGCATCCTGTCGGCCAGTACTCGGGCGGCTTCGACATATTCCGGAGCGTTCATCAGCACCAGTGCCTGCAGCGGCGTATTGGAGCGACTGCGCTGGGCTGTACATTCTTCCCGCCCGGGTGCGTCGAAGGCCAGCAAAGCCGGATGCAGATATTGACGCTGCCAGTGGGTGTAAAGACCACGGCGGTACAGCTTTTCGCCGGAATTGGCAGTCCATTTCCGCGTTGGGAAATTGAGGTAGGCCCAATAGCCGGCCGGTTGATAAGGCCGCACGCTGGTCCCACCGATGCTGTCCACCAGCAATCCGCTGATACTCAGCACGCTGTCGCGCACGAATTCCGCATCAAGGCGAAAGCGTCCCTGGCGGGCGAGCCAGAGGTTGTACGGATCCTGTTGCTGAAGCGCAGCGGATGCCACAGAACTCTGTTGATAGGTTTCGGAGAAGACGATGGACCTGATCAGGTGTTTGAAATCCCATCCGCCAGTCTGAAATTCCGCCGCGAGGAAATCCAGCAGTTCCGGATGAGTCGGCCATTCGCCCTGGGCGCCGAGATCGTCAAGACGCCTGGAGAGTCCTTCTCCAAAGAAGAGTTTCCAGATCCTGTTGACGGTGACCCTGGCCGTCAGTGGATTCTGCGACGACACGATCCAATTGGCGAGATCGAGCCGCGTCAGGCGGCCCTCGGCAGCAGGAGCACCACCGAAAACAGCAGGGACAGCGGGCTGAACTTCCTCGCCGGATTCGTCCATCCAGTTTCCGCGCGGGAGAATTCGAATCATGCGTGGTTCGACTGATTCCGTAACAAGAGTCAGGGTCAGTGAATTCTGCAGAGCTGTTCGCTGTTTCTCCAGTTCAGCCAGTTCATTTCGAACCGGTTCAAGTTCACGAGAGACGGTGCGGAACCAGCCGAGAATCTGTTCCGTTTGCTCTGCGTTGCGTTCTGCTTTTGGAACAGCCAGCAGCCCTGCGATCTCTGGAGGCGGAAGCGTGGAAGCAGAAACGGGGCGTGGCGACGTCGCTGCAGAAATGCGAAAGTGGCCGATGTTATGCCCCGGATTATCGTGGTTCTGTTCCATGGCAATGGACAGCCTTGCGTTTTCGGGGAGCGTCAAATCAGCAGCAGTCTCAAAGATTGCGTGGTGTGGCTTGCCAGCCTGCTCCATGATGGCCCAGCCCCACGTCGGGCCTTGCGAATCCCCGTCAATCGCCGCTGCCACGGCCCATTTGCCGTAGGGATGATTGCCAGCGGCACCGGTTTGCTCGTAGCTGGCTGAAGCATTCTGCAGTTCCACAGCAGTAACGTCGTCACCATTTTCAATGCGTATCGTCAGTTCGGACAGAACAAAATTTCCGTTGCCGGCACGTCCAGGACCCTGTTTGGGCAGGGACTTGTGAGGCAGGACATCAATTCGGAATGCAGTCACACCGGCAGGCAGTTCAGAGAACTTCAGGGTGTAGCTTTCGGTTGCCGGATTGGGACCTTCGGCCAGCACGCTGCCATCCGGGGCGACCTTCAACGTGGTTTTGTCGCGAGCAGCAGCGGAGTTTGGCTTGAGTACGGTCCATGGGACGTAGGCTTTCTCCCAAAGGCTCAATTCTGTTTCCAGTGCCGCCGTGGTTGCCTGAAAGGTTGTCTTCAGTGCCGCAATTTTCTGGTCCAGTTGTTCCTGCTGTTGCTGCTGCTGCGGAGTTGGAACCCGCATGCTTGGGCCCCAGCGGTCAGCAGGGCCACCGCCCGAGTACAGCCCCTTTTCGCGAATGTCAGCGAAGAACGCCTCAAATCGGTAGAAGTCCTGAGTGGTCAGCGGGTCAAACTTGTGATCGTGACATTCAGCGCAGCCCAGCGTAATCCCCAGCCACGTACCGGTTGCGTTACGGACGCGTTCGGCGATGTATTTGGCGAGATATTCCTTTGGCTGAACCCCTCCCTCGGCACTCATCATTCCCAGGCGATTGTATCCCGAAGCGACCAGAAGTTCCTGGCTGGGAGCGGGCATCAGGTCGCCGGCCAGTTGTTCCCGAGTAAACTGATCAAACGACTTGTTGGAATTGAAGGAGCGGATGACGTAGTCGCGATAGGGAGAGACGCTGACCTCCTGGTCGCCATGGTAACCCACGCTGTCGGCGTACCTGACAAGGTCAAGCCACCAGACGGCCATGCGCTCGCCAAAGTGAGGAGACTCCAGTAATCGGTCGACAGCCTTCTCCCATGCCTGCGGCGACTGGTCAGAGACAAATGCCTGCACGTCGTCTGCTGCGGGCGGCAGGCCGGTCAAATCCAGACTAAGACGACGATAAAGTGTCACCCGATCTGCCTGGGAAGCTGGAGTCAGCCCGTTGGCTTCTCGCTGCACATTAACAAGCTGGTCGATCCTTTCTGCAGTCGTGGTCGCATCGTCCGAATGCTCCGTCAAATGCTTTGTATTGACCGGAAGAAATGACCAGTGGCCCTCGAATTCTCCTCCCTGGTCAATCCAGTCTTTCAGCAACTGAATTTGCTCGTCTGTCAGCGACTTCCCGCTGTCGGGGGGAGGCATGATCACTTCCGGGTCGGTTGCTTCGATCCGCTCAATCAGGGCACTTGTTTCGGGGGAGCCGGGGATGATTGCCCCAATATTGTTCTTGTTCCCCAGCAGACCCTGTTGGGTGTCCAGTCTGAGGTCGGCCTCCCGGCGATTGTTATCCGGGCCGTGACAGAAGAAGCAGTTGTCGGACAGCAGTGGGCGAATATCGCGGTTGAACTGGATTGTTCGCGGTGCTGAATTCTCTGCTGCGGGCTGGTCGCTTGCGTGAACAGAAGTCGTCACTGCAAGTATTGTGAGAAGCAGGCAGGCAACCTGACGAATCATGGTGCACTCCGGATCGGACGAATCACAGACGGAAAAAACGACGCTGAAGATGACTCGCTTCCTCCATGCGAAAACGCACAGAAGTCGGCCGGCTACGACGACGTTCGGCGAGAAATACTCTGCGGGGAAACGATCTGCCAGCAACACGCAACCAGCGGTCGCACAGCACCGGACCGCAGCCCTGGCAGCCGGGACCTGATGATCCCTGCGGCAAACTTATTGTGGGATCGGTGCCTCGGTTTGTCCAGGTTCAATTGCCGTGGCGATTATTTTGAACGTTTCAGAATTCCCTTCTGAACATCCTCAACAACCCGTGCCAGCACAGTCGGGTCACCAGACTGAATGATGTGCTCGATTCGGGATGCCGGGACTTTCATTCGTGTCAGCAACTCTTCTGCAGTTTGCCAAAGTTTCTTCTGTTTCGCGGGAGAGGCCAGAAACAGGCTGGTCACAAGTTCAGCAAGACGCTGCTCGTCAATCTGCTCGCGATTATCGTAGTATCTCTGAATGACCTTCTGCTGGTACCGGGAGTATTCTTTGTCCGCCATCATTTTCTTCCGTGATCGTGCCAGGTGACATTCGGCACAGGGTGTTTATGTTCACACGACTTCTCTGCTGTTCATTTGATAACGCAGGACGTCATTCTGAACTGCAGTGCGACAAATTTCCGACAGGAAGAATAATAGCCGAAAAGCGATCTGTCAGCTGCTCGGGAATTCTGCCCCATCTGGTCTGTCCGTCGAATCAAGCTATCGCCAGCACTGGAGACTGCTCTTTGGTGGAAGCGACTGGTTCGCGAGGCAGTGCAAAGAAACGGAGCGGGCGTGTATGACCGGATGCCGGCCGCAAAGCCGCTTCAGTCAACGGCCAGTCCGCGTTCCAGCCGGATTCTGCGGACCTCGGCAAGCACCTTTTCGACGATCAGGGTGTTGCGACCGATGCGAATATACTGAGTGAAGTTCACAATCAGATTCACAACCCATGTCAGCACGCCGACGGAAAAATGCAGGGTCGCATCTGTGATTCCGGTACTTTCTGCCAGCGAGACAGCAGTCGCCGGGTCAGCCACCGCTCCGAGGCATCCGGTGGCAAGGATCATCATGAAGACGAGCATAATTCCCGGCATCATGCCGTATTTCAGCTTCTGATTAGCTTTGTGGAGATCGCTGCTCAGACTGTAGGCGGTGGAAGTTTCCTCCAGCCACCGTCCGGTACCCATGAAATAGGTGAACAGCAGGGCATGGACCAGAGTCACGCTGGTGAGTGCCGCCAGCCCGATCAGCATGTGTGTGCCGATTCGTGCATTCACTTCCGGATCGGCACCACCCTGGGCCAGCGGGTCCCCGACCTGAATTCCAAGAACCAGCGCGGCAACCATGCAGATATTCGCCAGCACAGCCAGAGTCAGAAAAATTCGTCTCACGATGTGTTTCCTTATCCGCCGGGGACGAATTCAGGTGGCTCGCGGAATTGCCCGTGGTGTTCCGGCCAGTTCATCCCCCGCTGCATTATTTCCGAATCTCCGGACGTGCGATGGCGCGGGAAGGAAAGGGCAGTGAATTTCCCGTTTCCGAACAAAAAAAGCCGGCTCGTTCTCAGGAACGGTCCGGCTTTCTTGTGCGATTTCGGCTTGAAAACCACCAGCTCGCCGGTGGTCGGGCGGCCGAGTGCCGCGAGATTATTCTGCCAATTCCATTTTGGTTCGCTGGCGAACGACCTGATCGATATTGCGGCCGAATTGACTCACCTGCATCTGCATTGTGAGGTCGAGTTCCGAGGTGACGACGCGGCCTCGTTCTGTATCGAAGTGGATCGTGCCGCTTCCTTCGGATGATTTCATGGCGACCTGCTGCGGAGAACTTTCATCAGCCACGATGCTGATCTTCGGCACGATCGTAATCACGGCATGCCCGGATGCCGCGTCGCGTTTCCGATAGGTCAGTTCGGATCCGATCTTCATGGTCCCAAACTGCACATCAACAGTTTGGTTGCTTTGCCATGAATCATTCTCCACGACTGCCGTGGAGGGAAATGTGACTGCCGACTGAGTCATCATTTGACGCAGCGTCTGTTCGGTAACAACACCTGTGGCGGGAAGTGTCTTCAAGATCGACTCCGGTACTTCGACAGCCGCGATCTGTCCGTTGTTCTTCATTGTGACCTGAAAGGATTCATTGGTCACCTTACCGAACACTCCGGCGATCGAACGAGCCACCGGGGAGTCGTCCTGAGCAGCGTTTTCGGTATCAAAGGCGAACGCTTCGATGGCGCCTCCGCTGGAGGACAGCCGGATGCGCGTAATCACCTGCTCCATCCTGGCTTCAGTCGCGGTGACGTCCGTGATCTTCCACGCTAAATCCATCACCTGTGTCAATTTCATGCTTTGTCGCTGGCCCGCGACCTCCAGCTGCATGTCCGTTTCCTGGGTGATGACATAATTGAGTTGCTCGCCGGAATTCAGTTTCCACGTCAGTACCCCCTGGGCGGACAGACCGGGGGCGAATACCGTAAAAACAGCGAAAAATGCTATGCGATGCAGCATTTGGGATCTCATCAATACAAACTCCATCGGAACGATACACGACGGCTGCAATGGAATCCCGGAAGCGATTTTGAGTTGTCATGCAGCCGGGCACGCAGGAGAGAATAGCAAATCCGGCAAATTTGGCAGAAGAGCGATTCCGGCCGCAGCAGCGGTTTTTTTCTTTTCGTCGAATATCCGACAGTGTCGGCCTTCGCGTATGAGCCGCAGTAATCACGGACGGATTTGATGCAGCATGCTGAGGCGCAGCAGATTGATTGCCGTTCGTCCGGCACGCTGGCGAAAGATTCTGAGATTGCCGCTCATGCTGACGTCACGAAACTGGATTTCGTCCGGGGTCGCTGCGGCAACCATTCCCCGTCGGACAATCACACCGGAAGGCTGCTGCTCATCAAAGTATCCGGAGGACAGGAGGATTCCATTCACTGCATGGCTGCCAAAGTACTCGTGACACTGGCTGCGGACCTGGTCCTGCCACTGTTCGAAGGTGCTGTCCTGAGGCTGTTGGCGATCGGCCAGTGCTGTTGTCGGTCGCACCAGCGACGCTTCGTGGAGGACAGTTTCGCTGCGTGCATCTGCCGACATCCACAGACCGATCTGCCCTCCCGTCGCCGCTCCTTCAAGCACTGCGATCCGGGCGGAGCTCTGCTGCAGCAGTTGCAGCAACACCTCATAGAGTTCAGTGTCTCCATCTCCGTAGACGGCGTCTCCCAGACGCAAACGCACTTCCTGTTCGGTGGCAAGGCAGAGCTCAGCGGCTGAGTCTCTGTTGGGGGCGCGAGCCGAGATCCAGAATGAGATGACCGCCTCGCTGGCCGTGATACCAACTTCAGGGTTCCGTCCGCGAGCAGTCAGATCTCCCAGACGCTGCTCCGCTTCGGATTCTCCGAAACCAAAACTACGGATCACTTTACGGCACAATGCTACCGAACTTTCGGGAAGCTGCGGGCGAATTTGCTGCTCAAACATGACCCTCATTTCAGCGGGGACGCCAGGCATGGCCGCAATCAGGCAGGGTGACTGCCTGTCAGACCGATCAACTTGCAGCAGGATTCCCGGGGCCGTTCCACAACTGTTGTGCAGCGTTTGCGCATCACGAGGCCGGTCCGCCTGGCGGAGATTACTTTGCGGCATTTCCCGTCCCCGCGCTGCAAACAAGTCCTGGATCTGCCGGACTGCGTCCGGGTCACGAACCAAAGGCTGAGCAAACGCAGTTGCCATTGCATCACGGGTCAGATCATCCAGCGTCGGGCCAAGACCACCGGTGATCAGCAGCAGGTCTGAACGCTGAGGGGCAGATCGAATTTCAGTGGAGATCGCTTCCAAATCGTCGGCGAGTGTCGTGTGCCTGGCAACAGTCCAGCCCAGCGACTCCAGCTCTCTGCTGAGCCACTGGCTGTTGGTGTCCAGTCGTGATCCACAAGTGAGTTCGGATCCGATTGCGAGGATTTCAGCTTTCAAGGCCTATTCCCATTCGATGGTTGCAGGGGGTTTTGAGCTGACATCGTAGACCACACGATTGATCCCGCGTACGGAATTAATGATCCGGTTGGAGATGTGTCCGAGGATGTCCTGCGGAAAGTGGAACCAGTCCGCGGTCATGAAATCTTCTGTTTCAATGGCACGTATGGCCGCGACGTATTCGTACGTACGGTCATCTCCCATGACCCCTACGGTCTGGACTGGCAGCAGGACGACAAATGCCTGTTGAATCTGTTGGTAAAGGTCGTTTTTGTGCAACTCATCGATCAGGATGGCGTCCGCTTCACGAAGGATTTGCAGGCGGTCTTCGCTGACTTCACCGGGACAACGCACGGCAAGTCCCGGACCGGGAAACGGATGTCTCCAAACCATACGTTCCGGCAGGCCGAGCTGTTCGCCCATGCGACGGACTTCGTCTTTGAACAGATCCCGCAGTGGTTCAATCAGTTCAAAGCCCAGCTCCTCTGGGAGCCCCCCGACATTGTGGTGGAACTTGATGGTCGCGGCGGGGCCATCGGGATTTGCACCGCTTTCAATCACATCGGGATAGAGTGTTCCCTGAGCGAGAAAGACGGCATCGGGAATCGATTCGGCTTCTTTGCGAAAGATCTCGATAAATACCCGACCGATAATTCGTCGTTTCTGCTGCGGATCCGTAACGCCGGCAAGCTCGCTGAGGAATTCGTGGGAAGCATCGACAACGCGGAGATCGGTGTTGAAGTGCTGCGTGAATTGCTCCTCCACATCCTGCCGCTCGCCTTTTCTCAGCAGACCATTGTCAACAAAAATACACGACAGCTGGTCACCGATTGCCTCTGAAATCAGAGCCGCGACGACAGAGGAATCCACGCCGCCGGAGAGTCCGCAGACCACACGCCGGTCACCAACCTGTTCGCGAATTCTCTGTTTTTGAAATTCGATCAGGGAGCTGATTTCCCAGGTACCGTTACAGCCGCAGATCCTGCGAACAAAGTTGCCCAGCAGTTGCCCACCGAATTCTGTATGTGTGACTTCGGGATGGAACTGCAATCCGTAAATTGGGCGACTGTGATGCCGCACAGCGGCATTGGGGCAGGTCGCCGTTGAGGCGATCGTTTCGAAATCGCCGCTGAGAGCTTCCACCTGATCCCCGTGACTCATCCACGCCGTAAACGTCGCCGGCAGTCCGTGAAAGAGTTGATTGGTGTCTGCCGATGCTGAATGTGTGCAGGGAGCGCGCCCAAATTCGCGGGAATCCGCCGGCAGGATCCTGCCGCCAAGCGTGTGGCAGGTGATCTGCATGCCGTAACAGATTCCGAGAACCGGAATTCCCAGATCGAGGATGTCCGGATCAATTGCCGGGGCACCGTCGGCGTACACACTTGCCGGCCCGCCTGAAAAGATCAGTCCGGAGGGGTTTAATTCACGGATTCGGGCGGCGCTAAGATCATGACGGACAATTTGACAGAAAACATTCTGGTCTCGAACGCGGCGGGCGATCAGCTGAGCTGTCTGGGAGCCAAAATCCAGCACCAGCACAAGTTCTTCTGCTGCTGCATGGCCAGCATCGTTGGAGTCTGAACCTGACATGTTGGAAAGCGTTCACTGAAGGAGGATAATCACGTTGGGGACGGCTTCTGATGGGAGGCAGCATTCCCGGAAAAACGCACCACGCTAGCAAAGATCCAGCGCGGGAAACAGGGTCGCAGGACGGCAGAACGCTGCTTCGGAATTTTTTCCCGGAGTGGAAACTTCTCTGTCCGGACTCGGCAGGATCCCGATGTTTCTGACTCGTCGGTACCCCGCACAACGGATACGATGCAGGGGCGTTCAGGATCGCTCGGATGAATCCAGCAACAGCAGGTGATCAATGCCGTCCAGTGAAATTCAAACTCGTTCTCCTCGTTTACCGGGCGAAATTACGCTGCTGTTCGGCCGGATACGCCGCGGGATTCGGCAGCGCGCTGCACTGTCCGGAGCGTTAATTCTGGTCAGCGGATTCTGTATTTATTTCTGGACGACTCTGCTGTTGGATTCCGGATGGTTCTGGCTGCAGACTCTGGAATTACCGCGCGGTCTTCGAGTACTGCTGTTGGCGTTGTGCTGTTCGTGGTCCTGCGTGGTTGTTTTTCGCCGCATCGTGGTGCCCTTGGTTTGTCGCTTTTCGGGGATCGATCTTGCTTTGCTGGTGGAACGTCGTTTCCCGCGTTTTGAAGATCGTCTGGTTCTGGCGGTCGAGGCAGCAGGGAAGGCGAAGTCTGACTCGCGCCGGGGCAGCGAAATGTTGCAGCGATCCGTGGACGAAGCGGGGCGAATGGCCGCGGAAGTCTCGCCGTCCGAGGTGTTTGACGTGGCACCTCTGCATCGGCAAAGCCGACTGTCGGGCGGGTTGCTGCTGTCTGTTCTGGTACCCATTCTCATCAGTCCATCCATTCCCGGTCAGTGGTGGCACGCGTTTGTCAGCTGCCAGGAGAACTATCGACAGCGGACCACAGCGGTCGAATTATTTGCCGTGGCTGAGCCGGGTAGTCGGCGCATTCCCTTTGCGGGGGCGGGACAGCTTTGCTACTCCCATCCAACAGCGGCGGACCTCGAGTTGGAATTCGTGATACCGGATGGTGGTCCCACCGCAGACACGGAATGGATTGTTCCCGATCGAATTCGTGTGGATGTCCTGCGTGCGGATGGATCGCGCAGTCGGGCGTGGGTCGCAGGTTCCGATTCACGCAGTTTTCGCTTTGTCATCACGCAACTGCGGGAGCCTGTTGAAATCGAAGTGCTGGCCGGGGATTTCCGCAATACGACACCCTGGCGTGTCGACGTCGTGCAATCCCCGGGTCTCGATTCCATTGAAGTCAACTGTGACTACCCCGAGTACACGGGCTGGAATCTGCAACGGGAGACGCAGCTCAGTGTGACGGGCAGTGAGATTTCGCTTCCCGAAGGAACGGTGATGCAGATCACAGCGATTTCCGCAAAGCCCCTGCAGTCAGCGCGAATCGTGACAGATCGGTTTGAGATTCGCGGAGATCAGCAGTCCACACATGTGACGTCCAGCGAAGGCAACGTGACGATTCTGGAACATTTGCCGTTGCTTGGCGACGACGGAAAAAGTATCCGGTTTTCACTGCAGCTGATGGTCTCGGTCCTGAAGCAGGACTCCACGTCGCTGTTTGCCGCAGACACACCGGAAGTCCTGATGATACCCTCCAACACCAGCCTGCGGTTTTTTCTGCACGATCTGGATAATGTGATGACCGTCAGTCCGGAAACTCTACAGATCACAGGGGTACCGGATCAGGCTCCGGTGGTTGTCGCACAAATGACAGACATTGGGAACTCGGTCACACGCCGGGCAAAAATACCGATCGCTGGACGAATTCGTGATGACTACGGAGTGGAGAGCGGGGGACTGGAATTTCGCGTCGACGATGAAACAAACTGGCGACCGCGTCCGTTCCGCCGAGGAATTCAAAAAGGCAGTCCTGACGTCACTTTGCAACGATCGGCCAGCGAGCCGTATGAAGTCTTTGATCTGGAACCGCTCGCTTTGACTGTCGGCCAGGCCGTCACGCTGACGGTGGTTGCCGCTGATGCAAATCCATCCCCCGGGCCCGGGATGACCCGCAGTTCGCCGATGCCATTTCGCATCGTTAGTGAGGATGAATTACTGTCGCTGCTGTACACACGCGAGATTGCACTGCGATCGCGGTTTGAAGAGGTCATCGCTCAACTGGAGGAGATTCTGCGGGACCTGGAGTTTCACAACCCCATGGCTGCTCGCGCAGATGCGGCAGCCGATCAGGCAACTCAGGAAGATACCTTAAGCCTGGTGTCCTGCAGTTCCCGATCCTCGAATAACCTGCGTCGGCAGGCAAACGAGATTAATGCACTGGTTCTGGCATTCGAAGAGATCATGAGACAGTTGATTAACAACGCGATCCCGCTACACAATGCCGAAGCCATGCAGAGTGGGATTATTGATCCGCTGCGTGCAGCTTCGGCGAATGAACTGCCGGCGGCAGATCGGGCACTCGGAGCACTGCTGGTTGCAGCGGAGACTCGACAGAGCCTGACACCGCCCCTGGCAAGCTCACAGCAGCAGGTTCGAAACCTGATTGGCTCACTGCGAAACATTCTGGATAACGTGCGGGACCTTGCCGAGTTCCATGAAGCGCTGAGAGATCTCCGGCAGCTGTCAGAAGATCAGCGAAAAATCCTTGAAGAGACGCGGCAGCTGCAGAAACAACAGCTGTTCGACAACCTGTTGAATTAGTGCCCGTTGAATGAGTGCCATCGATGCCTCGATAAGCTTGTGGAGAATTCGAATGCTGCGGAACTGCCGACTGCTGATGCCATTCAGTGTCCTGCTACTCATGCTGACTTCGGCCATGGGGCAGGATGTATCAGACGAGGACGCGACAGGATCCGGCGACCTGAAGAATGAACAGATGTCCATCAGCGGTCGCTACGCGCGATTCGAAAAAATGCTGACACAGATGGCCGATATCATGGCACGCCAGGATCCGGAGCGCGCTGATCTGCTGCGGCGGGCCCTGGGACGTGGCCGCGAAGACTTGCTGCGGGAAAAAATTGAAGACGCTGTTGGGCTCTTGTCGGATGGTGATCTTGGGGCGGCATCGGAGAAACAGCAGGAAATTGTTGCCAGCCTGCAGTCTCTGTTAAGCCTGATGCAAAGTGAAGATCGCCGCAGCAGTGTGGAACGCGAGCGCGAACGACTGAACGGAGTTCTGAAGAACGTTCGTCAGGTCATGGAACGTCAAAAAGCGGCGAGAATCTCCACGCAGCTGTCCCCCGCTCCTTCAGATGCTGCGCCCCGGCAGCAACAGGCCCTCGATGAAGCGGAGTCGCTGTTGGAAGATATCAAATCGCATGATGGCGACGGTGAGGATCAGGGCGAAGGAAAGCAGGGCGAAGGAAAGCAGGGCGAATCCGAAGACAGTCAGGATGGCACACAACCCGGTGCGGATGAGCAGGGTCAACCAAATTCAGAAAACAACGGTAACTCAGAGGCCGGGGAGGATGGCGAGCCATCTGAGCAGTCCGGGGACTCCGAATCTTCTGAAGGCCAGTCCTCTGAAAACTCCGGACAGCAGGGCGGTTCCGGACAGCAGCAGAATTCCCCCAATACGCCTCAAACCCCGGGGAAGGAACAACTGCAGAAGGCTCAGCAGCAAATGCAGCAGGCACTCGACGCGATGCAGGAACAGCAGCGTGATCAGGCGCTAAAGAATGAAGATCAGGCTCTGCAGGAACTGCGGGAAGCAGAAGAGAAACTTGAAGAGCAATTGAGGCAGCTTCGTGAGGAAGAGAAGGAGATGATGTTGGCCTCTCTGGAAGCCCGATTTCAGCGATTATTGATTGTGCAGACCCAAATCCACGAAAGCACAATCAGTCTTGCAGAAGTTCCCAAAGATCAGTGGTTGGACCTCGCCTTTGCACGATGTCGCGAAGTGGCCCAGGAGCAGACTGAACTGGCTCGGGAATGTGCGGGTACCGTCGCGTTACTGCAGGAAGACGGCACTTCCAGTGCAATTCTGCTGGCGGTAGAGGATATTGAAGCAGATATGAACAGTGCAGGGGAGTGGCTGCGAGATTCGGACGTGTCCGAGTTGACTCAGTCGGTTCAGCAGGATGTGATCGACGCGCTGAAGCAACTGGTGGAAGTCATGCAGAAGGAAATGCAGGACATGCAGCAACAGCAACAGCAGTCACAACAGCAACAGGGAACCAACTCGCAGCAATCACCACTGGTGGAACTGATTGCGGAAATCAAAGTGCTCCGTAACCTGCAGCTACAGGTGAATCAACGCACCCAGCGAGTTGACCGGCTGCTGCAAACGGTACCAGCGGAACGTCTGGAAGCACTTCGTCAACAGATTAGCGAGCTCAGCCACCGCCAGGAGAGGTTGCTGGAGTCGGCACGGGAATTACAACGCCGTTCGCAATCGCAGCGCTGAGGCGAATATCGCTCCGAGCCGGTCCCGTGCAGGTTGTGAGAAGGCATCAAGGTCTCACGGGGTGTCTCAAATCTGCAGCGCCCTGGTGAAAAAATAGGGCGCGTGGTTTTTGTGAGACAGTGAGGATTGGGGTCTTTAGCGACTCTGGAAGATGGCCGGGAGATGACTTGACTGCAGTTGCTGCGAATCATCAGGGCATCTTCAAATACGTGTTGACAACGCGGTCGATTCCCTGAAGAATCCGCTTGCGAAAGGAATCGCAGGGTCGCCAGCCGGAAGAGCCGCGGTGACATTTTCTGAAGAGGATTCAAACCTCGCGTTGAAGCAGGCTTGGCCTTGATGGCTTCCAGCTGTTTGTTCGCAGCTTGCTGCTTCCGCGTGTTTGACCTTCAGATCACTTCCAGGGATGGAACAGAAGATCTTTATTTCTGCCTTTCCTCACTGGAGTAGCTGAATGCTGGCACCTTTTTCAGAGGTTGATTCCGGACTCGAAACACTGTCTGAGATTGAGGGTTTTGAGTTTCTGAACGACCTTGATGCAGGGTTCGAAGAAGAGCTGAAGTCACTTGGAGTAGACCCGTCTGCACCAACTGCGGCAAAGCCGGGCTCTGAAGAAAAAGTGATGATGCTTGCAGCACGCTATGCTGCCGGCCTGCCTCTGTGGCACAACGACGATTGCTACGATCACGGCCCTGGCAGTGTCGGTAATCTGTTTGTTGAAGACGATCTGCGAAACGAGAACGCAGAAGTGTTTGAGACCGCTTAAGACTGGTAAAGCGTCGCTCTCAAGTTCAGGTTTGCAGACACGCTCTGACGAACAGACAGCCCTTTCGGGCATCATTGCTTCGTTTCGAGTCGTTGTTGTAACGCCTGAATCACCTGATCAGCCAATTCGCCACGACAGCGAAGTCTCCACGACATCAAAGGCTGTCTAAGCGAGGGTAATGAAAACGCCGCACTCATGTGCGGCGTTTTTTTTTTAATGTTGTATCGGTGAGAATTACTTTCCGGGCGGAGACTTTCGCGACGCTCCGGACAGCGAACGCTGGTAGGCTTCAAAAGCCTGTCGATATTTTGCGGGCGGAACTGACCTTCGTAGCGTCGTATCCACGCGATCACGATCCCGAGAGGAATCGCCGATCCTCGACGATCCTGAAGATTGAAGATCCAGACTACGCAACATTTCATCGAAGGATTTCTGGGAGAGCGTCTGCTCCTGCTGCTGCTGGCTGTTCAGGCTTCGCTCCTGCAAACGCTTTTCCATCCGATCGGTAAAGTCCTGCAATTGCTGTTCGGTCCAGCCGAGTTCTTCAAGCAGTTGTTTGTCCACTCGACCTCGATCGAGATCCTGGCGAATTCTACGGAGGGCGAGGTTCGCTGCTTTCGCTGCACGGTCGACCTCCTGAGGGTCCGGTTTTGTCTGGTCCTGCGTCTGCGGTGACGTCTGATCTGCACTCCCCTCTGAACCTTCAGGAGCATCGGGATCCGTTGCCGCTCCCCCGACGCCGCTTCCCGGTTCAGGGACAGGCGACTTGCCGTTCGGCTCGGGTTCAGTGAATTCGGCGGTCTCGCTACCGGGCTTTCCATTGCCCGAATGGACACCTCCCGAGGCTCCCGGCTTGCCGGTCGGTCCCTGTCCACCGCCGCCCGGTTGCTGGCCTCCTCCTCCTTCACCGCCCTGAGGCTTTTTCCCGCCGCCCTGATCACTTCCCTGCTGAGAGTCGCCTCCGGACTGTTTTTGGGAGCCCTGAGACTGCTGCGAATTCCTCTGACTGTCCTTCTGTGAGTTCTGCTGCTGGCTGCCAGGTTGTCCGTTCTCGGACTCCTGTGAAGTCTTTGCCGCTTCAGCGGAATCTGCTGTCGACTGAGCTTCAGAGTTCTGAGCTGGTCCCGCGTTGGAATCCTGAGTGCTCTTTGGAGATGGGTCACCGGACTGCTCGTTTGAACTTGGCTCTGACTGGCCATCGCCCGATTTGGGCTTGCCGGATTGCTGCTTTCCGGATGGGTCCTGCTGTTCCCTGGAGCCGTCCTGCGGAGACATGCCTTCGGCTCCATCCTGCTGACCGTCGTCAGCAGCTGTGTCCTGATTTTGCCGTGAAGCACCGGAACCGGATTCGGAGGAAGAATCCTGCGAAGGTGAATTCGAGGCTTTTGATCCCTCGTTACCTTGAGTCCCCTTGCTGCCGGAGGAGGACTCTCCACCTTTCGATTGGGATCCGGCGGCATCACCACCGCTGCTGCCGTTCGCGTCTGCAGGTGATTTTGTCGGCGAACCGGACTGACCCTGCGAATTCTGATTGCCGGATGAGCTGGATGAATCTCCGGAGTTGCTGCTCTCTGATTCTGAACCGCTTTGGCTGGATGAGCTGTTTTGATCCTGCGAGCTTGCGCTCGAATCGGGATTGCCCTGTTCATCAGCGTTCCCCGGATTTGCCTGCTTGTCTCCACTCATATCCTGACGCTCGTCATTCGACTGTGGCCCAGCCGGCTGAGTCGTGTTTTCGTCAGGGCGGGAGTCAGCATCATCACCTGTCGCCGGAGTACCTTCGTCGTTGGTTTTCTGTTGTTCTCCTGATGCGCTCTGATTCGGAGAGTCAGCAGAGTTTTGCGGATCTTCGTCTGCAGGGGATGTTCCGGATTCGGACTGCGCTGGCTGTTCCCGTGTTGGGTCATCCGTGCTCTGTGAATTTGACTCGCCGGACTGCTTGTCTTCAGGATCAGTTGTAGCGGGAGCAGCGGAATCCGGGTCAGGCTGTGTTGGTGCATCGTCCATGGGATTCGAGTCTGGACTGTCATTTCCGTTTTCCTTCCCCGGATCATTCGGCATGCCGTCATCGGAGGGGGAGTTCGGATTCTGCAGACCATTGTCATCAGGCCTGGCGTCTGCAATGCCGTCCTGTGGTATTTGCTGATCCTGATCTGTGGGTTGGCGGTCCTCCGTCGAACCGTCATTGGGCTGGTCCTGAGAATCGTTCTGGTCCTGAATGGCCTGGTTGGAGTCCGTCATTGCTGCGTCGCGATTCAGCTGGTTGATCAACTGCTGAAGTGCTTCATTGTCGTCTGCGGGACCGCGACTCGATTCCTCATCCGAACTATTTTCTGTTGGCATCGCGTCGGTTTCGTGCGTGTCACTGGGCATGTCCGAGGCTGACCCGGATGCCGCATCATCGCTGTTCCTGTCGGTTGCCGGGGATTGCTGCTGGGCAGCACTGTCGGATTGCTGTTCGGCACCGTCGGAGTTCCGGCGATCAGTTTCAGATTTGCCTGCAGCGTCAGGGGCGTTGCTACCGTCAGCGTCAGACTGCTGGGAATTCGGTTCTGGCGGCGCATCCTGTTCGGATTCTGTACGAGGTTCCGTGGGCGTTTCCTGGGACTGCTTCATTTGTTGCTGAATTTCACGATCCTGTCGCAGCTGTTCAGCAACCTGTTCTTCCGAGACTTCTGCTGTAATCTGCAGCCTGATTGTCGTGCTGCGAGCAGCACTACCGAGCGGAGGACGGTTGTCTCGCGCTTCGGCGTAACATGTGACCACATCGCCGGCCTGCACCGGCTGTTGAGACAACTGCAGTTCGTAGGCCCCGATCCATTCCCGGATCGCGCCCTCGCGGCTTGCTTCCATCAGATATTCGGCGGGCTGCGGTGGCTGGCCATTAATGGCGTAATGCAGACTGACATTGCGCAGCAGAAAGTCAGGATCTTCCGCCTGAACCAGAAATGGGACAACGGCATTTCGGGGCACCTGCAAGTCTGCAGTGGGATCAAGCAGTCGCACCAGTGGCGGCTGATCTCTGCGTACTTCGATTGGGTAGACTGTCGGCGAGGGATTCTGTGAGCCCTCTTTGTCGGTCACCTGGATTCTGCAGAATGCCGGGAAAGAGCCATCAGACCGAGCGGCAATTTGCCATTTTCCCGTGATCTCCAATCCGGAAATACTCAGCGAAATCTCTTCCAGACCGCCGGGGAATTCCGGGTCATCGGACAATTGCAGAACAGCATCTCTCAACGGGACATTTGAAGTGGCCTGCAACGAGATAACAGTGTCTTCCCAGGTGCGAATAGCCGCGTCGGTCGAGCTGTGTTCCGGAAGTTGCATGTAGCCGGGATACTGATAGGTCACACTGTTGAGTGTGGCTGCCGGTGGCTGCACCACGGTGATCGTAAATACCTGGCTGCTGGCGTCTCCTGCACGCACGAAATAGGTGAGATTCTGCCGCAGTCCTCGGTTTTGCTCACCGGCGAGACTCGCCTCGAAGCGATGCTCGTCATCGGTGGGCTGCAGGGTCAGAGGTTCATGCACGAAGCGGCGATCTTCGGTGGAGTAGAAGAGCTGTACCTGATCCGGGATATCGCCGGAAACGTCGACGCGAAAGTCCAGCCATGATCCAGCTGTCACAGTTGTGCTGCCGGGTTCAATCGAATCCAGCTGGGTTCTGGTGGCGACAGTGACACCGGCGAGGGACAGCGGTCTCAGCAGACTAATACTCTTCGGGCTGAACACGGCATAAAGACAAGTCAGCAGAGTGACAAGGAACAGCGCGAGACTACCGCGGATCAGCCAGGTTCGATCGATAACTTCATCAAGTTCCAGTTGATTCAGGCCTGATGCAGCTCGGGTTTCCAGAGTTCGGCGAACGGCTACAGTGGCCGGTTGCTTTGAATTGCGGAGGTCGACAAGAGCGAGCAGACTTCCCCGTGAAGATTTGATGCTGTCATCCAGCATGCGGGCTGCAAAGAGGGGATTGACGGAGGAATTGAGTCTTCTGAACACGAAGCGATAAATCAATGCAAGGCAGCCGACCAACACGGTCAGCAGCATGACGGCACGTGTTCCGGCATTAAAGCCACCATCGACAACCCAGTGATCAAGCAGAGTAAAAAGCAGCACGTAGCCAACCAGAATCAGTCCCGCGACAACCAGTGCCCCAAGCACATCGGTGGCTTGAATTCGGTTGCGGGCACGCTGCAACTGGTGCTGGATGAATTCTTCCGGCTGGACGAAACGCGATGAGTCGTTTGTTTCGTGGGCTGCGGACACGATGGCACCTTTGTCACTGAAGCGAATTCTGGAAGGGAAATCTCTTGGGGCAATCGGCCACCGACGGCTCTGAAATGAATCTCGGAGACGTGTTATGCAGCGGCATGGGATGGCCACGATCCCAACGTATTATATCGGCTGGAAAGCAATGGGGAGAGTCAAAACGAGCACGTCAGCCGGATCAGGTCAACTTTGCGGATTATGCCGTCGATGTCCCTTTCAGCGACCGGGGAGTACTGCTGTTCCATTCTGACCACTGCCTGTATACTTCCGGACGCTCAGCGGATTGTGGTAGTTCCCTCGGGGGGTCTTTTTCGGGCTGTATTGATGCAAGAAACACAACGGCAGGCTGGTAGGATGCTGCGGGCACTGATGCTGCGGGCACTGACGCTGCTGACAATGCTGACTGTGCCGGCTCAGGCAGGCGACCTGCTGGAGGACCTCAAGCCGGTCCTTCATCTCTTCGGTCCACAGGCCGAACAATTTCATCTGAACGCCGTGATTGACGTGCCTGTCGACGGCAAAATCCAGCGGATCGAGGCAGATCTGCTCCGCGAGGGCGCCGAGCAGTTCGATCTTTCGCTGCAGCATCCGGAATACGCGATCAGAATCCTGAGACGGTCCGGTGTGACCATGATTCAGCTTCCGCTTCATGAAACCTCATTCGTCGGTGAAGGTTCTGTTTCAGCAGAGGTCAGCCTTGCCCCACAGGGAGTTCTGTCGCGGCTGATTTCGCCCGATTCCCAACTACAGCCGATCACCGCCGTGCTCAGCGTTCTGGGCACAAGTGGTTCCGGTGCATTCCTGACAGGGTGGCTGCAACGGCTGCAGCCTGTTCAGGGCGAGCCTGACAGGAGTGTGTGGCAGTCTGGAGACATTCGGCTCGAAGTCCGAGGAAATGGGAAATATCAGATTCAGTCGGGGCGAACTTCGGTCCTGCTGACGGTAGAGATCGGCGCCGCCGCGGGCCAGTTGCGACAACTTCCCGACGCTGATCATGCTGCCGTCATTCCCCGCGAGGAACTCGAATCGACATTTGTCACCGGGGTTCGTCGAGCCACAGAGATTCTGCTGCCGGGGCCTGCTCTACTCAAGCCTCGCATGACTCCACGGCAAACCTCGCACGGACGGCTGGAGTGGCGGGAAGGTCAGCGAGTTGTGACTTTGTGGGGGACACCCGAGCAGATCGGGACGGCTCACGGACAACTGCTTCCGCAGGAGTCAACCCGCTGTATTGAATCGGTGATGAGCACATTCGGGGTGGCCAGCCTGATTCGTACTGGCCGATGGTTTCGGCATGATCTGGAGGCTGCCTGGAAGCGGCTGGCTCCGTTTATCCCCGAGCGGCACCGTGAAGAGACTCGCGCGATGGCACTGGCGCTGGGCTGCGATCCGCATCGAATCGAGGTGCTGAATGTCTTTCCGGAGTTATTTCATTGCTCCGGGTTTGCCGTGATGAATTCGGCAACGGCTGACGGCCGCCTGTACCACGGACGCGTCCTGGATTACATGACAACAATCGGATTACAGGACGCTGCCACAACATTCCTGATCCATCCGGAGGGCCTGCACGGTTTTGCAAATGTTGGATACGCCGGGTTCACCGGCAGTGTCAGCGGCATGAATATTAAAAGAATCTCGCTGGGCGAAATGGGGGGACGTGGCGAGGGGAACTGGGACGGAGTGCCGATGGCAACCCTGATGCGGCGAGCGCTGGAGGAATGCGGGACGCTGGATGAGGTCATGGAGTTGTGGAAGACGTCTCCCCGAACGTGCGAGTACTACTACGTGTTTGCCGATGGGAAGACACGGCGTGCGGTTGGTGTCGCCGCGACTCCGGAAGCGATCGAGTTTGTGGCTCCTGGTGACGGTCACGAGTTGCTTGGACCAGGAATTGCAGACAGCGTGGTGCTGTCTGCAGGCAGCCGCCTGGAAGAACTGCGACGTCGCATTCAGGAAAAACATGGAAGCATCGATGAAGAGACGGCCATGTGGCTGATGAGTCGCCCTGTAGCAATGAAGTCCAATCTTCATAACGTGCTGTTTGTTCCAGAATCAGGCGTGCTCTGGGTTGCCAACGCGAGTCATCATCGTCCGGCGGCAGAAATGCCATACGTGCGGATCGAACTGAGCGGGTCACGGAAAATTCGTGAAACAAGTGCCAGTTCCGCCGGAGATTTGTTCAAAAGTAACTGCACCGGAATTAGTGATGTCCCGGCACGGTGACAATTCCCCGGGCGAGATGGCACCACTGCGGATCGGCGATCTCAAACTGGAGCTGCCGGTGATTCAGGCCGCGCTCAGTGGCTACAGTGACTGGCCAATGCGCGCCATTGCACGGGAAATGGGCGCTCCCTATTCAATCGCTGAAGTTGCCATTGATACGTTTGTCAACAGTCTTCGCAATCGCCAGCGTACGCAGCATCATCTGCTGGTCCGTGAGGACGATCATCCGGTGGGAGCTCAGCTGACAGGCACGGACCCGATTCAATTTGCTGAAGCTGCAAGGTGTCTGTCGGATGCCGGATTCGACGTGATCGATATTAATTTCGGCTGCCCGGCGAAACGCGCTGCGGGGCGTTGTCGTGGTGGATATCATCTGGGAGACCCGGAGAAAGCGATCAGGATTCTTGGTGCGGTTCGTGAGGCTGTTCCGGCCGAAATTCCGGTGACGGTCAAAATGCGCAGGGGCGTTGATGACACTGACGTGAGTCGTGCACGGTTCTTCAGAATCCTGCAGGCCGCTCAGTCGCTGGGGCTTGCTGCCGCAACTGTGCACTGCAGGACTGTTGAGCAGAAGTACGTCGGGCCGGCTCGGTGGGAGTTTCTCTCGGAGGTTCGGGATCGATTTCCGGAGCTGACTCTGCTGGGCAGCGGAGACCTGTTTACCGCACAGGACTGCGTACGCATGATTCGCGAAACCGGTGTTAATGGTGTCACTGCGGCTCGGGGAGCTATCGGGAATCCGTGGATCTATGGGCACTGTCGTCAACTGCTGCAAGGGAAATCCAATGCAGCTCCACCGCGAATCTCTGAACAGCGGCAGGTGATCAATCGCCATTTCGAACTTGCCCGTCAGGTACTGCCGGCGGCTCAGTATTTGCGTCAGGTCAGAAAGTTCTGCCTGTTCTACGCGGCGTGGCATCCCGCTGACAACGCTGTACGGGATGACTTTCTGCGGGTGCGTACTTCTGACGACTGGGAAGACGTTCTCAACCGCTGGTACTCAATGGACGGTGCAGGTCAATTTCCCCAGAATCCCGGGCACCTGAATCGTCGCTCAACAACGCTCACAGATGTTGCCGGCACATCAGGTCGAGAAACTGTTGCTGAATAAATCAATTGAGCTGCTCAGGCAGACTCGCCACAGCATGCCTGCTGCGAGAGAGTGACGATCGGATAGTTCTTTATGCATGAATCTGGTCACGATTCAGAACCCCGGCTCCCGGATACGGTAACTGCGGCAGTGGATGAAACATGCAGGAGTGCCTCCGACACAGCCGGTGTGCAACATCGCTGGTCCCCCGAGTTCAGTGCTGCGCGATTTCTGGCAGGTGCTCATCGGCAAACGCTGTGGGGAACGATGGTTTCCCGGGCGACCTCCGTGCCGGGAACTCGCCAGCGGCAACTCAGACTTGCGAATGGTGACCAGCTGCTGATTTGCGACAACCGTCCACTGGACTGGGAAGCAGGGCAGCATGTGGCGGTCCTGTTGCATGGGCTCGCGGGATCTTCTGAATCCGGCTATCTCCGCAGGCTGGCTGGAAAGCTGCTTGTTCGAGGAGTGCGGGTGATCCGTCTGAACCATCGTGGTTGCGGGGGCGGAATCGAGCTGGCAGACGAGCCCTTCCATGCCGGACGAACTGAGGATGTGGTTGCAACGATCAAGCTTGTGGAGTCACTGTGCCCGAGTTCGCCGATTTCAATAGTTGGTTTTTCAGTGAGCGGCAATACGCTGCTGAAATATCTTGGTGAGGATGCCGACGCGTTACCGTTGTCTCTGTTTCGAGCGGTTGCAGTTTGTCCACCGGTGGATTTGCAGTACTGCGTGGATCAGCTTGCGTTGTCACGGGGAGGACGTTTCTACAGCAGATATTTCTGCAGAAAGTTGTATCAGCAACTTCAGGGAAGCCGGCTCTGGAAGGGTAACTTGCCGCTGGTCGTCAGCGGGAAATGTCCGGTCCGTCTGGTGGACTTTGATGAACAGTTCACAGCTCCGGCGTCCGGTTTTCGCTCTGCCGCGGACTACTACCAACAGGCATCTTGCGCTCGATTTATTTCCAAAATCCGGGTGCATACAACAATTCTTGCTGCTGCGGACGATCCGGTCGTCAGCGTCAGGCCATTGCAGAAACTGCGACTTCCTCCCAACGTCAACCTGCATCTGACCACTGCCGGAGGACATCTTGGCTACATCGCCCGACCGGGTGATGATCCGGACAACCGCTGGATGGACTGGCGAATTCTGGAGTGGCTTCTGGAGTAACGGCGAAAAGAGCAAACGCTGGCCGGAATTGCGGACCGGTTTCACTGCAGCACATGGGACGCCTCCCTCGCCCGTTTGATGGCTTAACGCGGATTCTGGTCCGGTGCAAGTTGGGAAAGGCTGTCCAGCAGTCCCCCACCTTCTTCCTTTCGCTTGACGGAGTGGATCAGCAATTCCGCCAGCCGAAAATCTTCTGCGGTTGTCAGCTTGATGTTTCGAGGCCAGCCATCAATCACCCGGATCGGATGCCCGAGCTGTTCGACCAGCGAAGCTTCATCGGTGGCCTGTTTTGGGTCGCTGCATTTCGCGTAGGCCTGTTCCAGGAGTTCGCGTCGAAAAACCTGCGGCGTTTGAGCCTGTACCAGACTGCTGCGATCCACTGTTTTTTCGATCAGTCCAAGGTGATTCACCTGCTTCACCGTGCTGGTAATTTTCAATCCGGGAATTGCCGCTCCGGTCTGAATCGCTGCTGCGAAAATCTGATCCACCCAGGCGGTTGTCAGGAGTGGTCTGGCGGCATCATGTACCGCCAAAAAATCGGCCTCAGGGCCAACTGCGCGAATACCGTTGAGGACGCTTTCAGCCCGTGTGGCACCGCCGGTGCAGAGCTGGAGTTCCATGAACGCCAGGTTCGCTCGAAAAGTTTCGCGAAACCAATCGAGTTCTGCAGCCGGGACAACAAGAATGACTTCACTGACATCGTCACGTTGCAGAAACACTTCAGCGGTTCGGACCCAGACCGGGCGTCCTTTGAGTTCGGTGAATGGTTTCTTTCGCTGCATTCCTTTCATACGTGTGCTTTGACCGGCAGCAGGAAGGATTACGGCAAAGCGATTCATGGCAGAACCTGACTGGGCTGTACGGGAGTAAAGGTCGTGCGACTGACAGTGGACGCGGATTCAACGTTTCGCAAAGCCTGCTGTTGGAATTCCTGCTGGCAGCGGATTCGCCTTTTCTGGCCTGGTTTGGGAACAGCATTCCGGTGTTGCGGTGGCGAATAGCAACCGTCAGTTGTCAGCTCGCGTCCCCGGATCGTGTCCTGAAACGCAGTACGCAAAATGCTCAAAGCCCGTTTGCGGCAACTCGGGTCAAGCAGCGGAATGAGTAATTCCACTCGTCGATCGAGATTTCGGGGCATCCAGTCAGCACTGGAAATAAACACGCGTTCATCGCCACCATGGTGGAAGTACAGGATGCGGGCGTGTTCGAGGAAGCGGTCGATAATACTGACGATACGGATGTTTTCACTGTGGCCCGGGACACCTGGTTTGAGGCAGCAGATTCCGCGGATATTCAGACTCACTTTCACACCGGCCTGCGAAGCCTCGCAGAGTGCCTGAATCATTTCAGGGTCTGCCAGCGAATTGAGTTTGAGGAGGATTTGTGCGCGATCGCCGTTGCGGGCTCGTTCAGTCTCGACCCGGATCATTTGCAGCAACTTTTCCCGCAGCCCGATCGGGGCAGACTCGAGATGGGAAAACTGCTGCACCTGTGATGCTCCGGTAACGGCGTTAAACCATGCGATGGCATCATTACCCAGATCACGATTACAGGTCAGCAGACTGAGGTCCGTGTAAAATCGGGCAGTCTGTTCATTGTAGTTCCCGGTTCCGAAGTGACAGTAGCGCTGAAATCCGTGCGGTTCGCGGCGAACGACAATACAGCATTTGGCATGTGTCTTCAGTCCACGGACTCCGTAGATGACATGGGCACCGCTGTATTCAAGCTGCTTTGCCCAGCCGATATTTCGCGCTTCATCAAACCTGGCCTTGAGTTCCACAATTACCGTGACATTCTTGCCGTTCTCGGCTGCCCGAATCAGCGATTTCACGATTGGGCTGCTGCGACTGGTGCGATACAGAGTCTGTTTGATGGCGACGACATCTCGATCATCAGCGGCCTCGGACAGGAGTCTGAGCATGGGGTCGAAGGATTCGTACGGGTGGTGAAGCAGTCGGTCGCCACTCCGAATCGTCTCAAATACGGATTCGGATGCGTCAAACTCGGGCGGGTCACAGGGCTTCCACTCCGGATAGGTCAATTCCTCCCGGCCGCTGTATTCGGCCAGTTCGTGTAAATCACTCAGCCCAATCGGTCCAGGGCAAAGGCAGGTTTCGTTGTCACCGATTTTGAGCAGGGACCGCAGAAACTGCTGCAGCGGTTCGGTGACGTTTTCGGCCACCTCAAGTCGGGTGACGAAGCTGTCTTTGCGGTCCTCCAGCACATCCACCATTTCCTCCAGCAAATCCGCTCCATCATCTTCGGAGACTGCCATGTCCGCGTTTCGTGTAATGCGGAACGGAGCGGCTGCTGCAATTGTCTGTCCGGGAAAAAACCTGGCTGCAAACATTCCCACGACTTCTTCAGTGAGAATGAATTCATACCCGCCATCAGAGGGCAGGGTGATCACTCGCTGAGCAAATCGGCCAAAGGGAATCACCGCAAAACGCCACGGAGCATCATCGGAATCGTTTCGGAGTTGCACAGCAACATTCAGGGTTCTGCCCATCAGCAGTGGAAATCGGTTGGGGTCATGGACGGCAACCGGTGTCAGGATTGCCTCCAGCTGCTCCGAAAAGATTTGGGTCAGAAACTCCCGCTGTTCATTACTCAGCTGCTCCGGGAGACGATGTCGAATCCCGGCCGCATCCAACTCGGGTTCTATTTCGGAAAGGTAGATCCGGTACTGGTCCTCCGACATACGGCGAGTTCGTTTGCGGACATCTCGCAACTGTTCCAGCGGTGACATTTCGGAAGGGTCAGGAGTGGACTTGCCGGCGCGAATACTGCCAAGCAGGCTGCCCACTCGAACCATGAAAAATTCATCAAGATTTGACGCGGTGATGGCGAGAAATTTGAGCCGTTCCACGAGTGGAACCGTTCCGTCTGCGGCTTCGTCAAGAACACGCTGATTGAACTCAAGCCAGCTGAGTTCGCGATTCATATAGAAGGGTTTGAGTGATGACATCCGAAGGTCCAGAGTTTGAGATGAATGACGAAGTCGTGTCCTGTCGTCTGGTGTCGATGATGCTGCAGGAAAGTGCCAAAATGTGATTACCGTGAAAATGCCTGACGCCCCGACTCTCGCAGCATGACTTCGAGCCCAAAGGTGTCTTCGAACAGTCCGACTTGTCTCCGCAGTTCCATTCGTTCAAGCGAAAGATCTCCCGCCACTCGTTTAGGGGTGACCGTGAGTCGGTTGTTTTCGATCGTGCATTCAATATCCGAAATTCGTTGAGTACCGGTGTGATCAAGGGCGTCGGCGATGCGGAGAATTGCAGCCAGTCGCGTCACGATCACCCGACTCTCCCGGTCCAGTCGAGCAAATGCTTCATGTGACGGACGTGGTGTGGCACGACGGTGATACCGCGCCACCAGTGCAACCAGGGTCTGGTCAAGTGAATTCAGTCCGAACAGCTCGCTGTGCTGGATCAGATAGAAGGAGTGCTTGTGATAGCCTGAGATTCCAACAAACATTCCAACGCGACTCAGCAAAGCTGCCGTGTAAAGCAGCGTTTCGCAGCGAGAGTCCATGGAGTGATGCGCGTGAAGTCCCTGAAAGATCTTTACTGAAAGGTTGGCCACGTGGATGGCCTGAGGCAGATCAACCTGACACCTCCTGGCCAGTTCCAGAGAGGAGTTGACAATTTGGTTGCGAAAATCGGGAGACCACTGGCTACTTCCCAGCATGCCCCTCAGCAGAGCATCGCGCAGGTTAAAGCCTGTTATCCGAAGCTGTTCGACCTGCAGTAATTCTGCCAGTTTGAGATTGGTAAGGAGAGTGGGGATCAGCGTTTCAGCCTGTGACAATTCAATGTGGAATTCCTGCATGATCCAGTCGACAGGCATCGGTAAAAGACGCTCCAGCATGGACTGCAGCTGGCTGATCGGAATACTGCGAAGACCTTCTCTGCCGGCTTCGACATTCAGCAGAGAAGCGGTGAAACGCATGTCACCACCGAGAGTAATGATCTGGACATTCGATCCACTGGGGATGATGTCCAGCAACGGCTCCAGTGACCGCTGAATCTGGCCGGACATGATCCTCGAGAACTCGCTGCGGGGAGCTGCAGTGGTTGAAAACTGCTGCTGCAGTCTCAGTGATCCCAGTCTGCATGGCTGGGAATACAGGATATCCTTGCCTCGCAGTACCAGGACTTCCGTGCTTCCGCCGCCAACTTCGACCACTACGGTGGTATCGTTGCTCTCAACCACCTGCTCGTTCAGCAGCGGTCGAATGCCCTGGTAAGTGACACGTGCAATTTCGGCATCATCAATCACCTCAACCACCAGACCGGTCGCAATGTAGATGCGATCGAGTACAGCAAGACGGTTGGAGGATTCACGGATTGCACTGGTTGCGATCACGCGAATAGAACGAGGGTCGTTACACTGGTACTCCGTAAGTTTGCGACGGTAGCCACGCAACACTCGAATACACTCCTGCATCGTTTTCCGTTGAATTTCACCGCCGGTATAGGTGTCTTTTCCCAGGCTGACCCCGTGTACCAGCTGTTCCAGTACGCGCAATTCGCTGCGCCCGTCAGACTCGCCAACGGTCATTCGGATGGCGGTGGTGCCAAGCTCAATAACGGCCAGTGGAAAGAACGGACGACCGCTGTTGGGGTCTGCGGTACCGGGGGCCGGGCCAGTTTGGATGCGAGGTGATTGTTTGGCGTCGCTCATTTTGCCGCCTTTGCTGTTGACGGCTGATGTCCCACGTTGGCTGCGGTGGTGATCCCCGGCGAATCGCTGACCTGCTGTCGCACCATCCCGGCAGCACCCACAACAGCCGCAAGATCCCCCAGACTGCTGATGACAATTTCGGAATAGTCTTTCAGAGAGGGAAGCACGTTTCGTTTCACGCCTTTTTTTACATGTTCCACGTAGAGTTTCGGCATCGCCTCAACCAGGCCTCCTCCAAGCACGACTTTGTCCGGAGCGAGCACATTGATCAGAGATCCAATGCCTCTTCCTACCTGTTCCGCTGCGCGGGCAACAATCTTCCTGACCGCTTCGTCACCATGAGCGATTGATTCTTTCAGTGCTGAACTGCGGATCTTTGAAATGTCATTCCCGGTCAGACTCTGCAGGTGAGGGGCCTGACCGCGATAGGCAGCCTTGGCCGCTTCAGCAGCGATCGTCAATCGACTGGCCAGCCCTTCCAGTGTGCCTTCCGGCCCAACTCCCGCTGCCGAACCTTCAGTCGCCAGCTGCAGATAACCCACCTCCATACATGTTGATCGGGATCCCTGAAAAATGCGTCCCTCATAGACAAATCCCCCGCCGATGCCGGTGCCCGGAAAGACACCCAGCAGAGAACGGCAGCCCACACCGGCACCTTGCAGATACTCTCCAAGAACCCCTGCATCCACATCATTTGCGACTGCCACTGGAATTCCGTAGTGCTCACGAAGTCGCTCTAAGAGTGGCATCTCTTTCCAGCCCAGATTGGACGCTTCCAGGACAACTCCTGTTCCCGGATTGAGCGGTCCGGGGACTCCAATTCCAATCCCGGCGACCTGACTAAGGGGGATCTGATTCAGCTCAATTGCGTCGGCGATTGTCTCCTGAATTCGTTTCAGTGTGACAGGTCCGCCATTCCTCGGGTGCGTGCGACGACGTCTGCGGGCAACCTCCTTCAGCTGGTCGTTGAATACGACCGCCATCATCTTGGTGCCACCAAGATCGAAGCCGATCCAGTATTTCTTTGTGTTTGACGGGTCCATTTTGTGGTGCCGGGGTTGGAGGAATGAAACAGGGGCTGCCGAAGGGTTGCCGGATGCTGTACGGAAAGTAGTATTCCCTGCGAAATACTAACAGAAAAGAATCACTGTTGAATTTTTTTCGCCGGCGAAACTGTTACTGGAAAGGGCGGCTGTCGCACACCACGGCAAGTCGGCATCATGGCCAGGATGTGAACGTCCGTCCGTGTTTCACCGGACAGTACAGAGGCAGCCGCGGCGTCAGAATTCCAGTGAATCATTTGTGGACTGCGGTTCTGACCGCATCAGCCCAACCAGCCAGGGAGTTTCCAGTGCCCGACCAGCAGTTGCTTCGTGAACTTCAGACGCCACTGAAAGAGCTGTACGCTCGTCAGGGTGATGCGGCAGTCATCGTGTTGTCAGCGGAGGGAGAGGTGGATTTCGAGCGTATTGGCTGCCGCGTCCCTTTGCTTCAGAACGACGGAAAATCACTGCACGCGGGTCTGCATCCTGCAGCGGCGGGGAACGGATTGATGGCCTGCTCCGGTGAACTGCTGCTGCAGTCCCTGATTACCTGTGCCGGCACGACGGTGGCGGCTGTGGCAACTGCAATGGGGTTCCGGATCGATCGCTGCGAGATTCTTGCCAAAGGGACCATGGACTTTCGGGGGACCATGGGAGTTGATCGAAACGTGCCTGTTGGGATTCAACAGGTCGACTTGCTTTTTCGCATGACCACGAGCATTGACGCGGAGCAGGCAGGCAAACTGGTATCGCTGACGGAGCGATACTGTGTGGTCTATCAAACGCTGGCTGCGAGTGTGGCTGTGAGTACCGATCTGGAACTTCTGCCAGCCGCCGTCTGACAGCACCAGTTTGCGAGCCGCCAGGGGCTCGTCTCAGATACCACCGCCGGTTGATCCTCTGACGGCAGAGTAGAATTCACGCATCAGGGTGTTGACAGACTTCACCGCTTCGCGAAGGCGTTCTTCGATGCTGCGGTTGTCGGCGGTTTCTGACTCAGCCAGCGGATTGACTGATTTTCGCCAGCCAGCATCTACTGCATGTTGCTGCAGCTCATTGTACACACTGGTGGTCAGTTGAAGGAGAATGTCGGGCTGAGAACTCTCTGTGCTTCGATACGGTGACATCGGCAGAAATGAAGAACGCAGCAGGCTGCATGAATCGAGATGTGGTCTGGAATCCTGGGAAACTTCCGGAGCAGGTTTCGGCAGCGGGTGTTTCACTTTTTTTCTGGGTTTGCGAAACAGCAGAGGCAGTGAAATCATCGCCGTGACAGCCAGTACTCCGGAAGCAGCGTTCAGGCCCTGTTGGAAGGCAACAGCCGCACCAGCGGCAAACACGCCTGGCGGAATGAGTCTCAGCAGCGGCAGCAGCCGCTGTGCTACTGTGGGCGGTGGAGGTGCTGGAGGTGACGGTTCGATAAAGACTGTGTCGGCGACAGTTCCACTAACGGCCGGATATTCTTCCACACGGACGACAATCACAGTGCTGTTGTCGCTGCCACCTCGACAATTGGCGAGGTTGATCAGGAACCGCGCCGACTCGGTCACTGGCAGGTCAGACACAGCACGTCCAATCTCTGCATCGTCTACGTGATTTGTGAGGCCGTCAGAGCAAAGCACAAAGACATCGCCGGCAACCGCAGAAAATGGTCCTTCGATATCGATGGCAACATTGAGATCCGGACCAAGGCAGCGGGTAATGACGTTGCGGGGATGTTCTTTTTCCACATTTTCCGCAGTGGATCGGCCAAGGCGAATCATCTCCCACTGCAGGCTGTGATCGAAGGTCAGTTGTTGCAGCAGTCCGTGCCGCAGACGATAAACACGGCTGTCTCCAACATGCCCGATCAGGGCGCCTTTCGCAGACAGGTTCAGTACGCTGCAGGTTGTGCCCATGCCCTGAAACTCGGGATTGCGGACCGCTCGATCATTGATCGCCTTATTGGACGCTTGAATTGCAGCCTGCAAACGTTGAGCCGGTTCGTCAGGGTCTGACTTTGCCCACGCCTGCGGAAGCGTTTCGGTGGCAATCCTGCTGGCAAGATCACCAACAGCATGCCCCCCCATTCCATCGGCTACAACGAACAGGTGTCCGTCACAAGCCCAGGCGTTAAAGTCCGAGCTGAGCCGCACAGCGAGGGCATCCTGATTGGTCGCTCTGCGCATACCGACATCTGTCAGCGACGCATATCTCACAATCGGAAGATCGGACATCAATTTTGACTTCTGAGCGTAAAGATCAACTGCAGTCGGCTGCAGCTTCTACTGAGGTGGATTCGACGATCGTGAATTCTGCCCACGGTTCAGGTTCGCGATTTTCCGTTCGCACCTGTCATCAAACGGGTGAGCAGATTTCCTGGTCGTGCAGTGCTCACCGAATGATACGACCGCGTGACCTGGTGGAGAGCGATTGGTCGCTGAACAATTCCAACTCTTCCGCCCGCAGCAACTGCTGCTTCAGACTGCTTTCTGAGGCGACGAACAGCGCCTCATGATGGATTTGAACAGAATGGTCAATTCACTTCGAGTAACTCGCTGAAGAATCCTCTGGCGAATCCTCACTCCCACCCAGTCGAATACTATCGGCTTCTGCCTGTTTCACCAGTGAAGAGGAGCGTTCTGAACAGATTGTGAGGCAGAGGAGCGTGGGCTGCGGCGTTGATTCTGTCTCCCGGACTAACGAGGCAGCCTGACATTGCTTTTCACGATCCGCTAATCTCATCTGGCTTGCGTGCCTTGAAGAGGGGCGTCTCGGAGGAATGATCTCCGTTCCGGAACTGCCGCTGCAGAACCGCCACCGTGCAAACCTGCTCCGCCGGGATGGTGGATCTCCGGGTGCAGTGAGGAAGTTCAGGATTCAGAGATGTATTTTTTCACCTGGAGTGACCAATGTCTGTGGGAATTGATCGCCGTCGTTTTCTTCTCCGGAGTGGCGGAATCGCAGCGGCAGCTCATGGCTGGCGAGCCGCCTCCGTTTTGGCTCAGGTGTCCCCTGGTGAACGACCCGTGCAGGACGACGACGCTGAAATTCTGTTTCCGCGTGATCGTCTCCCCCTGACTTTCATCATCGATGACTCCACCTGTCTGGTGAACATGGGGCACTTCTGTATTCCGCAGTTTCATGCCTGCTATCCGGACAGGCCCGTTTATCAGAAACCATGGCAGACATTTCCTCGCGAGATTCCAGACTCATTCGTCCGGGAATTTGGGGAGTGGTGTGCGTCTCGCGGCGTCAAGGGGAAGTACAGCATTGTGCCGTACCCGGCGTGCACTGGCTGGCTGGATCGCGAGTTGCCTGGCTGGTCGCGTCGCGATCTGCAGAACAGCATCCAGCTTGTTCGTGAGCTGCTGATGCCGAACTGGGATATTCATCCTGAAATGATCACACACACTCGCGTGATCGATCTGAAGACGGGCCGACCGCTGCAGGAAATCAGTCCGTCGACAATGGAGAATTCATGGCCACGGGAGAAACGCAGCGTGGATGAGATTGCCGAGTACCTTGCCTACGCGCTGCGCATTCTCAGAAACTGTGGTCTTCCATGCGAAGGGATCACCACTCCCGGCGGTTTTGGAAATATGGTGAAGTCGGAGTTGTCTCTGGCGGTTCAACAGGCGGTACGCGATGTCTTTCCTGTCGAGATCCCCCATTATTTCAAGTACGTGATTGACGGAGCCGGCAGCACTGAGCCAACTCTGGAACATGTCTCCGGGCTGGCATCGGGGAGACCGGATCTGACGGTCAATATCCCGGCCGGGACCGGGGACTGGTTTGGCGGCTGGGAAGGCGATGTGGAACCTCGACCGGACTTGTATGCCAACGAGGAAGCGACTTCGGGTCGGCTGGTAGAGTTGTTGTTGCGGGGGCAGCCAGGTTTTTTTCTGTGTCACTGGCCCGGGATGTACAGCAACGGATCGAAAGATGGCTTTCACGCGTTTCAACGAGTCGTGGATTCGATCCATGCAGGATTCCATGATCGCGTGCTGTGGATGAAGCTCAGTGAAATTGCCCGGTACTGGGCCACAAAAGAACTGACGTCCGTGCGTCGCACGGACACGGGAGTCATGCTGGAGTCACCCTTTGCATGTCCTGACCTGACAGTGCGTCTGCCCGCGGGAGCCAGTGGGGGTTCCCTGAGACTGATTGCTGGCGAGCAGCAGGAGCAACTTCAGGAAGTGCGCCGCCGCCAGGATTTAAACACCGGGACGTGGTTTCGCGACGACGATCAGATTACTGCTTGTTTTTCCTGCCGCCGGGGCCGCAATGAGCTGCAGCTGACGAATTGAAAGGATCCTTACCGTCAGAGACCAGCCCATGGTAAGATTCCGGGCAGCGACTACCGACATCTTTTCATCTTTTCACTCAGGTGTTGATGTGATGAATTCCCGAAACACCGCCATCTGCCTGTTGTTGTGCAGCAGTTCACTCACGGCGGCGGAGACTCCTGATTTCAGTCGGCAGATTCTGCCCTTGCTTTCAGAGAACTGCTTTCAGTGTCATGGGCCCGATGCGGAGCAACGAGAAGCGGGACTGGCACTGCACGAGCAGTCCGCTGCAATGAAGGTCATCAGAGGGGGTGATCGATCTGCCAGCGAGCTGTATTCCCGGATTACATCCAGCGATCCTGACACAGTGATGCCCCCGCCTGATTCCGGTCTGGAGCTGACTACCGAGGAACGAGAACTGATTGGAAGCTGGATTGACGACGGGGCGGAATGGAGTCGGCATTGGTCGTGGGAGCCGATCACCCGACCTGCAGTGCCACCGATCAGCAGTCAGAACAGCGCAGGTGTGCGTAATCCGATTGATGCCTTCGTACAGAAGAAGTTGTTCCAGACGCCTCTGCAGGTTTCCGCTGAAGCCGATCGCCGCACTCTGATTCGACGGCTTTCACTGGACCTTCGCGGGCTGCCACCGGCTCCCGGCGAAGTGACGGAGTTTCTGAATGACTTGTCCCCGCAGGCCTATGAAAATCTCGTCGACCGATTCCTGATGCAGTCGTCATTTGGGGAGCGAATCGCGTGGGACTGGCTGGATGCAGCTCGTTATGCCGACAGCAATGGTTACCAGGGGGACCAGGAGCGGACCATGTGGCCCTGGCGGGACTGGGTGGTGGAAGCGTTCAATCAGAATCTCAATTTTGATGAGTTTACTCGCTGGCAGCTTGCTGGGGATTTGCTGCCGGAAGCGGGGTACGAGCAAAAACTGGCGACCGGCTTTTGCCGGAATCACATGATCAACGGTGAAGGGGGGCGGATCGCGGAGGAGAACCGGGTTGATTATGTGATGGACATGGCGGAGACCACGGGCACAGTCTGGCTGGGACTCACACTCAATTGTTGTCGCTGTCATGATCACAAGTTCGACTCGCTCTCGCAGGAAGACTATTACAAGTTCTACGCGTTCTTTAACCAGACGCCGGTCAACGGTGGTGGAGGCAGTGGCCAGACTGCCCCGGTTCTGGATGCTCCGGAAGCGGATCAACAACAACAGATCGAACAGTATCAGCAGCGGTTGAGCGATCTGGCGGAGCAGATTCGATTGCGCGAAGCTGCTCTGAGTTCGCTGCAGTCGCAGTGGGAATCAGATCGAAGGGCAGAGCTGACACAGCCCCAGCAGTGGACGCCTTTGCGGGCCGATCAGCTGCGGGCGACGTATCAGCAACTGGAACAGTCATCGGACGGAGTGATTCTTGCGTCCGGCCCAAACCCCGCGAATGACACCTACACCATTCTTGTCACTCCGCAGGTCTCGCGTATTGCCGCATTTCGACTGGAAGCACTGAAACACAAATCGCACACGAATGGCGGGCTGGCTCGATCTGACAGTGGCAACTTTGTGCTGACCGAGTTTGAAGTGTCGGTGGTTCGCGAAGGGCAGGATCAGGCTGTTCCGCTGGCTCAGGGCGAAGCAACTTATGAGCAGGGCAATCTGAAGATCATCAATGTATTCGATGGTGATCCGCGGTCAGGCTGGGCGGTTCATGAAGGACGTCCTGTCGACCGCGAGCATGCGGCTGTGCTGCGAACCAAAGGCGTTCTGGAGTTGATGCCTGGTGACCAGCTCAGGATTGTGCTGCGACATGACTCCGTTCATGTCAGTCATAATCTGGGGCGTTTTCGGCTGTTGACAAGCAGTCGTCCGGACGCCTCTCTGAATCAGGACTCGCAACAGCAGATCCTCGCGGCCCTGAAGACCAGAGCGGGGGACCGCACGGCGGAGCAGACGGCCCAGCTCCGAACCGCACAGCAGAGTGAAGATGCGGACTGGAAGAAACTCACGGAAGAGCGAAAGCAGACCGAGGGAAAGCTGGCGGCTGTTCGAAAGGCAGTGCCGAAAGTGATGGTGATGCAGGATCAGGCTGATCGGCGGGAAACCTTTATTCTTGACCGTGGTCTGTACAACGCTCCCGGTCAGTCGGTGACTGCCGGTACACCTTCCAGTCTGCCACCGTTGACGGCAGACTCTGAGCCCACTCGTCTGCAACTGGCAAACTGGCTGATGGATCCCCGAAATCCGTTAACCGCGCGAGTCCTTGCCAATCGTTACTGGCAGATGCTGTTCGGGCAGGGCCTTGTCAAAACGCCGAGTGACTTTGGAGTTCAGGGGGAAATCCCGCTTCATGAGGATCTGCTGGACTGGCTGGCATGTGAATTTCGTGATTCCAACTGGGACCTCAAGTCGCTGATTCGGACAATTGTCACCAGTCATACCTATCGGCAGTCGTCCGCTCGAACGCCGCTTCAGATGGAGCATGATCCGGATAACAGACTGCTTTCGCGTGCTCCCAGATATCGACTGCCATCGTGGATGCTGCGAGATCAGGCACTGGCGGCCAGCGGGTTGCTGTCAGAGCGGATCGGCGGTCCTCCGGTGAATGTTTACCAGCCCGAGGGGGTCTGGGAGGATGCGACTTTTGGTCGCAAGACGTATTCCCAGGATCATGGCGACTCGCTTTATCGCCGCAGTCTGTATGTATTCTGGCGAAGAATCATTGGTCCCACGATCTTCTTTGACAACGCGCCTCGACAGACCTGTTCTGTGGACGTCTTTCGGACGAATTCTCCGTTGCACGCTCTGCAGCTGTTCAACGATGTGACTTATGTGGAAGCAGCGCGGGTGCTTGCGGAGGGTGTGCTGGCGGAACCGAATAAAACTGATCGTGATCGGCTGGACCTGATCTTTCAACGTTTGCTTTGTCGTCCTGCTGGAGATGCGGAGGCCGAAGTGCTGATGCAGGGATTGCAGCGTTCCCGCAAGCTGTTCGCGGAAGATCAGCAGCAGGCCGTTCAGTTTGTTTCAGCAGGCGAGGCGAAGGTGTCGGACCAGCCTGTAACGGAGCATGCTGCCTGGTCAGCGTTGTGTCTTGCCGTACTGAATCTTGACGAAACCCTGACGCGCGAGTGAGTGTTCCGAGCGCACGCTTTCAGAACTGTTTTGGCCGGACAACACGAGAATAATTATGCATCCGATTTCGCAGTCCGTTACAGATATGACACGACGCGAGCTTCTTGGACGCGGGTCACTGGGGCTGGGGAGTGTTGCGCTGGCAGAACTGCTCCAGGGAGGGCAGGCGGCGGCCAGTGAGCGACCACTGTTGCCGCATTTTGCACCGAAGGCAAAGCGGGTGATTTACCTGTTTCAGAATGGTGCGCCCACCCATGTGGATCTGTTCGACTACAAACCCGAGTTACAACGCTTGCACGGTCAGCCGCTGCCGGGGGGATTCTCGGAGGGAAAACGCTTCAGCACGATGACCGGACAGGCCGACGGCAAACTGATGCTGGCGGCTGTGGAGCCATTTCGGCAGCGGGGAGACAGCGGAGCGTGGGTCAGTGATTTTCTTCCGCATACCGCTGCAATCGCGGACCGTCTGTGTTTTATCCGCAGCATGTATACCGATGCGGTCAATCATGCCCCGGCAATCCAGTTGCTTCTGAGTGGTGCACAGATTCCTGGGCGACCAACTATGGGAGCATGGGCGACATGGGGACTTGGTTCAGAAACAGAAACCCTTCCCGCGTTTGTCGTCATGACTTCGGTGACAAAAAACACATCCTGTGGCCAGATCTTCTACGACTTTTACTGGGGAAACGGGTTCCTGCCGTCCCGATTCCAGGGGGTCAAATTTCGCGGTACAGGTGACCCTGTGTTGTATATCCGCAATCCATCCGGAATGAACTCCGCCATGAAACGCGGACTCCTGGACGATATTGCTCGGATCAACGAGTTGAAGTTGCGGGAATCGGGTGACCCTGAGACAGCCAGCAGAACCGCTCAGTATGAAATGGCATTCCGGATGCAGACCAGCGTTCCTGAGTTGACTGACCTGAGCGGAGAGACAAAGCAAACGCTCGATATGTACGGGCCTGGTGTGACGGAACCAGGAACGTTTGCTCACAACTGTCTGCTGGCCCGTCGTCTGGTGGAACGCGGAACCAGATTTGTTCAGCTGATGCACGCTGGCTGGGATCAGCACAATTCGATCACAACAGAGCTCTACAACCAGTGTCGCGATACGGATCAGTCCTCGGCTGCGTTGATTCGTGATCTTGATCGACTGGGGTTGCTTGAGGAAACGCTGGTGATCTGGGGAGGCGAATTTGGCAGGACTCCCTTCATCCAGGGAGATCTCAACAATCGTCAACGCTGGGGCCGCGATCATCATCCCTATGCCTTCACGATCTGGATGGCGGGAGGTGGGATTCGTCCCGGAATGAACTGGGGCGCTTCAGACGAACTGGGATTCAATGCCGCAGTAAATCCGGTGCACGTGCATGATCTTCAGGCAACCGTGCTGCACCAGCTGGGATTTGATCACGAGCGACTGACCTATCGATTCCAGGGACGACAGTTCCGACTGACCGACGTGCACGGTCAGGTGATCCACGACATTCTGTCGTAGGCATGCTCGCTCAGGCACGCTGCACAGCTTTGCAGAAGACGAGTCCTGTTGCGTTGCGGTCCGGAGTGGACGGTGTGCCGACGATCGTCAATCAGACCGATGTCGTTTCCTGAGCGCGCTGCGCGATCACGGCGACTCGTGTCAGTTTTGCCGGGAGATGCCGTGCGTGGAATCGCCTCAGAGACACTTCACATCCGGAATCCTGCAGGACCTGTTTCATCCGCGTGAGAGCGATGTTCGAATAGTGGTACTGCCGGGAGACAAATTTTCCCGAGGGGCTTTCGTTCATCTCAAGATTAATCAGGATTCCACCGGGGGCGAGCAGGGAGACCAGTTCCCTGATGGAAGTCTCTGTGCAGTTTGCATAGCCGACGACTGCACCAAGGCAAATGATCTGAAAGCTGCCGGTTTCAAGACTGAGACTTGATCCGTTCAACAGAGTCAATTGCGACGGATGGGAGATGTCGGCAGTACCGCAGCAGATGCGAGTCGTCTGCAGATTTCGGGAGTCAGCATTGTTCAGAGTGGAACGCAGGCAATTCGGCTCAAGGTCCGTCGCAACAAGTTCAGAGTTGGGGAATCTTTGCAGAAAGTGCAGGCCCATCAGCCCGGTGCCACACCCCGAATCAAGGATGCGAACCTTGCCCGGAAAATCAAGGGGCAGTTCCCTGAGAAACCGGTCAATACTGCGCTCGTAGCCAAGAGACTTCATGAAAAAGTCATAGATGCCTGTACGTTTGTAGAGACGAGGGCTAAGCATGAAATCGGTGTGGCCTGGCGGCGAGGGATGTGAGTGCGGAGGATTCCTCAGGCTGGTTCGAGGACCTGAATTTGCGTGGAGACCACAAGGTCGGCAACCTGTTCTCGATAAGCCGTCATATGGGGAGCCTGCAGGTGGTCACGAAGGGTCGCCGGTGATTCCCATTTTTCCACGACGACAACAACGTTGTCTCTGAGTTCAGGTCCATTAGGAAGCCCGGCATCAATGTCCACTGCCGGACCGTATTCAAGGCAGCCAACTTCGTCATGAACCAGAGGCATTAACTGGTGAAAGGCTTTGAGAAATTCTGTGCGGCCACCGGGCCGCAGCGTGATTGTTGCGATAACGTGAATCATGGAGAGAAGCTCTGTGTCAGGGCGAAAGACGAATTCGGACCGGGGAATGATAAATTGGTTCGGCAGAAAGGTGTAGCAAGCTGCAACTGCATGTGCGAGATTGTGGCGAACGCCACCGTGCAGCTCCTGGGATGTGAATTCCGCAGATTTGCAGTGGGGAGGATTCGTACTTTGTTTCAGACTGCACCTGCAACATGCCATCCAACAAAATTCTTTCTGTAGTATACGGCATTCCTCACAGCGGACTTACGAAGCATGACAGTTGAACATCGATTCACTATTTTGCAGTTGATGCTGGCCGTTGGCATCTGTGGTTGCTCAGACCCGTCACAACCGCAGCAGCCAGCTTTGACGCCATCCGTCTCGCCAGCGTCAGCGTCAGTGTGGGCATTTCGCGAATGTGCTGCAGAAAGTGGCGTCTCATTCTCATATGAAAACGGAGAAGAATCCGGAAATTTCTCCATCCTTGAATCGCTCGGCGGTGGTCTGGCAGTGCTCGATCTGGACAGTGATGGTCTGGAAGATTTGTGTTTTGCCGGCGGTGGTACGCTGTTGGATCATTCTCTGCAGTCTCGACAGCCCGGTCTTTTTCGCAATCGGGGTCAGCTGAATTTCGCGTCGGTTGCAGAAATCGCCGGGATCTCCGCAGCGAAGTTTTACAATCATGGAATTGCTCGCACTGATTACGACGGCGATGGGTTTCCGGATTTTTTGATCACCGGCTACGGTGGAGTGCAATTATTTCGCAATTGCGGCGACGGAACCTTTGAATTGCAGGATCAGAACTGCGGGCTGGACGATCAGCAGTGGAGCAGCAGCGGTGCCTGGGGAGATCTGAACGGCGATGGTCATCCGGATCTTTATTTGGCGCACTACGTTGACTGGTCGTGGGAGAACGATCCGTTCTGTGAACGCGGGCCGGAGGGAGGGCGAGAGATCTGCCCGCCTCGAAGCTATACGGGCGTCACAGACAGCGTTTATCTGAGCAATGGGGACGGGACATTTCATAACGCCACAAGTACAGCCGGCCTGTCAGCGGAAGGAAAAGGGCTGGGGGTGGTGATCTGCGATCTGGACGGAGACTTCGATAACGACATCTATGTCACCAACGATACGGTTTCGAATTTCCTGTACGAGAATGACGGTACTGGTGTTCTGCAGGATGTTTCACTCGCCAGTGGCGCCAGTCTCAGCAGCCTCGGTGTTCCCGACGGGAGCATGGGCGTGGATGTTTGTGACTTCAATGCTGATGCTCAGCCCGATCTGTGGGTGGTCAATTACGAACGCGAATCCAACGCTCTGTATCAAAATGCCGGTCGACTGGCGTTTCGACATGTCAGCCAGCGAATGGGACTGAATGCGGTGGGCGGACTGTTCGTGGGCTGGGGAACCTGCTGTGAAGACTTCGACGGCGACGGGGATGAAGATATCTTCGTTTCCAACGGACATGTCATTCGTTATCCACAGAATGCTCCATTGAATCAGCAACCGCTGCTGTTGCAGAATGAATCGGGCAAGCGTTTGGTGAATGTCACGGAATCCGGTGGCAGCTGGTTTCAACGCCAGCACATGGGACGTGGTGCCGTGGCTGCTGATCTGGACAGTGATGGCGATGTTGATCTGGCCGTTTCGGCAACTCTGCAGCCGGCAGCTTTGCTGGAGAATCAAACTGTCCGCAGCCGCAGTCGCTGGCTGAGCGTCATCCTGGCTGGAACAGAGACCGGCAGGGAGCCTGTTGGTGCAGCGGTGATCCTGAAGACGGATTCGTTGCAGTCAGGGTTTTTGCGGGGAGGCGGCAGCTATGGTTCCACCGTCAGTAATCGGCTGATGTTTGCACTCCCGGATGATCTTGATGATGCCGTTCTGGAGATTCGCTGGCCGGATGGTGTGGTTCAGGTGATTGAGCATTTTCCGGAGGGTCTGGTGGTCATTCGCGAGTCTGACCGAGAGACAAATCGCTGCTGGAGTATTCCCAGCCCCTGATCAACGGTTTGCTGCGATTCTTTTCAGACGCTCATTGCGGAACACATGCAGAACTTCGTCGCTGCGATTTTCGGCTTCTTCAAAGCAGCCGGCGACAATGTCGACATCTTCATCGCCGTCGATATCACCAACGAACACCGTCGCATACGTCGGCATGGAATCCGAAATGGAGAATGCACTGAACTGCCCGTCCGCGTTCTGCTGCAGCCAGAGCAGCGAAGCGACACTGGATTCGGGTTTAATCGCTGCCACCGGAAGTACGGCGCAGGCCACAACATCCATCAGGCCATCACCGTCGATGTCAGCAGGAACCGCTCTGTGAATCCCCGGTGCGGTCAGGATTCGTCGTGGCTGAAATTCCATTTCGCCGCGATTTTGCAGCAGCCAAACCCCGTGGTATGGCTTCATCAGACTGGAATCAAAAGTATCACCGTTGGTGTACAGGATATCTACGTCCCCATCGGCATCAATGTCACATAACTCAATCCCGCTGGAGCCCCACGACGGGTCCGGGGCTGCGTAAATCTGCTGCCTCCTGAAGCCGTCGGGAAAGTTTATCCAGGCTTCGATGACTTCGTGTTCCTGACTGATCAGCGATACAAAGTCCATGCGGCCGTCGCCATTCAAATCGGCGGTGGGTACGTGAATCGGTCCGGACCGGGAATCGAGGCGTTCATGGCTCCAGCGCGGCGGATTCAGATGCAGGCCATCGTTTCTGATCAGGTGCAAGCCACCGGTCTGATGCCAGCCGAATTCTGCAGCGATCAGGTCCTGATCACCGTCGCCGTCAAAATCCGCGACGCGAACATCGGCGGCTCGGCCAATATTTTCCAGCAGCGGGATCGTTTCATTTGAGGAGCGGTAATCCGGTATCCACAGAATCCTGCCTCGGTCGTGGTCTGCAGGCATGGGGGAGCCAAGGTCGGCGATCAGCAGATCTGTCTGATGGTTTCCATTCAGGTCAGCCTGACGGGCAGCAGCAGGGTTTAAAGCGGCAGTACTGACCTGCTTCAGGTTTGAGCCATCTGTGTCTGCCTGCATCACGAGGCCCGATTTCATCAGACTGACAAACAGAGTTGCCGGTGAATCGTCGATGGGAGCCGGGGACAGGAATGAGACGCTGGCTTCGCGCTGCAGGGACTTTGGCGTGCTGATGCGATCCATCGAGAATTGGACCGGACTGTTTTCTTTCGGTGGTGCGGCCAGTTGCAGCTGTTCAGGAGCCTGTTCCTGAAACCAGCGAACAACATCTGCCGGAACCGGCACATCGTTCAGGGTTGTTCCCGATTCGTAGTAAAAGTCATAACCGCGACGTACCTCCCGGTACCAGTCATCTTTGGGAAACGAGGATGGCAGCGGCACAGCGTGACAGGAGCCGCAGAACGTTTTAATCTGCGCTGTCAGATGGGGATCGGAGGCTGCGATCTGTACGTCAGGCTGAGATGATTTGGACGTCTGCGAATCAGACTGCTGACAACCGCTGAGCAGTAGCCAAAGCCCCCCCAACAGGACGGATCTGATTCTCAGACGAAGAATTCCGTTTGTGCTGCGTGTTGTTTTGCAGTGCATAGGGATCATGCCGGGGCAGACTGACTTGCCATCAGGCAGTCAGTCCGGAGAATAATGTGCGAAAGACGATGACCAGCCAGCAAAGCAGTATTGCCGGTTTTGTCGTCTGTCAGAACAGAAAGCGGCTGTCGTCGATCGAGTTTTCAACTATTCACAAGAGCAGGATAACGTGTCTGCAACCGGGAATGAATATCCAGTCGAGGATGTCGTGGTAAAACGCCGGCCGCAGAAAGCTCGTGGCTCGCGGCTTCGGCGCAGAAGACGGCTGCCGGCAGCGTTACTGGTGATGCTGGTGGTCTGGGGAGTCTGGCCGCGAGTGTGTCTGTGGCAGGCTGAAAAGAACATTCTGCTGCAACAGCCGCGGGAGGCGCTGCGGTGGACTGATCTGGCCACCTGGGCTGGTCATTCAAAAGTTGCTGTTGCCAAAGCTCGCTGCCTTGCTGCTCGGCGGATTGGTGAGCCGGAACTGGTCCGCAATTCCATCGAGAACCTGCGCGTGCAGGGGGCTGGTGAACGGGATCTGGAACGCGAAAAGATCCTGTTTCTCGCGCAAAGCGGTGAGTTGACTCGCACCGAACCCTTTCTTTCTCAATTGCTGACAGACAAGGATCACGATAACACGGATGTCAGTATTTCGTTTCTGATTGGCTACCTGCGTGTGCAGCGGTACACCGAGGCCGGTTTGCTGACCGAGGCTTTGCGGAAGGATGCCCCGGAGGATCCTTTTCCGTGGTATGTCGAGGGGAAAGTATTTTCTCTGCAGCAGAGCCTGCAGAAAGCGGAAGAGAGTTTTCGTGAAACGATTCGACGTGCCCCGGCATGGCGGCAGCCGCGTCTGGAACTGGCGCATCTGCTCAGCGACTCGCATCGACAGCGGGAAGCAATTCCAATTTATTCCGAACTGATTGCGGAGGATATTGCCGATCTGGAGGCGACTGTCGGGCTGGCCGAGTGCTTCAAGGCCACCGGCGATCCGATTCAGGCGCGCACGATTCTGGAAAACGCACTGAGTCGGGGCCACACAAATGCGAAGCTGCTGATCTCGCTCGCTCGAACAGAATTCGAAGATGCGAACTGGCAGCAGGCAGCCGAACTTCTGCGTCGTGCGACTCGGCTGGAGCCGTGGGCTGACGATGCCGTCTTTCTGCTGGCTCAGTGTGAGCGGCAGTTGGGAAACGACCAGTCAGCCGCTCAACTGTTTGATCAGGTCGCCGCCAGCCGGGAAGGGATCGCGAGGCTGCGGGAACTGCAGGATCAGGTTGCTGTTGATCCCGCCAATGAA
>JAFMMM010000373.1 GCA_017859815.1 Planctomycetota bacterium | reverse complement strand
GATGGAATCAGTCTGGCGATCCCGATCAGCCTGGCTCGCTGGGTGAGTGACCAATTGCAGGAAGACGGTCGCGTCCGCCGCGCCTATCTGGGAATCACACCCGTCGAACTGACGGCACAGGCCGCTCGTGAGATGGATCTGCCCACGTCACGCGGCGTTCTGGTAGGCGGTGTCCGCCCCGGCTCTCCTGCGGACAGGGGCGGCGTGGAAAAGGGTGATCTGATCCTTGCAATCGATGGCAGAAAAGTTCGCTCGCGACAGCAGTTGATGGCGATCGCTGAGCGATTGCGAATTGGCAAAGAGTACGAACTTGTCGTCCAGCGCGATGATGGTGAATCCACATTGCGAGTGACCGTGGCAGAGTTTCCGGATAGTTTTGCCGACAGTCGGGACAGCGCTCGTGGCGGACGAATCGACTCTCTGGGGGTGAGAGTGGCGGTTCTGACTCCTGAACTGGCTCAAGGTCTGGAAATGGATGTGAACAACGGTGTTGTGATCACTGAGGTTGACCGGGATGGGATGGCTGCCCGGATGGGGCTGTCTCCAGGCGTTGTGATCGCCCGCGTCGGAAACAAGGCGATCGAAACCATCAAAGATCTTCAGAAGAGTCTCGACGAAGCACGTTCCACTGGCCAGCTGCTGCTACTGGTGAGATCCAGCAGCGGAACTCGTCTGCTGAACCTTCCCTTCGACTGATGACCGCAGAAGAAAGTGCAGAGAGAGCGAGACGGGGCAGCTCGGCGGAATTCTTATTCTGCCGAGCTGCCCTTTTTTCATGCCGAGTGGAAACCCGCCTGATCCTCCGATAACCTCTCATCACAGCGTCGCCGGTGACGCTGATACTGAAGAATTCGACCAGGTTAGCGAAACGAGTGATTGCCGGGAAACAGATGCTCCAAATACATTTCTTCGCAGCGATCGCCGCAGCCTTCCTGCTGCTGCAACCGATGGCGGCAGCTGCTCCGGAAGAATCCGCTCCCAACATCGTGATCGTGATTGCAGATGACTTCAGTCAGCTTGATTCGGAGCCATGGGGCAGCACTGGGATCAAGACACCAGCGATCACTGAACTAGCAGCACAGGGGCTGTCGTTTGATCGAGCTTACGTCGCTTCGCCCTCATGCGCCCCCAGCAGAGCCGCGCTTTTGACGGGTTTGATGCCGGCGCGAAACGGAGCCGAATCAAATCACGCTCGACCGCGGCCCGAACTGAGAAAACTACCGTCATATCTTCAGGAACTCGGTTACGAGACTGCGGCGTTTGGAAAAGTCTCGCATTATCGACATACCGCCGACTATGGCTTTGATCACTATGCCCATGACGGGTTTCACGACCATGCAGGAATTGGGGCAGCTGTCCAGTATCTTGAGGACCGAGATTCCCGCGATCACAAACCCGTTTGCCTGCTTGTTGGAAGCAATTGGCCGCATGTTCCCTGGCCGCAGCAAACAGAGGGAATCGATACGGAAAAACTTCGCCTGCCAGCGGGAAGTATCGACACTCCTAAAACCAGAATATGGAGAGCTCGCTACGCAGCTGCAGTTGAGTCTGCCGATCGGGATCTGCGGACCATCATGGATGCTGCGAAACGACACCTGTCCCGGAACACCATTTTCATCTTCACATCGGATCATGGCGCGCAGTGGCCTTTTGCGAAATGGAATCTCTACGAATCAGGGATTCGGGTTCCCATGATCATTTCATGGCCGGACAGAATTCCCTCAGGGCAGCGCAGTACAGCGCTGATCAGCTGGGTCGATATTCTGCCAACACTGGTCGACGCAGCCGGTGGATCACCGCCGGCGGGACTCGACGGACACTCGTTTCTGCCAGTCCTGATGCAGGGCCGAGAGCATCATCACAAACAAATCTTTGCCCTGCATTCAAACGACAATCGGATGAATGTCTATCCTGCTCGCAGCGTCACAGAGCTTCGCTGGAAGTACATCCGAAATCTGCATCCCGAGAACGCATTTACGACCCACATCGACCTCGTTGCAGGGAAGCTGGGGCAGCGGGACTTCTTCTCGACGTGGGAAGAGCAGGCCAAAACCAACGAGCAGGCAGCGGCGATCCTGAGACGCTATCACCAGCGTCCCGGTGAAGAACTGTATGATCTGGAACAGGACCCTTTTGAAGAACACAACCTTGCTGACTCCCCGGTCCACAGGAGTGAACGGATTCGATTAAGTCAAACTCTGGATTTTTGGATGGCTCAACAGGGAGATCAGCAATTGCAGCCTGTAACGCCGCGGTTGATCAGTGAACCTGGCAGTTGGGGATCGGCGGGTGCAGTCGATCGCTGAATGAGAACAACGGGAGCAGCGTAGCCGCTGATTACTTTTCCATCCTGCCTCGCTTGAACGGCCTCACTGAATCGCCGAGGGCGGGGGAAACAGGATGCATCTTGATGGAAACAATAACAATGTTGCGGATGATTTGTCTTGTCAGTGCCGTGGCTCTCGGTTTCTTTGGAGACCTGATCGCAGCTGATCGCCCTCCCAATATTCTTTTCGCGATCGCAGATGACTGGGGACTCCATGCCGGCGCCTACGGCACTGCGTGGGTGAAGACGCCGGCGTTTGACCGAGTCGCCCGCGAGGGGATCCTGTTTCAGAATGCGTGGACGCCGATGGCAAAGTGTGCTCCCTCTCGAGCCATTGTCCTGACTGGCCGAAATTTCTGGCAGCTTGCCGAAGCCGGGAACCATCTTGCCGAATTTCCTTCCAGATTTCGCAGCTGGCCCGAAGCGATGACACAACAAGGCTGGCACATGGGATTCACCGGAAAGGGCTGGGGCCCCGGGATCGCACTCGACGCAGAGGGAAAGAATCGGCAAATCACAGGCAAGCCATGGCAAAAAGAAAAATCGCCACCGCCGGCAAAGGCAATCAGTGGAAATGACTATGCAGCGAATTTCCTCAGCTTTCTGGAGTCTGCTCCCGCAGACGTCCCATGGTGCTTTTGGTATGGCAGCACAGAACCGCATCGCGGCTATGAATTTCAGGCTGGTGTCCGCAAAGGAGGCAAGAAACTCTCCGACATTGATCATGTCCCCGCTTACTGGCCGGACAACGAGACTGTCCGCCACGACATGCTGGATTACGCATTTGAGGTTGAGCATACGGACCGTCATCTGGGGCTGATGCTCGATGCCCTCGAATCACGCGGCCTGCTCGACTCCACGCTGATCATTGTGACCAGTGACCACGGCATGCCGTTCCCTCGGGTCAAGGGCTATGCGGGTGCGCACCCAAATCGCATTCCCTTCGCTGTACGGTTTCCTGCCGGAATCACAGCGATCGGCAGAACAGTGACCGACTATGTCAACTTCACGGACATCGCCCCAACCATTCTGGATTACGCCGGAATTTCACAAGGCGATTCAGGGATGCGGCCGTTTTTCGGTCGCAGTCTGCGGCCCCAGTTTGAGTCGGACAAATCCGGGCAAATCGAAGCGGATCGTGATCATGTGCTGATTGGAAAAGAACGCACCGATGTGGGTCGCCCGAATGACGTTGGTTACCCGATTCGCGGCATCATTACGCACGATTACGTTTACCTGCATAATTACGAACCAACCCGCTGGCCTGCCGGTAACCCGGAAACCGGATATCTTGACACTGACGGTAGTCCGACGAAAACGAATCTGCTGCAGCGGGGCAGGGCAGATCGCAGTGATCTTCTGTGGGGCCTGAATTTTGGTAAACGCCCGGCAGACGAACTCTACAAGCGGAGATCAGACCCTGACAGTGTTGACAACCTGGCGGTCAGCCTGGCATCCGCCGATGTGGTACGCCAGCTGAGAACAACGATGGAAACCGAACTGAAACAGACCGGTGATCCGCGGATGTTTGGACAGGGAGAGATCTTCGATCGTTATCGCCCAACGTCAGGTGCAGAATTTCATGAACGATTCCTCAAAGGTGAAAAACCTCGAGCAGGATGGGTCAATTCGGACGATTTTGAAATGGAGCCTGTGGAATGATTTTGTCTCAACGCGTACTCACAGCAACAACGCTCCTGACAGGGATGCTGTCCGCAATTTGTCCGGCATCGGAACGCGACGCCGACCAGCCGAACGTCATCCTGATTATGGCTGATGATCTCGGTTACGGTGACCTCAGCAGCCAGGGGTCCGCAATGATTCGTACCCCTGCAATCGACCGTCTCGGAACGGAAGGAACGCGGTTCACACAGTTCTATGTCGCTCAGGCTGTCTGCACGGCATCACGAGCCGCTCTGATGACCGGTTGCTATCCGAACCGCCTTGGGATGCATGGAGCGTATAACCACACCAGCCGCGGGGGAATCGCTGACTCGGAATGGCTGTTGTCTGAAATGTTTGCCGAGCAGGGATACGCGGTCGCAGGAATGGGGAAATGGCACCTCGGCACGCGGCCGAAATTTCACCCCATGAATCATGGCTTTGACGATTGGCTGGGAATCCCCTACTCCAACGACAACACAAAATACCACCCAGTGCTTTCCGACAGCATGCCTCCGCTGCCCTTCTACGACAAGCGGGACATCATTGAACTGGATCCGGATCAGGCACACTTCACAAAGCGTCTGACACAGCGCGCAGTGCAGTTCATTGAAGCGAATCAGGAAAAACCGTTCTTCCTTTACGTTCCACATATTATGCCGCATGTCCCAATCTTCGCATCAGAAGATTTCCGAGGACGCAGCAGGGCGGGGCTGTATGGTGATGTGATTGAAGAACTCGACTGGTCCGTCGCCGAGATCCTCAAGGCCGTGCAACGATGCGGGCTGGATGAAAACACACTGATCATGTTTATTTCCGACAATGGTCCGTTTCTCTCGTACGGAGAGCACGCGGGGTCTGCCGCTCCATTGCGGGAGGGAAAACTCACGGTCTTCGAAGGCGGCGTGCGCGTTCCCTGCCTGATTCGCTGGCCTGGCAGAATCACCGCAGGTCGGGTGAGTTCCCAGCCATGGATGTCTATTGATGTCCTGCCGACATTTGTGGAACTGATCTCCGGAGTCAGCCCCGATCTGCCTGTGGATGGTCGCTCCGCTTTGTCACTGCTGCTCGGACGCCCCGCTGCACAGCCACCGCATGATGTGCTGTTTTTCTACTCCGGAATGCAACTGCACGCG
>JAFMMM010000372.1 GCA_017859815.1 Planctomycetota bacterium | reverse complement strand
TGAGTGGGCGATGAACGTTCGCCTTTCCTTGCAACAGCGTTCTGACTGGGACGGTGTACCCAATGGAAATGGAGTCGCCGATCAGCAGGACACGCGGAAGTCCCGGAGTATCAACCACCGGTGCCATCGCTGGATTCGCTTTCTTTCTCGAGGGTGCCGTCTGCTTCGGCTCGTCGGCGTGGCTGCTGAGCGTGAAGCCGGCCAGCAGAAGAAACAGGAGTGGTCGCAGAACGGTGGCCGTTGACATAATATCTTCCAGACAGAGATCATTGGGAACCATCATTTTGGCCCTGCGGCCTCGTGATGCTCGTTGGAAAAAAACGCGCACTGCCTGATAGAATGCCCAGCCGCGGAGGCATTGGCAACCGTCAGCATGGGTGATTGCAGAGTGCAGCCGGGGTGGTTTCATGCCGGGACGGGCTGCTGCGGGAAACAAGAGACTGCACTGGTGCGTGGCGCGTGGGGCGTTGGATACGGAAAGGCCGGTTTTGGCTGCGGAACAAGGTGACGGAAACGGTCGTCGAAAAATCATCCTGGCCATCGGTGCAGCGTTGCTGCTGCTGATCTGGTTGACGACGCGGGCACAACCGCATTCAAGGTTGTCTTTTTCGTTGCCAGAAAACGTACGTGATCGGGACTGGCAGCGGTTTCACCGGGACAGTATTCAACGTTACGGCGAGACAGCGGAAGCTGACGGGGTCGCAATTCTGCAGCTTGCGGTTCAGTTGCATGGGCAGGACCAGACGGAGGCGGCTCTGCGGTGTTTGATGCAGATCCCGCTGGAACTGGAACGTCTCGGTGTTGATGCAGCGCTGCAGCGCGGTCGTCTGCTCTACGCTGAAAACCGTGTGCGTGACGCGGAGGAGGCGATCCGTACGGCAATGTCCGTTTGTCCCGCAGAAAATAAAGCAGCGCGAGATCTGGCGACGCGGATGCTGTCAGTCATACTGGCCATCGAACTGCGGTTTGAAGAGCGAAAATCGCTGCTGGCGGAAGCTGCGGAACGCAACGAGCTGCCTCCAGCGCTGTTGACACAGTATTGTTTCGGGCCCCTGATCCCGTGGAAGACCGCGGCACAGGCAAAGCGTATCAAAGAGTTGCTTGAACGGGATTCGGGGGATCCCGCCCTCTGGATTGCTCATGCCCGACATTTGCAGTCGACAGGTCAGGCGGTTGCCGCGGTTCAGGTTCTGAAACAGATCCGGGAACAGCTGCCGAACTCCAAACCGGCCCTGGCGGCGTTGTTGGAGGTCCATCATGGACAGGCGGATGTTGCTGCGATGATTGAATTGCTGAATCAGGCTGATGAGTTTTCAGCAGCGGAGCCGTGGCTGCTGACACAAATGAGAGCTGAAGTGTATCTGGCAACCGAACAGTGGCAGGAAGCCTTGCCGCTGTTGACGCATCTGAATCTGGAACACCCAGGAGATCCGGCTGTGGTGCACGCGTTGATGCGTGTTGCTGCGGAGACGGGTGATCAGGACCGGCGACAGAGATATCAGCGGCAGATTCTTGCCCTGTCAGAGTTGCGGATGATCGTTGCTTCTGCGAATCCCGGCGACATGGAAGCGTTGACCGCGCTTTCCACCGCTGCTCGAAAAGCCGGTCTGGTGGCGGAAGCGGGTTTGTGTGACAGATACATAAGGCGACCACGATGAATCTGCATCAGTTGAACCTGGCCCGCGGTAAATCATGGTTTCGGAGTCTCAGCAACGCTGCGGCAGTCTTGCTGGTGCTGACGGGCTGCGAGCGTGGCACTGACATGTCAGCAGAAAAGACAAACGTCGGGGCTTTTGCGATGGAGACTGCACGAGAAGATGTTTCCGTGACAGCAGATTCCCTGGGGACTCAGCAGGATGCTCAGACCGTTGAGACTTCGATCAGACTGGTCGATGAAGCCAAGGATCGCGGGTTGCAGTTTGAGCGATTTGACGACATGCAGGGACAACGTCGGATTCTTGAAGTGAATGGTGGCGGGGTGGGCGTTGTGGATGTGGATGGTGACGGCTGGCTGGACCTGTTCCTGCCGAACGGATGTGAAATTCCGATCTCAAGAGACAGCGGGCGAAACCCGGGCCAGTTGTTTCGCAATTTGCGGGGGCGCTTTCAGGAAATCTCAGAGTCATCGCGACTTGAGCAGTTTGGATTCGGTACCGGGGTGGCCGCAGGGGACGTGAACGAGGACGGTTTTCCTGACCTGTACATTACGCGAATTGGGACTGACCAGCTTTGGCTGGGAATGGGTGACGGAACATTTGTGGAATCTACCGCCTCGAGCGGGATCGTCGCCGGCAGTTGGGGCAGCAGCGTGGCTCTCGCGGACCTGAATGGCGATGGGGTGACGGATTTCTACGTCGTGAACTATCTGCAGGAGGATCCTGAGCGGCCACGGTTGTGTCGTGAGGCGGCCGCACCTCGGGGTTACACCGGATGTACGCCCGCAATGTTTCCCGGCGTGGCAGATCATTTGTACCTCGGCGATGGTTCTGGCCGTTGGGAAGATGTTGCTCCCAGTCAGGTCGAGACTGCTTTTCCAGGAAAGGGGCTGGGCGTTTTGCTGGCCGATCTCAATCACGATCATCAGATGGAGATCTATGTTGCCAATGATGGCCAGCCGAATTTCTTACTGCGTTGGCAAACAGACGGCTCGGCCGCGGTGGATCATGATTCCAGGGCAACGGAATCGGTATCGTGGCGTGATGCTGCTGCGGTAGCCAGTCTTGCGGTCAACGACGTCGGCTATGCACAGGCCAGTATGGGGATCGCGTTTGGTGATTTTGATCGTCGCAGCGGTGGTGATCTTTTCCTCACTCATTTTTATCGTGAAACGAACACTCTGTACCTCAACAGCAGCGTTGGCAGCAATGTTCTGTTTGAGGACTCGACGAGGATCTCCCGGCTTGGTCCTGCAAGCCTGAATCTGCTGGGATTTGGAACCGCCGCTGTGGATTTCGACCGGGACGGGTGGGAGGATCTGATTGTGGCGAATGGTCACATCGATGATCGCACCTGGTTTGATCCGGAGCAGTCATGGCAGATGCCGATACAAGTTTTCCACAACACCTCCCGTGGTGTTTTTGTTGATGTCAGTTCGGCGTTGCCTGACGTTTGTGCTCAGCCACATCTGGGTCGTGGCCTGGCTCGCGGTGATTTCGATCGTGATGGACTGGTTGACGTCGTGATCTCCAATCAGGGGGAACCTGCTGGTTTGCTGATGAATCGGTCACAGGGAAAGCCTGAGGGGTTCACGTTGCGCATGGTGGGTGTCGCGGACTGTCGGCGTGCGATTGGTACAAAAGTTCGTGTGAAGGATTCCGAGCCGGAACTGGTGCAACAGTTGGCGAGCGGGGGCAGCTTTCAGTCAGAGCATGCGGCTGAACTGGTCTTTACGGGTATCACAGAGTTCCCCGTCGAGTTGGAAGTGACCTGGATGAACGGCTCAGTCCAAAGCTGTGTTATTGAACAGCCCGGTGAGTGGATTTGTCGCCAGGGCGGACCTGTGAAACAGATCAGATTTTAGACGGATTTCGCCGCACATCGTTGGAGTCAAAAGGGGCCGGCATCCGAGCCAGTTCCTGCGTGGTGACGAATGAGAGGACAACTGGACGGAGGGGTTGAGTCGTCGCCTCGTCAAACGTGGTCGGGAAATGCTGCTGGCGGCCAGGCGGAATACTGGGGCACGCGGTCTCAGATGGATCCATGTCCTGAATTGTGTTCGGGGGATGTGCAACTGTTGAGTATGCGAATCTCTCAGCCGCCAGACAGTGATTCCGCAGCGGCAGGTGACGGCTTGCAAGTGCTCGGCAAAATACCGAGGCAGAGACAGGCCGCGGCACTGCAGCCACTGACACACGACCTCGAAACGACCGTGAATTGAGATTAGAACGATCAGGACCGGCGGCGAAATACAGAAAGATGAAAATGTGGCAGAGGGCGTGAACAGTCGGAGAAAACGGTTGTCGACCAGCGGTTGATGCAGGCGGCTAACACGGTAGCGAAACCCGTCAGTGCAGATTTGTGCGAAGGAACTCGTGCAAGCGTTCTGCGCTGGAAACTGAAGGAGTTTGTAAATTCATGTTGTGTACCATCAGTCGTCATTTGTGCACACCGTTCAGGCTTGCGAGGTGCGGTGCCTGCTGTGTCGTGCCGCTTGTGTTGCTTGCAGCAGCGGGGTCGCTGGCTGCGTATGTTCCGGGAATCGGGTTCGCGGCGTATGGAAGTGTCTCATTGGACGCCGAGGATGTTCCGTATTTGGGGAATGCGACACGTAACAGCTGGGCTGATCAGCACAGCATTGTGATCTGGACGCGGACCACGGCAAGGCCGCAGATGCAGGTCGACGGCAAGCCATTCCTTCGGGTCACCGATCAGCGGGCCCGCGAACTGGCTCGGATATCTGATGTTTCCATTCTGCATGGAGAGCAGATTCCTGAGGGTCTGCAGCTTGCGGATATGTTGGGCAGTTGTCCGGGCAGAGCCGGGAAGGTCCGCCTGACATGGTTTCCAGTGGAGACTCCGAATCGCCGCAGTCGTACTGCATGGGTGACGACCACAGCGGAGAAGGACTTCACGGCTCAGTGGCGGCTTACGGAACTGTTGCCGGGGACCGTATACCGCACGTTCGTGGAGACACGGACACTGGATGATCGTCCGGGCGTCAGTTCTGAGGGATCGTTTCGCACCGCTCCGTTGGAAGAAAGTGCGGAGTCGCTGAATTTCTGCATCACCACGTGTCATGACTTCATCCGACGTGACAACGGTATGAATGGTCACCGGATTTATCCCTCAATGACAAAGCTATCGCCTGATTTTGTCGTGCATGCGGGAGATATTGAGTACTACGACAAGCCTGATCCGTGGGCGTTGACCAGAGACCTGATGCGATTTAAGTGGGGGAGAATTTTTTCCCTGCCGGATAATCGCCGATTCTATCACAACACGACGTCCTATTTCATCAAGGATGACCATGACACGTTGTCGAACGACTCGTGGCCGGGAAGAACCTATGGAGCGGTCTCTTTTGCCGAGGGGGTGAAGCTGTTCAACGAGGAACAATTTCCGTCCCGGAACCCTCGTTACGCGAACATTCGCTGGGGGCGTGATGTGGAGTTGTGGATTCTGGAGGGACGAGATT
>JAFMMM010000058.1 GCA_017859815.1 Planctomycetota bacterium | reverse complement strand
GGAGGCGGTTCTCGCAGGGGGGGGCCTCGGGGAGGTGGTCGACACTTGAGATCGGCGGCGGACAATCGCCGGGAAGAGTATCGGGGTTCACGTCGCCGCAACGAATACCGTGACGGAGGAAGTCACGACGAGAATGCAGCACCATTTGGTGAGCGTCGCGGGGGTCCGCGTAATGGCGAGGGAGCCCAAAGAGAATATCGATCTGGCGGGCCCCGGGGACGATCCGGTGGTGGAGAATTCGGCGGCGGTCGTCCTCGCGGCGGTCGACCGCGAACTGGACGTCCCGGTGGTGGACCTCCACGGGGGCCACGACAGGGAGGATTCAGACCATAAAAAAGTGGGGATGTCATCGAGACATCCCCACGTTCTTACCAGATCCTGTGGTGTCCGTGATGGACCGATCAGCGACTCAGGAAAACGCTGCGCAGCCACGCATTCTTGCGGCGTTCAAGTTCCATCATGCGGCTGAAGAATCGACGTGCCGGGCCAGCCCGGCGAACGGTGGTTGTCGCGGGAGTTCGGACAACACTGACGACAGTTTCGGTCTTTGCCTCGTCAGCAGCATAAGCGGAACCACTGACCATCGCCGCGAGTGTCAGTGCAGCAATCTTCTTAAACATTCTTCGCCCTTCCAAAAATTCGGTGTCTGCTGAGCGATGGAGATGGACAGACTTGTCGCGTCTGGTTCCCGGAGAACCTGCAGGGAACACTGCCATGTCTGACTCGCTGAATTCGCTCACTGATCAGCGACGGAAATCAGGATTGGTATCGGATTCGTCACCTGCCTGGTTTCGGCAGAAACTGCCGGTTTCCGTTTGGACACTTTGTTCAGCGGGAAGTCACAGGCAGATTCTGAAGAATCAGGAAATATCAGGGACACCAGATTATCAGGACATTCGACGTAATCCGCAGACGGTCACGCTGCTCCGGAAGATTCGCCGCTCGTCATTCGAGAAATTCACCTGCAAAATGTTCCAACAGTTGCTGAAGAGTTGAATTGACAGCCGCTGGTATTCCGTTAATACTGATGCAGCCTCAACGTTGGTTGGGGCAAGGATCCTCTGACAGGGATGCTTCGGGAGATGGGTCTTTCGGCTTTCCATCCGGTGGCTCATTTCTGTTTGATTGTTTTTCGCCGGGTCTGCCCCGGTTTGAGCAGCTGTCAGATCCGACTGCGGCAAGCTTCCGCATTCGAATCCCCTCCGGCGGGATTTCTGATCGCGTTCTTTGTACTCACGCACGAATTCGCAGCTTGGAATTTCGTGCGTTTCCCATCCCGCAACTCTGCCTCATTCACCACATTTTCGGCGGGTTGTTGTCGGATAGAGAAATGTGCAGTGTTTCACTGAAGCTTCGGTGATCTGCAATTGCCCGGTTTTGTCCGCGGGGTTCTCCATTTCGCTGTGAAGGTGTTTGCAGCGAGTATGTTCCCACTGGACTGACCGATTTAGTGCCATCGGTTTTTTGCCCAATGAGTCTTCTACCGTCTTGCCTGGTATCGCAGAGGTGTACTCAAAGGGGCAGTCATCTCGTTTTGGGCTGAGTCATCAGTCCAGCACCAGTTTTCACGTTTCCATTTCGGCAGCACGGCTGTTCGGATATTCATGCAAAAGTGGGCTTCACTTGAAGCAGTATTGTGCGAGGAATGTCCTGTTGGTCGCATAGGTTTGTGCGGTAAAACTGACAGGAAGCGGAGGACAGGTGCCGATGTTTTCGCTCTTGGCGGGTGCTTTTTGCTCCGGTGAGCGGAATGGACCTCTGCCTGAAATATGGCGAGAGCGAAGCGGGTGAGTGATTTTTTGTACATCGTTCCGTCCTGAAGCGTGCCCATGGGCAGCAGCAGGGCGAATTTGCTGAATTGAGTCAAATGCCAACAAGTCGTTCCGATTCCGAAGGAACCAGCGCGCGTCCGCGTCGCTCATCATCCCGATCGTCCTCAACCCGTCGCTCTTCGACTCGCAGTAGTCGAACCGATGAAGAAGTGGAAACAGCAGTGTCAGCAGAAGATTCTGATGATTTTGGTCTAGGTGTGGACAACGGAGACGAAGAGACTGCCTCCGAAAAGCCCCGCAGGGCTCCTCGGACGCGACGCAGTCGGTCGCGAAGTGCAGATCCCGAAGTTGAAGTGAGCGAGTCAGATTCGGATGCGGAAGGCGAGCGTAAGCCTCGTCGGCGAACACTTCGCCGGGGCAAACGTTCCAGCGAAGAATCTGGTGATGAGTCGGAAGAGTCATCGCGTACTTCGAATCGACAGGAACGACAACTCGCTGAAGAGGGCTCCTCCGATGGGATGTCATTCTTTAGTTCCGATGATCTGGATTATGGAGAGGACCAGCCAGCTCCGCGAAGTCGCGGCCGTCGTCGCGGTGCATCAGCAAGTCATAGTGACGAAGATTCCGGGTCGGCTGACTGGGACGATCACGATCGCGATGGTGAACACGATGATCGGGATGATGACCTTGAACGGTATGGTGATGAACTGTTTGGTTCAGGGTCAGATGAAGATCGGCGTGATCGTGAAGGCGACAGTGAAGATGACGACCGTCGTCCGCGTCGTCGTCGTCGGCGTCGTCGGCGCGGCGGATCAGATCGCGTGACGGGTGAACGCGACAGCCGTGACTCCGGCGACAGCCGTGACTCCGGCGACAGCCGTGACTCTCGCGACAGCCGTGACTCTCGCGACAGCCGTGACTCCGGCGACAGCCGTGACTCCGGCGACAGCCGTGATTCTCGCGACAGCCGTGATTCTCGCGACAGCCGTGATTCTCGCGACAGCCGTGATTCTCACGACAGCCGTGGTTCTCGCGACAGTCGTGGTTCTCGCGACAGTCGTGGTTCTCGCGACAATAGTCGAGGTGGAAGCCGTGAATCATCTCGCGGGGGCGGTCGCGACCGCGATTCCGTCAGGGGTGGTGGTCGTTCGAGAACTCGCGGGGGAAGAGGACGAGGTCGCGGAGGACGTTCTGAAGATTCCGGTCGCGGACGCGGTCGGGAGCGGTCTGCCGGTCCACGACGATCACGCAATGTCGCTCCGTCAACGGAGGTTATCGAGGGAACTTTCGAGGGTGTGCTGGAACTGCATAATCGCGGTTACGGATTCCTTCGGGATCCTCGTCGCAACTACGCAGCGGAAGACTCCAATCCATTCGTGTCCAGTTCACTGATCGAAAAGTATCGCCTGCGCGAAGGGGTGCTGGTTCGCGGCGAAGTTGGTCAGGGTGTCCGGAATCAGGGACCGCGGCTTCAGGAAGTTGAGACCATTGATGGGTTCACTCCCGAAGACTATCTCAACGTCGCTCAGTTCGACCAATTGACGCCCATCAATCCCCACGAACAGATACAGCTGGAAACCGGTCCCCGTCCGCTGACGATGCGGGTGATGGATTTGTTGTGCCCGATCGGCAAGGGGCAGCGGGCACTGCTGGTCGCTCCACCGCGAACCGGGAAGACAATGCTGCTTCAGGACATCGCGAATTCCGTCAGCGAAAATCATCCGGAAGTGCACCTGATGGTACTGCTGATTGATGAGCGCCCCGAAGAAGTCACGGAAATGCAACGGATGGTTCAGGGTGAAGTGATTTCATCCACTCTGGACAGCGACGCTGAGAGCCATATTCGCATCAGCCAGCTGATTATTGAGCGAGCGAAACGCCTGGCCGAGGAAGGCAAAGATGTCCTGATCCTGCTCGACAGCATCACGAGACTCGCCCGTGCCTTCAACAAGTGGAGCAATACCGGGCGAACGGCCACGGGCGGCCTGGATATCCGCGCTTTGGACATTCCGAAGAAACTCTTCGGACAGGCCCGACGATTTGATGAGGGTGGTTCGCTGACAGTCATCGGAACGGCCCTGATCGATACAGGAAGCCGGATGGATGAAGCGATCTTCCAGGAATTCAAAGGGACCGGCAACATGGAAATGGTGCTCAGCCGTGACCTTGCAGACAGACGCATCTGGCCTTCGATTGACATCAGTCGTTCCGGAACCAGACGGGAAGAAAAGATCCTGGATCCGGAAGTGCTTGATGGCATCACCATGCTGCGACGAAGTCTGATCAGCTTGAGTCCTGTGGAAGCAATGGAGCAACTGACAAAGACGATGGAGAAGTTTCCGGATAACAAGGAGTTCCTGACGAAGATCCGAGCAATCCTCTGATCGACACTCCTGCTAAAGAATCCTGAACGCAACACCCATCCATTCGGATGGGTGTTTTTTTATGCTGATTTCCTCGCCGCGCCGTGGGGCTCGACGGGAATTGCAGAAGAGAGTTGCCGGTGTCACAGCAATTCTGGTGACCTCGCGAGGCGATTCCGCGAATGTTTCGGGACAGTGTGACGCCAGCGAGAGATGTCAATGCGATCGTGTGCCCTGTTGCTGTGCGTCGGGGTAATACGGGCCTGATAGTCTGCAATCCTGTCGCAACAGCGGTGCGATGCGCGACGGAAATCAGCGCAAGAAAAAAGGGTGCAGAACATTGGTTCTGCACCCTTTGGGAAAAGGGGCGAGCGGGAGTCGAACCCGCGCATGACGGATTTGCAATCCGTTGCCTTAGCCACTTGGCCACCGCCCCAATTTTGTTCGCCCGTCACAGACCGCTGTCGGCCCGGGTGTTGGCGAAACAGGTGGATTGGGCGAACTGGTTCGCCCCTGCCACCTCAGGCCGTTATAGCGGATGTATCGGCACAACTTCCAGTGTCCTGAAGTCAAATCCGCTGGATTCCAACAGAAGGTCGCTGGCCTCACTTTGCGGAAGGCGAACGACCGTGAATGCGGACTCTTCATCAGGCCCCCGAATTCAAACTTTGGGATTTACGGCAGTTGGAGATCATTGCGGGGCAGAGCCGTTTGGAAAGACAAATACTTTCGGTCAAATGCGGCCTCAGGTGGAATCCCCGCAAAATGGCTCGTAGCATGGAACGTTCGCGGTGCTGACGCCTCTCCTTTTCGTCGGTTTCACGCGATGAAGTCGCTGCAATTGCTCTGATGTTGAGCGGCAGCAGCCTGGCAGCGATGACATTTGAGACAGCAATACGCAGAACGCAATACGGAGGCAAAACGATGTCAGAGTCCGAAGAACAATTGATCCAGGCAGCTCGTGATGCCGTCAGTCAGTGCAACTGGGTGGTTGGTGAATGTGCCAGCAAGTGGGTGCAACGCTATGCTCGAGGTCGCACGGACGCTGATTTCGGGCAAATGGTGGGACTGAGTGGGGACCAAATCTATCAGCGGAGGCGAGTCTGGGAGCGATTTGGTGAGCTGAGTTCGCAGTATCAGGGCTTGAAGTGGTCATTCTTCTACGTCGCTTTGAACTGGGATGACGCAGCGGACTGTTTTGCATGGGCTCAGGAATCTGATGCGACCGTTGCAGAGATGCGTGCCTGGCGGCGAGCACAGCAGGGGGAAGACCTGTTCACAGAGTCTCCCGATGCTTACAGCGAATGGGCGCTGCCGCTTGCCGTCGACACCAGTGATTTGCCGCTTTCACCTGTGTTGGATCCGGCGGAATTTGTACCGGCGGGCGAGGGTGATCGTGCAGGTCTGCCCGGTGCCGGTCAGCCTGGGGCAGAAACCATGTCGATGGTTGCTCGGGATTCTGGAGACGGAAACTATGCTCCGTTCAACCAGAATGCTGCAACTCGTCCAGAAGGTGGTGCGGATCATGACAGTACGGTTCGCAAAAAGGCGGAGTTGACACCGGACCAATTCTGGAAGCGAGCAGCAGGTGCCCTGCAGCGAATCAACAAGGCGTTGTCTGACAGCTACATGGAAGCGTTGGCGGAACAGCCGGACTCCGTTCGCGAAAAATTGCTGGAAGCGGTCAGCCAGCTGAACGAAAAGCTGCAGGGCGAACTGGTCTGACAGGTGATCCCCGGGTCCGCCTTCTTTCCGAAACGGCATGAATTGCCAGGTTGCTGCCGATTACCACAGCCCCAAAGTTCCTTAGCCCTGCTTATTTTGACAACTCCACTTCGTGGTTTTGTTAAAGCGGAGGGTTTGGGTGGCCGATAGTGGGTTTAATGGCGGTGTTCAGGAAAGATGCGTCGGAAAAAGTCACATTGACCGTTTTTTGCGAATGGATACAATCGGCGAAGTTGATGGTTGGCAAAGTCAGGGGGAACCTTGCAGGTCGAACAGAATTGACGACTCTGGAAAGCCTTCATTTGCCACAGCAGCTTCGCCTGAATTGCTCTCGGGTTGCGGTCTGAATTGTTGTGAAGACAGCCACTTGTGAGATGGTTACCACGTGCTCGCGGGATTTGCCTGCACATCGCCTTTCACTCGGAAGATCCTTTCTGTTGGCTGGTGACTCAGTAGTTCCTTCAAGCAAGGTTGCATCTGCACAGGCTTCGGAGGCTGCATTGAATTCTGCAGTCCCGTGCTGTGTTGCGGCGAGTTCATTTCGGTGAGCATTCGCTGGCCGTCAGGGGTGGGGTGGGCTCATACACAGTCTCAACCCGACAACCCAAACAGGAAGCGTCAAGGATGGCGTCCAGCTCAGCTGGATGATAGTCGCTGCTCTCCGCAGCTCATCGCTCTCTCCGTAACGGATTATGTTCATGAAGACAGTGTTTACGACGGGCGAAGCAGCCAAGATCTGCAAGGTTAGCCAGCAGACAATTATTCGTTGCTTTGATTCAGGGCAGCTCAAGGGATTCCGTGTTCCGGGATCACGATTTCGCCGTATTCCACGCGATGTCCTGTTCAAGTTCATGAAGGAAAACGGAATTCCCACCGACGCTCTGGAGAGTGGGAAACGCAAGGCTCTGATCGTGGATGACGATCTGGAACTTGTGGAACTGATCACCGACGCACTGGAGGCGGACGGCCGTTTTGAAGTTCGCGTGGCGAACAACGGATTTGACGCCGGCATGATGGTGAAGGAATATCACCCGGACATCATCGTTCTGGATGTCATGCTGCCCGACATCAATGGCAAGGAAGTTTGCCAGCGTGTCCGAAGTGATTCCGCTCTGGATGACGTGCGAATTATCTGCATCAGTGGCATGGTTGAGCAGGACAAGATTGCCGACCTGAGAACGGCCGGTGCCAACGACTTCCTGCAGAAACCGTTTGAAGTGGACTCACTGATCGACAATATCTGCCGATTGCTGGATATCGAGCAGTTGCAGATGTAGTGCCATCGGTTGATTGATCTGCCTGCCAGCAGAAGACGGAACAACAACGGCCGCAGTGATGCGGCCGTTCTGTTGCGCCCGCCGACAGGATACGAAGCAAGGAGGAGCGGCCCCCGATGGTGGAATCGACCCCGTTTCACACCCGGAATTCGCCGGACTGGCCGGAACTGATGCCGGCTCTGGACGGGTCTGCCTCTGCGATCGACTGTGCGAAGTTGGTGGTGAGGTGCCTCGTCAGCGTTCTGAAGTGCAAACGCCTCGCCCTGGTAACGCTCGGCGGATCCGAATCGCTGCTGCTGGCTTTTGCAAAGCTGCAGACCGAAGAACGGGGAGAAACAGCCACACTGCGTGTGCCCGGACCGATGTCCGCGGTTGTTCACCGGGCTGGCTGCAGTCAGGTGGACGAACTGCGGGCTCTGGCTGCCGATTCAACTCAGGAGTTCCTGTCATGGTCCGATACAGGCGCCGCTCTGTTGTTGCCGTCTGAAGCTGCGGCGGCATTGCGGGCTGATCATGCCACCATCACATTCTGCCGCCGACTTCTGGCGGTAAGCGGTGACCATGCAGTCGTGCTTCCCGATTCACGGCACCTCGAAGCGATGGCCGAATTCAGTGCCGGGGCGGGTCACGAAATCAATAATCCGCTGGGGTCGATTTTAGGCATGTCCTCCGCACTTCTGAAGCGTGAACGGCAGATCGAGAATCGACAGGCTTTGGAGACAATCGGTGCCCAGGCATGGCGCGTGCGGGACATGATTGGTAATGCCATGACATTCGCCCGCCCGCCGAGACTTGTACCGGAGACTTTTCTGCTTTCAGAAGTTGTTCGTGAAGTCGCCACAACACTCCGTCAACGCTTTGAAGCAGCCGAGGTCACGATTGATCTTACGCAGGTTGCTGAACATGTGGTGATTGATGCCGACCGTACGCAGATGGGAGTGTTATGGGAGCACCTGCTGCGGAATGCTGCAGAGTCGATTCGAGGAAGTGGACGCAGTGGTACGGTCACCGTGGGGCTGAAGTACGAACAGTGCGGTGCCATCAGCGGTATTGTGCGGGATGACGGGCCTGGCTTTCTGACGGAAACAGACCGCCGAAACGCTTTCAATCCCTTCTATTCCGGACGTGCTGCGGGCCGTGGTCTCGGGTTCGGGCTGAGTCTGGCCTGGCGAGTTGCCACCGCGCACAGGGGAGTCTTAGTGCTGGAGTCATTTGTTGGCGGCGGATTGCAGGCATCGCTCTCGTTACCGAGATCCTGCGAGAAGGTCTCAACCTTCGCGACAGCCCCTGAAGCCGAGCAGTGAATTGTCGGAGTCTTCCGAACAGACAACAGATTCGGCCTTCCTCTCCCTGGAGAATCGTGCCTGCAGGAGAATTGATTCGCGCAGTGAGGGCATTTGTGAGGTCTATTCGCAACAGCTGCAGGCGATCTCGACGGTCTGGATTCCGATTGCAGCGATTTGAGAGATTGCAACGGCAAGACAATTCTTCTCTCAGCGTTTAGTACTGTCGTGATTTTGGGTAGCGGAACCAAAGCTATGTCGCAGGCACGCCTCCAGGGCATCTTCACTCCAAATCTTGTTCCTTACACCGAAGATGGTGGAATCAACGAAGAGGAATTGCGGCGCTATGCGGAATGGCTGATCAGCCGTGGTGTCCACGGTCTCTATCCCAACGGATCGACCGGCGAGTTCACGCGATTTACTCCCGAAGAACGCCGGCGGATTGTTGCCATTCTTGCGGATCAGGTTCGTGGTCGTGTGCCAATTCTCGCCGGAGCTGCCGAAGCAAACGTGCGTGAAACGATTCAGGCCTGCGAGTACTACGCATCTCTTGGGATTCGTGCGGTCGCGATCGTCGCACCGTTTTACTACAAGCTAAGCCCGGCATCTGTTTACGCCTACTTCGCCGAAATTGGTCGAAATACTCCCATTGACGTAACGCTCTATAACATTCCGATGTTTGCGAGTCCGATTGATGTGCCAACCATTCAGCGACTCTCTGAAGAATTCGAGCGGATCGTGGCAATCAAGGATTCCTCCGGTGACATCCCCAACATGATTCGCATGATTCAGGCTGTGCGACCGAACCGTCCGGATTTTGCTTTCCTGACGGGCTGGGATGCTGCACTGATGCCAATGCTGCTGGCCGGTTGCGACGGTGGCACGAATGCCAGTTCGGGAGTTGTTCCCGAACTCACCCGAAAGTTATACGACCTGACTGTCAGCCATCGGATCGATGAGGCTCGCGAGATTCAGTATGACCTGATTCGTCTGTTTGACACCATGATTTACTCCGCCGAATTTCCGGAGGGATTCCGAGCGGCAGTGGGCTTACGCGGATTCCGCATGGGGCAGGGCAGACAGCCACTTTCCGATCAGCAGAAAACAGACATCGGTACGCTGAGCAGGGAACTGCAGTGCATGCTGGCTGCTCATGGTTTCACTGATCAGCCGGTTGGCGGCTGTCCGGTCGATACTGCCTCCGGTGGAACAAGTCCGGCGGAGGTTTCGGCAATTGTCCAGCAGGTCGTGGCGGAGCTCAATCGCCGCGGACTGATGTGAGTCCGTCTCTACGAGGCAGCAGCAAGCTTGACGAGGTGGATGTAGGAGCGTCGCTCTGAGTGCTGCAATTGCAGTTCTCTCGCCAGTTCCAGCAGGACAGCGGTGGCCTGCTCCCGCACGGCTTCTTCGCAAAGAGTCTCAATCTCTGCATGCAGTGGCAGGCCATCCACCTCATCGATGCAGATTTTGAAGCTGTGACCGCTCCATAGAAGAGATGTTGCCCGTCTGCGTTTCCGCACACGGCCTGCCGGGACGAATCCGAGAGCCAGGAGCATCTCTCTCAGAGTTGTGAACTGTTGGTCTGCGGGCATCCGTTCTGATTCCAGCGGTAACTCCAGTTCTCGACGCGATTTTGTGACTGCATCCAAACGGGGCCCCTTCCATGTCAGTTCGACGTTTGGCCCGCAGCGGCGAATTCGCAGAGCTTCGTCAGATTCAACAAAGTCGCGCGCCGGGTGGTTGAAATATTCATCCTGCTCCAGAGTTTCTTCCCAGGCAACGCCTCCGCCGATCTTCGTGATCCGATCAATCAGCAGCGATTCACGGGGGACTCGAAATTTCGCTTCGACTTCAATCATCGTGTCCCGCTCTTCTTAGGAATCCTGTGCACGCTGTTTCGCGATGAACGCCGTCTTTTGAATCACGCCGAATCGGTTGCTTCATTCGGTGGATCAACAGGCGACGGCGTATCGGCGGACATTTGTTCGCCGATTCGTCGCAGGTGCACCCAGGTAAACAGGCCGGAATCATGATCATCTGACCAGCGAACGCGGAGAGCGTAGTTGCCGGCCAGCGACGCTTCGGCCAGATCCAGATTTTCCGGTACGGTCTCCGGGTCCAGAATGCGGCGGCCGGTAAACTCATCAACACACATCGCACAGGGACACTCCTGCCTGACTTTGCGAAATGGCAGGATGGTCTGAGGACCGTCTTTCCATGTGAGTTCCAGAAGTCGATTTTCACGGATCATGCGAATGTTTACCGGGGCATTCATTGCTTACTTCCAAAGTCGCGTGCCTGAAGGCACAGTTTCAGTTCAGTTCATCTTCCGTTTCAGCATCCTCACAGAATGCCATGATCAGCATTTCCACGTATTCGTCCAGAGTATCAGTGAGTTGTTCAAACCGTGACGTCTGGCTGACGAACTGGACAACGCCGTGGACCTCGTCGCGAAGATCAATGCAGAAATAGTCACCGTCACCGGATTCTCCGATCACCAGTAATTCAGCAGGCCAGTCAAAAGCCTTATTCTCCGGTGTAAAAACCGGGCCACTCCGCGCCTCCAGATTGATCTGCAGAATGCTGGCCGGGCATTGCAGCAATTCCACTTCCGATACCCTTCCGGAGATCTCGTCATCTTCGTCAACACGGAGGGCCTGGGTCAGTTCTGCCGGGTAGTCCTGTTGCATTTGCAACCAGGCAGGGGAAAGCGGTGCTCCGCACAATTCTTCCAACTGACGGAATTCCGGCGACATCATGGATTTCCCGGATTGCAAGCACAGCGGAGGAGATGAGTAAGGCAAACAGCTTCACGCGAATTCTATCGTCGGCACGTCGCTCGACAACGGCTGTTCACCACTGACAGCTGAGAATCGTCCAGTCTTCGCAACATCATCTCACGGTTCGTAATTCAAATCAGACGTCGGGATTCAGACGGGCTTTTTTCCCAACCGGGTGGACGGTGTGGTAGAATGCCGAGCGGAAGTGCCGAAGAGATCGCATGCAGTAAGTCTCGCTGCTGTTGCCCGGTGTGTGTGTCGGTATACCGAGTTTCTCTGGAAACAGGAGCTGAATCTGTGTCTCAGACTCCCTCGAGCGATCGTGAGCAGCACGTGTCCGGTGCGACAGCAAACGGCTGGCTTGTTGTCATGCTTGGTTTGTTGACCGCTGCATTGCTGTATCGCACTGTGATCGATGGGATGAACAGTCGTCCCGACTACACCCCGCGTGTGGTGACGCCTCGCGGTGACCTCGCAGAAGATGAAAAGACCAGCATCGCAATCTTTGAGAATGCGTCCCCTTCGGTGGTTAACGTTCGTACCAAGGGATACCGCCGTGATTTCTACGGGCGTGTTCTGGAGGAAGAGGTGTCCTCCGGTACCGGAATCGTCTGGGATGAATCCGGCTACATCGTGACGAATCTGCATGTTGTCGAAACGGCTGTGACCCAAAAGATCCTTGATCTTGAAGTTGTCTTTGCCGACAACCAGGCGTTTGATGCGATGTTTATCGGAACTGTTTCCGCATGCGACATCGCTGTGCTGAGAATCAAAGCGCCAGCGAGTCTGCTGGTGCCTGTCACGATTGGCGAATCACACGACCTGCGTGTTGGACAGAGAGTGCTGGCGATCGGCAATCCGTTTGGTCTCGACCGTACTCTTTCCACGGGTGTCATCGGCGGTCTGGATCGCAAAATTCGCGGTCGGGGGCGCGATATCAACGGAATGATTCAGACTGATGCCGCAATTAATCCCGGTAATTCCGGAGGACCACTGCTGGACAGCGCTGGACGGCTGATCGGAGTAAACACAGCAATTGTCAGTGCGTCGGGTGATTCAGCCGGGCTGGGTTTTGCTGTTCCGGTAGAGCGAGTTCTGGACGCTGTGAATTCGATTCTGAAATCTGCTTCCGCCGCCGGTAACGCAGCCATGGGGATCACTCTGCTCGACTTCAATGCCCGCGAGAATTTTCTGCCCGGTCCCGGGGTGATTATCGGTGGTGTCTATCCCAACTCACCGGCAGAACGAAGCGGTCTGCGGGGCAGCCGGGTCAGGGCGAGACAGATTGAACTCGGTGACTTGATTACTCACGTCAACGGTCAAAGCTGTGAGACGGAACAGCAACTGCGTTCCATCCTTTCAGAATTCGCAGTGGGGGATGACGTGGAGGTCTCCATTGTACGCGGAACAGCACGCCTGAATGTCCGCCTTCAACTTTACCGTCGGCCCGCACCAGGAACCTTCTAGGAAGCCGGACCAGACGTGCATTTCCCGGGCTTCCGGTGCCCGCACGGCCGTACTTCGGTCCGGATGGATTTCCGACCAGCTTAGCGGCTGCGAAGCTTGTATCGCTGTGCCAGCATCGCGCACAACGCAAGCGAGATGAGGATACCCGGGTAACGCGTCACACCGTTCTCAAAGATCACTGCTCCGTTGAAGGCAATGAACCAAAGATATGCATGCAGGATTTGGTGCTGCGTACTGTACAGGCGATTTCTGCTCCTCTCGGGGGCGATCCACAGGCTCAGCACATTCAGCACCCACACCACAACAAACAGATAGCTGAACCAAAGTCCCTCGCCGAATCGCCAGCCAATCAACTCCTCCGTCTGGCGAGCAGTGTCAAGAACTGCTTCCCTGTGACTCCATGAGTGCACGTAGTGAAAGGCGGCGATTACATGCGCGAGAAACAGCAGAACCCCGGATGTCCAGAGGCCTCTGTAAATACTGAAATGGCTCTGTGCCCGACGAGAAAACAGCAGAGTTGCCGCCGCAGTCCAGCACAGCAAAGCAAGTCGAACAGTCCAGACGATAATAGAAGCACCCGTCACCAGAGCGTTCCCGTGAATGAACGGTGGGCAGCGATCGGATTAGCTGGCCTACGCCGTGCCAGCATCGGTTTTGGGTTTCAATGCAAACATCAGCACCGCAATGTCGGCGGGTGTAATGCCGCTGACTCGTCCCGCCTGCCCAACCGTAGTCGGCTTGAGTGCACTCAGCTTGTCGCGTGCTTCCATCCGCAGTTGCGGAACTGCTCGGAAATCAAATGTGTCGGGAATCTGTACGGAGTCGACTTTTTGCAGGCGGGCAATTTCAGCCTCCTGCCTGCGAATGTATCCCGCGTACTGCGCTTCGATCTTCATTTGGCGTTTTGTTTGCCAGGACAGATTCATCGCACCCAGCTCTGGGAAAGCCTGCTCCAGTTCTTCCCAGGGAGGATCCCGCCGAATCCATTCTTCAAGAGTGAGGCCCTGACTTCGCAGTGTTGTCGTTGCCGTAAAGGCACGTTCCAGTTCCGCACTGTAGGCCTCAAATGACTCGCGGCGCTGTTGGCAGACAAGCCCCAGTTCCATTCCCAGTGGAGTTAAGCGTCGGTCGGCATTGTCCTGACGAAGCAGCAGGCGATACTCCGCACGTGATGTGAACATGCGGTATGGTTCGTCCACGCCTTTGGTGACCAGATCATCAATCAGAACGCCCAGGTAGGCCTGGTTGCGGTCGAGAATAAAAGCTGGCTTCCCTTGCAGGCTGAGGGCAGCGTTGATGCCGGCCAGCAGGCCCTGTCCGGCTGCTTCTTCGTATCCGGTTGTGCCGTTGAGCTGACCAGCAAAATACAGCCCGCTGATTCGACGGGTTTCCAGTGTTGCTCGCAGTTGTGTTGGTGGAGCGAAATCGTATTCCACAGCGTAACCGTAACGCATGATTTGGGCATTTTCGCAGCCGGGGATCAGACGGATGATCCGGTCCTGAACATCTCGCGGAAGACTTGTGGAGATTCCATTGCAGTACACTTCGTTTGTTCGACGACCCTCCGGCTCCAGAAAGATCTGGTGGGACTGCTTGTCGGCAAATCTCACAACCTTGTCTTCAATTGACGGACAGTATCTCGGACCGGTGGACTGGATCTGTCCCGAATACATGGGGGCGCGGTGCAGGTTCTCCTCGATGATCTGGTGAATCTCAGGAGTTGTGCTGGTGAGGTAGCAGTGAATCTGTGGGTCACGAATCTGATCGGTCAGATAAGAAAATGGTTCGGGATCAGGATCTCCGGGTTGTAGCTGGCAGCGAGTGAAGTCAATTGTGCGACCGTTCAAACGCGCCGGCGTTCCGGTCTTGAATCGCTGCAGTTGGAATCCCAGTTCCTGCAGCGAGCCGGACATTCCCTGGGCGGAACGATCACCGGCGCGACCTCCTTCGGCTTTCTGTTCGCCGGTATGCATGACGGCCTTCAGGAATGTTCCGGTCGTGAGAATCACAGCCTGGGCACGGTACAGAACATTACCGGCGGCACGGACGCCGGTAATGCGCTTGCCGTCCGTCTCCAGTCCTTCCACCATTTCCTGATGCAGGTGGAGTCCCGGTTGCTGTTCCACTCGGAACTTCATCTCAAACTGATAAGCTTTTTTGTCGGCCTGCGCCCGAGGGCTGTGCATTGCCGGGCCCTTGCTGGAATTCAGCATGCGGAAATGAATTCCAGCGGCATCGATGATTCTCCCCATCTCCCCGCCGAGTGCGTCGATTTCGCGCACAATCTGGCCTTTGGCGACGCCGCCAATTGCCGGATTACAGCTCATCGCCGCGACCGTATCGCAGTTCATTGTCAGCAGAGCAGTCTTTGCTCCCAGCCGCGCAGCGGCGAGGGCAGCTTCGACACCTGCATGTCCGGCGCCCACCACCACAATGTCGTAGTCGTAATAGCAGTCAGTGCTCATAATCGAGTGTGATGTCCTGATGAAATAATTCGCCGGCTGGTCTGGGCAGCCACGCCACACCGTACAGCATATCGACGGAAGGCATGGCTGTACCATTGATGTGCCACACCGTCTGCGGTTCTCACGTGAACGGGAAGTTGATTCATCACGGGCAGGTGAATTCCGTGATCTCCGTCCACCTGAAACCGAATGCGATTCAATTCTGCAGTGGATGCGGGGCAAGAATATGGGATGCCCACTGGTGATTGTGATGGATGGTGTTCTGTGCTGTGACGGTGTTGATCGGCGGATCAATTGTCAGCGGCTCACCAGTCTGAGGATTTGGTTCATACAGGGGCGCCCCCGTACTTGCTATGGTCACGCGGATTCTGTGCCCGCGATTGAATATCTGACTGATCCAGCCAACGTCGAATTCCACTTTGGTCACTTCTCCGGGGGTGAGCAGTTGTTCGTGAGTAAAACCGTTTCGGTACCGAAGTCTGAGTGGATAGTCGACAGTCAGTATCGACCTGCCATCGGGGTAAACGTCACTCACTCTGACAATGACATCTGTATCTTTGGCCGTCGAACTGAGAAACAGAACAGCGCGGACTCTTCCGGTCCATTCAACAGGGTTCTGGAGTACATCGGTTGTGAATGTCCGGACCTGATCCTGAGCCTCAAATGCCCGTGCGTCCTTTGCCCCCGGAAACGATCTTCCGGGAATCTCCATCGGCTTCAGCGGATCGGCGATGAACGTTGTTACTCCGCCGGCTTCATTTGGCTTGATTGTACTTAGTCCGCTGGCGGGCTGAAGATACCACGATTGATGTTCATGTGGAGGCGGGAAATCTGCAGCGGTCCGCCAGAAATTCCCCGGAGCGTTCGTTTCATCAACGGCCCCCATGACGTAATAACGGACGTTGGGTTCCTTTGAAACGCCGGTCTCTATGTCCTTTAGCCAGTAGTCGAACCAGCGAACCATGTGATCCATTTCCGGCCAGATTGCATTTTCCGGATAGATCAGTTCGCCCACACGATTTCCCTTGTTCATCCTCCCGTGAGTCCACGGTCCAATGATCAGCTGCTGGTTACTCCGGGACTGTTGGCCACCTTTGTGCTCGCGACCCTGAAAGCTGGCAATAGAACCCTGGTTCATAAAGTCATACCAGCTGCCGATCGTAAAACAGGGCACATTCATTCGGTTGAAATGCAGCGAGCAGTCTTCCGCTTTCCAGTAGTCATCGTAATGCGGATGGCGGTACCATTCCCGCATCAGTTGCTGATTGTGTTCCGGGACACGACACACACTGTCCATTGAACGGAATCGTTCGGGACGAGTGGTGCCTCCAATACGATAGCCTTCCTGAAACAAACTGAGACCAGTATCCACCATATACTGAGCAGACAGATGAGGCGGCTGAGATACAGCGAGGAAATTCTGTGCGTAGCCTCCCTGCGAACTGCCAAAGGTGCCCACCTTTCCGGTACACCAGCTTTGCCTTGCCAGCCATTCACAAACATCGAAACCGTCCTGTAATTCACCCCATCCCAGAGCCCGATATCCCTGCCAGATCCCTTCGGATTCTCCGGCCCCTCGAAAATTGACCATGGCAACTGCGTAGCCCCGTTCCGCCAGTCGAGCGGCAGCCTGCCGTGTACTACGTCCCGTCAGGCTGGCGTAACGCTGCTCAAATAATGCGGGCCATGGGCCCTGTCCGGGTGGCGTATAAAGCCATGCAGAGAGGCGTTTTCCATCCCTCATTGGGATCCATTGCCGCTGCTCCGTAACCTTGCCGATCAGTGTGGATTCCTCGGACTGAGCAACGGTGTGTTGCGAAAACAGCAGCATGCAGGCAAGGGGTGTGAAGGCAAGTTTCAGTACCTGCAGTGGTAAGTTCGACATGGTCTGACTCCCATTAGTGTTCCTGTCTTCGCATTGACGGGCGCGGGGTAATGCCACGAATCTTAATGGCCGATGATCCACTCCGGACTAATGCAGGTGACTGCGATCGAATCCCCCTGCTCAAACAGACACAGCACCGAGCGGTCCTTTCGGACAGCCAGATCTGAATAGGCACTGGGGCCTGCATCCAGCGTTCGAATGACCGGCCAGGTCCTGCCGTTGTCTCGGCTCAGGCGAAGACTGAGGTTTTGGCGGAGGCCACGTCCTGCGGGGATTTCCTGACCTGCTTGATCAAGAGGCAGCGTTGCCGGGTTTGAAAACAGCAGAACTCCCGAAGGGTGCGCACACAGGCTTGCCATGCATCGCGGTTCCCACAGTTGATCGTGAAAAACCGGTCGGCTCCAGCCCGATATTCCGGTCCTGCTGTAGGAAACAAGTTTGCGGTTTGGAGCAGAATTGTTTCGGGAGATCATCATCACGCGCCCATCTGGAAGCTCGGTGATCATGGACTCGTTGGGACTGACGAATTCATCAGTGTTCGGCATGACAATTTGGCCCGCTTGCCACGATGTTCCTCCGTCATCGCTGTAGATGGTTGCTGATGCCGCGGGACCATGGTCACCAACTCCTCCGAATGCCAGCCAGATCGGAACCACAATTCGTCCGCTCCCCAACTGGATACCGTGTCCGGGGCCTGTGGCGATGACCTTCCAGTCATACCACCGGCGAAACGACTCAAACGCGGAAGTGATTTCAACAGGTGAGGACCAGGTAATGCCCTCATCTGTGCTGGTCATCCTGAAACAGCGCGCGTAGTTCACGCAGTACAGAAAAACAATCTCTCCGGTCTGACGATCAACGATTGCCACGGGGTTGTTGACCGTCTGTTCGTGTTCGCCACCGTTTTTCTTGCGAGGGTTGCCTTCGATACGAGGAGCCAGATGGGCAATCTGTTGGGCAGGAAGCCAGGTTTCTCCTCCATCGATGGAACGCCGGAGATGAATTTCAATCTCGCCCCAGTCCCTGCTGTCATTTCGCCGAGCCTCGCAGTACGCAAGCACGGTTCCTTTTCCAGTGATAGTGATACCGGGAATTCGATATCGAGCGACATCGTTCATCCCTGGGGGAAACACCTGTGTGAAATGTGGTTGCTCATCCGCATCAGCAGTCAGCTGTGCGAGTAAGCAGGCAGACAACACGAAGAAACAGCGGAACACGGTTTTCATTGCCTACCCTGTGTGTCAAAGGAGGGTGAGAATTCAGAGCGGTACTTCAGAGTAGGTTGCGCAATACGCAATCTCAATTCACTCGAGGCTGGGACAACAGTTTACAGCCCGATCTCAGGGATTTTGACACTCTGCTGTTTCCCGAGATGCATCACCAGGGTCGTCATCGGTTCCCCAATCTGACATAATATCGTTGAAGGCGAATCTGATTGTTACGGCGAGGCGGCTTTGAAAGGTGAATCCATGTCTAATGTTTCACGTCGGATTTTTTTGCAAAGCACTGGTGCACTGGGAGCAGGCTTATTGCTGACCGGAACTCGAGCTTCCGGCCGAATTCGAGGGGCGAATGAACGTCTCAGAATTGCTGTGATTGGTCTGAATGGACGTGGTCAAAGTCACATTGACGGGTGGTCTTCCCAAAAGAACGTGGAGATTGCCTGTGTTGTAGACCCGGACAGCCGTGTTCTTGGCCGGGCTCTTGAAAAGGTCCACAGCAAGGGGCATGAAAAGTGTCAGGGAATGGCTGATGCGCGGCGGATGCTTGAGGACCAGAGCATCGATGCAATTTCGGTTGCTACCCCCAATCACTGGCATTCCCTGCTGACGATTTGGGGAGCGCAGGCGGGCAAGCATGTCTACGTTGAAAAACCGATGAGTCACGACGTGGCAGAGGGTCGCATTGCAGTGGAGGCGCAGAAGAAGTACGGAGTCGTGATCCAGCATGGGACTCAAACTCGCAGCAGCGCTGGTGTCGCCGGACTGCATGAAGCTATTCAGGCTGGGAAGTTCGGCAAGCTGAAGATCTCTTATGGTTACTGCTGTAAGCCGCGTGGAAGCATCGGGGCTGAGGCAGTGAAATCTCCTCCGCAAAACCTCGATTGGGACCTGTGGCGTGGTCCAGCGCAGATTGATCAGTTTCACGCGAATTATGTTCACTATGACTGGCACTGGTTCTGGAAGACCGGAAATGGTGACCTGAATAACCAGGGAACCCACCAGTTGGATGTTGCGAGATGGGCCTTGGATACTGACCAGACACACCCTTCCCGAGTCATGGCAATTGGTGGACGCTTTCAGTGGGACGATCAGGGAGAAACCCCCAATACAATGTTCGCAATGGCCGAATATCCCAACGGCCAGTACGTTTTCTTCAATGTGCGGAATGTGAACTACGATGGCTATCAGCGTCAGGTTGAGAATGAGTATTACTTCGAGGACGGTGGGCGGATCATTCGCGGAAAGTACTTCGCAAAGGGAAGCAGCGAAGGTGAAGCTGTCAAAGTTGAACCGGGCAGGGTGACGCCTGGCGGAAATTGGGGGGCCTTTGTCGCGGCCTGTCGCGCCGGCGACCCGTCAATGGCAAACGGAAATGTGTACGACGCTCACTACGGATGTGTGCTCGGCCACTTGATGAACAATTCGTATCGACTCGGTACTTCTGTTCCGTTCAACGCAAAGGCCGGACGCTTTGGTGATAACGCCGATGCTGCCGAACACTTTGGAAGACTTCATGAAGTGATGCAGACTGGCGTTGGTGTGGCGCAGGACGGCGAATCCTACACCGTGGGGCCGGAATTGACCTTCGACCCTGGAACTGAACGCCACACCGGCGAGCATGCGGACGCTGCCAACCAGTTGCTGAAGGATGGAAATCGCCCTGGTTTCCAAATTCCCGACACAGCCCACGTTTAACGGCGTCTAACGGTGCCATCCACCTGCAGAACTGGTGCTGCCGTGCCCGGTACCATCCACCAAGTGTCTCTCTCTCCTCTCCCTTGGTGCCATCCACCATATCGGGGGCGATTTCCTCGTCGGATGAGATGCGGTGG
>JAFMMM010000371.1:1292-5146 GCA_017859815.1 Planctomycetota bacterium | reverse complement strand
ATTGCTGTGTTCGGCTGAGCATTGCTGTGTTCGGCTGACGGCTGCGTTTGGGAATGAATGACAGGGTTTCGTTGCCCCGGCACGCGGTCAGGGCAGGTGAACAGATCGCACGAGACGAGTACAGGGGAAGAAAAGTATGACTGCAGAGTTGAATGTGTTTCGGGGCTGTATCCCGGCTTTGATGACACCGTGCGATGCCTCGGGGACGCCGCAATATGACGCATTGGTCGCGACGGCATCGCAATTGATCGATGCTGGAATGCGGGCGGTGGTTTATTGCGGATCGATGGGTGACTGGCCTCTGTTGACTGACGAACAGCGTCAGCAGGGTGTTGCGGCACTGACTGCGGCGGGGATCCCGGTCGTTGTTGGCACGGGGGCTCAGAATCCGGCGATTGCAGCGGCGCACGCTGCTCATGCACGTGACGTGGGAGCAGCGGGGCTGATGGTGATTCCGCGAGTACTTTCGCGGGGAATTTCTGCGTCAGCGCAGCGTGATCATTTCGCCGGGATTCTGAAGGCTGGCGAGGGTTTGCCGGCGGTGATTTACAACAGCCCGTATTACGGATTTGAAACGAAGGCTGATCTGTTCTTCAATCTGCGGTCGGAGTTCAGCAATCTGATCGGCTTCAAGGAATTTGGTGGTTCGGCATCGCTCAGTTATGCGGCTGAGCACATCACCAGCGGTGATCCGGATTTAACATTGATGGTGGGCGTCGACACTCAGGTTTTGCATGGCTATGTGAATTGCGGGGCATCCGGTGCGATTACAGGTGTTGGAAATGCGCTGCCAAAAGAAGTTCTGCGTCTCATCGAATTGTGCCAAAAGGCGGCTGATGGCTGTTCCGAGAGTCGTCGTCTTGCGGGCGAACTGAATCAGGCGCTCATGGTTCTGTCGACCTATGACGAGGGACCGGACCTGGTGCTGTATTATAAGGCTTTGATGGTTCTGGAAGGGCACTCCGCCTATGAGCACCAGATCAACGCCAGTGATCAGTTGAGTTCCAGCCAACGAGAGTTTTTGAGATCACAGTGGCAGCAGTTCCGCACCTGGTGGTCCAAATGGCCGGGGGCGAACAGCGACTGCTGAGTAACGGGGCGTGGGTGCGTCTGCACTGTGGCATGACGTGGTTTAAGGGCCGGAACAGGAAGGCATGGAGTAATGCGACTTGTAAATTTAGCGCTGCTGGGGGGGCTTTGTCTGGCATTTCAGACGGGGGGCAGTGCCGATGATGGCATGTTCCCGATGAGCGAACTGAGTCGTCTGAATTTGCGGGAGCGTGGTCTGGAAATAACAGCAGACCAGTTATTCAATCCGCGGGAGGTCAGTCTTGTTGACGGGATCTGCCGGGTGAACGGATGCACGGGATCATTTGTTTCTCCGGACGGACTGATAATTACCAATCATCACTGTGCATTTGGCGCGATTCAGAAAGCCAGTAACCAGGCGCGAGATCTTCTTCGGGACGGATTTCGCGCTGCGACTCGGGCTGAAGAGATCCCGTCACCGGACTATCAGGTTCGAATTACTGAAGATTACGAGGACGTTTCTGACCGCGTGCTTTCGGTCATTACGCCGCAGATGAGTTTCTTGCAGCGAACTCAGGCGGTTGATCGGCGCAGTCGTGAACTGGAGAAGGAAGCCGAAGCGGCTCACCCCGGACTACGTGCTGAAGTTTCGGAGATGTTTCCAGGGCGGACCTATGTGTTGTTTTTGTACACGTATTTGCGTGACGTTCGCCTGGTGTTTGCACCGCCGGTCTCCGTCGGGAATTTCGGCGGAGAAGTAGACAACTGGGAATGGCCTCGACACACCGGTGACTTCTCATTTATGCGAGCGTACACCGCTCCTGATGGTTCCTCTGCCACCTATTCAAAGGACAACATCCCCTACCGACCGCGGCGGCACTTAAAGGTGGCCGCGGAGGGTGTGAACGAGGGTGATGCGGTCTTTCTGCTGGGGTATCCCGGTCGTACGGCCCGCCACCGAACGGCAGAGTTTGTTCGGTACGAACGTGATATTCGTCTGCCACTGACAGTCGATCTGTATGGCTGGCAAATCTCGGAGATGGAGCGTGCAGCAGCTGCGGACCGCGAGGTGGCAATTCGAGTTGCATCACGGATGCGTTCGCTGGCCAACGTTGAAAAGCGTTCGCGGGGGCAGGTGCTTGGTCTCACTCGTGCGCGTATTGTCGAGCAGCGATCGGAACAGGAAGCGAAGCTGCAGGCGTTCATCGATGCTGACCCGGATCGGAAAGAGAAATACGGGCTTTTGCTGAGTGAAATCAACGGTGTGTATGCACGGATGACCGCCAATGGTCCGTGGCAAATTCACTTCCAACAGCTGCGTTCTGCCTGCCGTGCCCTCGCGTATGGATTTTACGCAGTGGATGCGGCAGCTGAGCGTGCGAAGCCCGACCTTGAGCGGGAGCCGGAATTTCAGGATCGCAATTTCGAGCAGACTCGGGATCGTTTGCTGATTTCCATGCGGGACTGGAATCAGGAGCTGGATGTCACCCTGTTGACGGGGATGCTGGAGCGGCTGAGTAGATTTCCTGAGGCGGCTTCACTGGAGTCGTTGAACAGGGTGACCGAAAAGTCGGATCGGATTGCCGAGCAGGCGGCGAAACTTCTGGCTCAGACATCGCTCGGTGAAGTGGAGTTCATTCGGGAGTGTCTGCAGAAGAGTTCTGCTGAGCTCACGGAGATCGAAGACCCATTGCTGCAGTTTTTGATTGGTTTGTATCCAACATATCGTGCGATGCGGGATGAGCAGAAGGCACTGGATGGCCAGCTGAACCGTCTTTACGGATCATTGATGGAAGTCAAGGAACAGTTTCTGGCGGCTGCATTTATCCCTGACGCGAATGCAACATTGCGGCTCACAACAGGACGGATTCGTGCGTACTCGCCACGGGATGCCGTGATTCGTACTCCAATTTCAACATTGCAGGGCGTGATTGAAAAGACCACTGGAGTGGCTCCGTTTGACACACCGGATGCGGTCCTGCAGGCGTGGGAAGCGAAGAACTTCGGTCGTTTTGTGCATCCGGTCTTAAATCAGGTACCAGTCGCAATTCTCTACGACACCGATACGACCGGCGGGAATTCCGGCAGCCCGATTCTGAACGCGCGCGGCGAGCTGGTGGGGGTGAATTTTGATCGTTGTTTTGAGGCAACGATCAATGACTTTGCGTGGAATACGAATTACAGCCGATCGATCGGCGTTGATATTCGCTACGTGCTGTGGATTACGTCCCGCGTTTACGGTGCTGATCATCTGCTGCAGGAGATGGGGATTCGCTGAAGCTGGTTGCCTGATGGCAAACGGGTGAATCCTGGAAGCGAACTGAAATGTGTCTGCTGGACATGTCGTCAGAAATCATGAACAGAGAAAGCAACTGCGATGGGCAACAGTGGACGATATATCGGAGTTATTGCTGCGGTTCTCCTGGTGGGGCTGGTCTGCAGGCCTGGGGTCGCAGCTGAGACCAGTCCCGACAAACGGGTCTTGAAGGTTGGTGAGAAGCCGGAGAGTGTTTGCAGAGGTTTCGACGGGCTGTTGTATGTGACGATGATCAACGGTGATGAGCCGGGTGACGGGACTGTCGTTGCTGTTGATGGCGACAAAGTATCGGTTTTCTGTACCGGACTGAACTCGCCCAAGGGAATCGTTTTTACGGGCGGTTTTCTGGTGACAGCAGACGAGACGACACTGTGGAAAATTGACTCGACGGGCAGGAAAACTCCAATAGCTGCACGGGACAATTTTCCGCGGCCTGTGGAGTTCCTGAATGACGTGGCCGCCAGTACGGACGGGGAGAGTGTCTATGTGGCGGAAATGAGCACTCCGT
>JAFMMM010000371.1:0-1282 GCA_017859815.1 Planctomycetota bacterium | reverse complement strand
CCGTCGCCGATGTTTGATCCGGATGGTGAACGCAGGCTGTGGGAGCTGGGAGGAGATCGGGATGCCGGTTTGCCAAAGAAGGGATGTGTCTATCGAGTAACTCTGAGCGGTAGGATTACCGAAGTGATTCCAGCCGGTCACGACGCGCTGCGATTTCCAAACGGCGTTGCAGTTGAGCGTACCGTCGCCGGCGAACAGGTTTATGCGGCTGACTTTTTTACAGGCAATATTGTCTGGACAACTTCGTCTGGGCATCAGGTTCTGGCGACGGGTATTCGGGGACTTGACGGTCTGACGGTGGCGGGGGATGTCATCTACGGATCCAGTTGGACGGGCGGCACGGTTTGGAAGATTGATCGCGGCACCGGAAAGAGGACCCTTCTGCTGGATGGTCTGACGACGGCAGCGGATTTTTATTTTGATGCGGTTAAGAAGCAGCTGATCATTCCGGACATGATTTCCGGGACGCTGACTTTTCTGCCACTGCATTAGATCGGCGGGGTGTGGCGATCTCCGGGGAAGATGCTTATGAGTGCCGACGACCGAACAGCGGGTTACCAGGAATGGCGAAGACTCACATTTCTGCACTGGAGTGTGAGTCCTCAGGAGATCCAGCGGCTGCTGCCGTCACCACTGACGGTAGATTGCTATGACGATCGGGCGTGGGTTGGTCTGGTTCCTTTTTCAATGGAACGGATTCGCCCCTGGTGGTCTCCTGCTGTACCGGGTGTCTCATGGTTCCTCGAAACGAATCTGCGCACCTATGTGCGAACACCGTCAGGGAGTCAGGGTGTCTGGTTTTTCAGTCTGGACGCGAACCAGCGACTGGCAGTCAGAATTGCAAGGAACCTGTGGAAGCTGCCTTATTTCGACGCGGTGCTGCGTATGAGCGATTGTCAGGTGAACCGGGACGATTCGCGGCGTGCCGGGGTGGAATATCAGGGGCGACGCACGGAGCAGCCTGCAGCAGACTATCGAATGGTTGTGTGCCCGACCGAAACGGAAGCCTGCCCGGCAGCCGTTGATACGCTGGAGCACTTTCTGGTGGAGCGGTACACGTTGTTTTGTGTGAATGGGCGGGGGCGGTTGTTGTCCGGCAAAGTTCATCATGAGCCGTATCGAATCCAGCCGATTGACTACTGTGAGCTGGCTCAGACGGTAACAGCGGCTGCCGGCATTTCTGTGGCCGACCCATGTCGGCCGGACCATGCCGTTTATTCTCCCGGAGTCAGTGTGCGGGTTTCTCCATTAACGCCTGTATTTGTCGACGGGCTGTCGGGTT
>JAFMMM010000370.1 GCA_017859815.1 Planctomycetota bacterium | reverse complement strand
AGCTGCAAAATCCGCTGCCGGATATTTCTTGCGGGCAATCGTCACGGCTTCGCCACGGGCAGTGTTGTCCATTCTGTAACGCTCATGAGCAGCCTGATGAGCCTCCGCCTGTTCCGTCTGCCCAAGCTGCTGATGCAGCAGGAAAAGATTGTAATGAGCGTCCACGTTCTCAGGATCCTCAGCCAGAGTTCGCTGAAACACGGCGACTGCTTCCAGTAACCGCTGCCGGCGACGCTCCTGTGACTCCGGATCGCTGCCTCGAATCTGCTGAGCACGATCGAAAACTGTCTGCCCCAGCAGATTATTTACCACGTAGTCCCGACTGAAGTCGAACTTTCGACGCACCGTTTCTTCTGTGCGATAGTTCAACACCTGCCGAAAGTTCTCTTCTGCATCCGCAAGCTGCCCCTGCTGACGATTAATGACACCACTGAGCCAGCGAATTGTCCACGGTGGTGCCGCGGGAGACTGAAACTCCGCCGTCCGCTGCAGTGCCTCGGCGGCCTGATCCAGCTGCCCGGCACCAGCCTCGGCAACGAGTGCGCGAGCCAGATTCAGCGGACCATGATAAACCCCGAGTTCTTCCACGCGACGAAATGCCTCCATCGCCTGCCGCAATTCCGCTTTGCCCTTGGTCAGCATTCCAATGCCATAGTCGTTCCAGCGTTCCCACTCGTCAATCCCGCGATCTTCCGTTGCCGGCACCGCTTCCGATCCAGCCACAGGGAAAACAATCTGGTCTTCAGCCATCACAATCACCGGTAACTGATTGTGGTAGGTTTGCCCATCCTGATGACCACGAACAGGGCGACCCAACTCCGTCGTCCTGCGGTCAACGAATTCCATATAAGTCTGATCGAACTTGCGATACAGCAAACGCACTCGAGCCGTGATCGGACCGTTGGGCCGCTCAGGAACTCGAAAACTGTAGTGCAGTGTCTGAGCTGATCCGGGCGCAATCTGATGCTGGTACAACGGCACAAAAATATCCTGTGCGTTACGCCGATCGATCCGATTCCCGTCCCGGTCCAGCATGAAGTTGTTGATGAAATGTGACCATGGGTCCACATGGCCGTCATCCTGAATCAGACCGCTGTGACCCACGGGGCCATCATTGTCTGACACCATCACTTCCAGCCAGACCTCGTTGGAATCGGTCGTTCCCTGTGTGAAGTGATGCCCCAGCTTCAGTGTCCGCACTACTGTTTCCAGCAGGTACTTCTCTCCCGGCTGCAACTCCGGAACCTGTGGCCGCAAAGGTGCAGTAAGCGTCCCATCCAGAGTTCCCTCACTGCGGATGCCAAACAGATCAACACGCGTAGTCCCCTCCAACATCTTCTCGTGGCGACGGATGGCGTCTTCATTTCCCGTCATCCAGTTGATCCCGGAATTGGCCGATGGAAAGAAATGATCATGAACCTTCAGCCGGCCGTCTGCGATATCCACTTTCGCACCGAAGTCGTCCGACTCCCGTTTCGGCATGTGGCATCCGTTGCAGTCCGTCTGAGCTGTTTCGGGATAATAAAAACTTCTCGCCCCATGGCCCGAAACTCCGCTGAGCAGCCAGCTGTCATAATGGTTCTGACCGCGTAACCACTCCTTGTAGTGATTCAGGGCAAACGGCAAATGCACCTTGTGGCAGGCACCGCAGAACTCCGACGTCTGGTGCAGGGGCTTCAGGAATGTCCGGCGATGGAAAGATGGTTTCGCCTTCACCAACTGGTGATTAATCCACTTCAAAACAGCGTTGTCGCTGCCCGCAAACGGATAGTGAACCGGCTCTTCAATCGTGTAATCCGCGTTACCCACCTTGCTGTTCACGTGAGTGATTGCATGACAAACCGTGCAAGTGATCCCGGACTGCGACGTGGGATGATTCAGCATGTCAAACTCGGGATCATCGAACGCTCCGCTGAAGAACGGCACCGGGTCATGACAGCCGGCACAGAATCTTGAACCGGTCACGTTGCCATCGCGTTCAAATCCAACTTCACGAGTCTCCGCCACGCTGGCGAGATACGCGGGATTATTGAAGGAACTGAAATGGTGAGCGCTTAGAGCCCAGTCACTGTGCGTGTCCTGATGGCACTCCAGACAGTATTCATTCATGTCCAGAACTTCAGCCGAAATGAAATTCCCCGTTGATGTTCGCGCGAGAGAAGGGAAGTAGTACTGCTCACCCTCCTGAGGACCGCGGACGTTCCATTCCCGCGGGTCCTGATACTGCCACAGGACCATGCCTGCAGCCGTACCTGCGGCAATACCTCCCCACACCAGCCCCGACTTCCAGCGCATCTTCGGACCAACCAGCCGATGCATCCAGTAAAGCCACCCGGCAACCAAAGGCCCACCGACGTGCAGCCAGTAGATCACCGCGCGGACCGCCGGATTCTTTAAATCGAGCACCTGCCGCAACAACAGAAATCCAGTCACCAGCACCACGACGCACACAGCAAACAGAACATAACCAATCATGACTGTGCGACGGATCCTGCGGTTCCGCGTGTTCCGCATGTGCACCAGCCCGAACACAAGAAACGGAACCACGATCAGCAGTCCCAGCAGAATATGCAGTCCAAACATGCACTGGTAGAAATAGTCTTCGTACGTCTGCTCCGTCCAGAACTGCAGTGCTGTGACACCGGACAGGTACAGACTGTTGGCGCCAATTGCAGCCAGCAATGTCAGGACGACATAAAAGACCAGACGCAGACGAGGCCCGATCGCGCGGCGTACCTGCGGACGCGGAACAACGGGATCTGCGGCAGCATTCTGAGATAACGAGATTTCTGACATGGGAATCCCCTGATACTCTGCGCGAACTGCGCTCGTCGAGATCGTCTGAGCAAAACTGAGAACGATGCTCCGCAGAACAGGATTACTCGCGGAACACTGCCGTCTGGACAGATCAGTTCCACACAGACCCTCGCGAACCTGCACCTGTGGATTCGATCTGAATCAGACGTACGGGCTCACTTCACGCATCGTCCGGAGCCGCCTCAGAAGCTGAGCCTGCTCCGGCCTTGCCCGTCAGTTCGACACCCGCTATCCGGGCAGGCAGAGACGATGAACTGAACGGGCAGGAAGCCCGGAATCATTCAGCACCGGGGTTATCGGGAGGTGGGGTCGCTGGTTCCGGCCGGCAACGACCAGACAGCAGTTCGGGACCGTGAGCCTGAAGACGGCCAGCGGCAGCAGCGGAAGTGCCCCTCGAGTTGTCGACGACAGCTTCAACGGTTTTCACGACTGAAGACAGCGAGGCCGGCGGAGGCCGAAGCGGAATTCGCTCACGATGGCAACCCGGCCCGGAACATTGCTGCGGGGTTGAGCGTCCCGGCGCTGAATCCAGCAATCTGACGCTGGCCGAACGAGCACTGTCTGCCTGCACCGAATTCGCCGCAAAAAGCGTCGTCCCTCCAAACTTGGAAAACGCATCCACCGCAGCGAGTCCGGGAGTCGCTGCAGGGCTGACAGAGGGTGGTCCAAAACGGGTATGCAGGTAATCGCCGCAGGACGCAAGAGCGCTTGAACCCCCGGAAAGCGTCACGCCCAGCGTGAGCAAATACAGGGTGAATCGAAGAATTTGCGATCGCCCGTGAACCATGAATTCTCGTTTGACTGTTTGAAGAACGCACTTGGGGTAGCCGAGCCGAGCGGTGTTATTATTACGCCGCCTCACTGGCCGACTGAGAAATGAATCCACGCGGAATGTAAAAAACGGCGAAAAGTACTTAATGAACAGCAAGAAACCTTCGATTCGTCCAAAAACTCTTCTGGAAACCAACATCAAACCGCACTGTTGGCATTCCACCGATATACTGCTCAGATGTGATTTCTCGGGGCCAGAACCGAAAAATCTCGCAAACAATGAACCGCATCACCAAACCACAGTGGTGCTTTTCTGTCATGCTTCATCTGGCGGGCAAATACTCCTGCAGACGCCTCCAATTGGCGCTGCCTGATCAGGGCCCGATCAAATTTGGCCGAAAGCTTCGCACTGTGGTGGCTGGATTGGACGGCCTGTAAGTACCAGGTTTCTCGGCTCATCCCCGGGCACACCTCCCGATTTTCTAAACGATCAATATCAGGACAGGCAAGCTGATCAATCATGCGAGCCAATGTCCAAAGTGACACGGCTACAAATCACAGGAGTTTGATACCCTGCGGATCCTAACACTGAAGGCGACAAACCGTGATCGCCCGAAATAACAAGCATTGATTTTACCAACCTGCCTCTCATCGTCGTTTTTACCGGCCGCGATGAAGTCAGTTGACCTGAGCGATCATCTGGACTCAGGCATTTCTGCCCAGGAGACACATTGTGAAATTACTCCCAGCCAGACCGTGTGATTCTCGAATCTTCCTGCTTCTGACCATCTGTGGTCTCTTTTGGACTACTGGCTGTGGTTCCGAAGAATCGGACTCCGCTGATGCCGGTACCGATCAGGCTGCAGCCTCCGGCGACGCAACGCCTCCACCAACAATGTCTGCCCCAGCTGACAGCGGAGAAGGAGGGATGCCAGGATCTGCGGGTGCAATGTCCGGCGGCGGAATGTCCTCCGGTGGCGCGCCAGGAATGAATCCTCCCGCCGAATCCTCCGGCGCCGGCAGCATGGCTGGCATGCCCGGAATGGGCGGAGCCCCAGGAATGATGGGCGGAATGCCGGGAATGGGTGGCGCACCAGGAATGATGGGCGGAATGCCGGGAGCACCCGGGATGCCCGGCGGAATGCCTGGCATGGGCGGCCCCGCAGGCGGTAATGCAGGCCCGACCCTGCCTGCCGATGTTGCCACATGGTCTGACGACGATATGCAGAACGCAGCCACTGCCGGCGATCCGCGAGTGCTTGCAGCAATTGATCATCGCGTCACTACGTCACCGAAGGACACGGCTCTTCCCAGCCTGCTGCTGTCGCTGCTTCAGGCTGCCAGTCAGCGCCCCGTTGCCGCTCCTCCCGGCCAGTCCGGTGGTTTTCCGGGAGGAGGCTTTCCCGGCGGCGAAGACTTCGGCGAATTTGGCGAAGGTTATGGCGAGGAAGGTTACCCGGATGACGGGTCCGGAGGTTTTCCGGGGGGAATGTCCGGCGCGCCGGGGATGCCCGGAGCACCGGGAATGGGTGGGGCGGGAAGCTCAATGCCAGGCGGAATGCGCGGATCCGGAAGCTCAATGCCAGGCGGAATGCGCGGATCCGGT
>JAFMMM010000369.1 GCA_017859815.1 Planctomycetota bacterium | reverse complement strand
CCGCAAATGGTGGATGGCACCGCAGAAGGTGGGTGGCACCGCAAATGGTGGATGGCACCGCGATGGTGGGTGGCACCAGCGTGGTCAACGAAACATGCGGCATCACGCCAGTCGCCGAAGGCTCAAATCGGCTCTCAGCCGGCTCAAACCGCCGATTCGGCCAGCGCAAAACGACTTTCGGCTGGCGCAGGACATCATGGAAAAATCCTGCCTATCCCGCGCAACCGGCAGAAACGTTAAAGCTTGCCCACGTGGAACCCGATACCGATGATGGAGAAGGCGGAGATTCAACGACTTAATTCCAGCCCCGGTTGTGGCTGACGAGGTTCTCCGTGCGTTTATTCAAAGCTATTGCTATTCGAAACCTGCTGCTCGTGATGCCAGCGGGAATTAGCCTGCTGGCCAATCTGCTGCTCGGCTGTGCGCAATCTGAGTACCGCGTCGATGCTGATCGCGAAGTGTACACTGTCATCGCAGAACGCAACTCAGATCCTCGCTGGAGCGCGAAGAAGATTAGTGTGGAAATGGATCCGCGCAGCCGATTCTTCGACCCCTGGCTTCCCGATCGATCTCCGATGCCAATGGATGATCCTGCGGCGAACGAGTACATGCAGGAGGTCGACGGACATTCCGGCTGGGAACACTGGCTGGACAACGGCGTTCGCAAACAACTGGAAAACCCGGCGTGGCGTTCGAAACTTGACGAATATGCGAAGCTGACGGAAGACGGAAGTTTGCTTCTGGATATTGATTCGTCCGTCAGTCTGGCTTACCTGCATTCCCCGCTGCACCAGTTGTCGCTGGAATCGCTGTACCTCAGCGCTCTTGATGTCACTGGCGAACGATTTCGCCTCGATACGCAATTCTTCGGCGGCTCCAATGCCAGCGCTCGCCATCAGGGCCGGAAGTTTCCAGCCGCCATTGCCTTTAACCCGGGGACCGGTTCCTACACTGTAAACGACCCAGGAGTTGGGATTGAAAGCAACCGGTTGGAGTTGACCACGGATTTCGAAGCGAGACGGCGTCTTGCAACCGCCGGTGAAGTTCTTGCGGGCTTCGCCAATACGTTCGCTTTTGAACTGACGGAGGGAGACGTCAACCTCGCCAGTTCTTTGGCAAGTTTTTCGATAGTCCAGCCCCTGTTAAGGGGTGCCGGACGCGATGTTGCACTGGAACAATTAACACTGGACGAGCGTCGTCTGCTCGGCAATCTAAGGGCATACACTCAATTTCGCCAGGGCTTCTTTACTCAGGTGGTCATCGGAGAGCTGGGCGTTCGCGGCCCCAGTCGTGGTGGTTCGGGAACGTCCCTGCAGTCTTTCTCCGGCTTCGGCGGAGTCGGTGGTTATCTTGGGCTTCTGGAACAAGCTCGCCAGATTCGTAACACGCGGGACAATCTTGAGCTGCAACTGCGCACTCTGGATCGTTTGGACGCACTGTACGACAACGAACTGATTGACATTGTTCAGGTTGATCAGTTTCGTCAGGACATTGAATCCAGCAAAGCACTGCTGCTTGATCAGACCAACAGGCTGGAACTGTCGGTCGACAATTTCAAGACTCAGATCCTTGGGCTGCCCCCCGATATTCCTGTCGTACTGGACGAGCAGCTAGTCAGCGGGTTTCAGCTGCTGCCGATTGAGGGGACACCGATTCTGAATCAATTATTGAATCTGCAACGCCGTCTTGGCGACCTGGGGGAATTGTCCGCGCTGCTGGCTCAGCAGCCCTTGTTGCAGGATTCGCTTCGAGGCTTACCCGGCCAGGAACCGGAAGTTCAATTCCAGACGCTTCGTGAGCTTCAACGAACTCTGGAAACAACAACACGCCGCCTGCAGCAGTTCCCTGTTCAACTCAGCCAATTGCAACGCGACACTCCTGATTTTCTGACTCGGATTGATGCCGCGGATCGGGATTTGGTTTCTACGTTTCTGCAATCTTACACAGCAGACTCAGCCCAAACCGCGGGTTCGATTCGCAGTCTCCTGAATCAGATCAATCCGCTGATCGAGCAGCTGACCAATGGAGTTAAGCCGGAATACAGCACCGACTTTATTGACAGCTCCGAAGCGTCTCTGCTGGAAGCGCGAGCGATTTATCTGATCCAGGCAGAATCGCGACAGTTATCGAGAGAACCGCAACAGGTTCTGCAGGACATCAGCGAGATTTTTCCTGCAGTGACAGCATTGTTTGACACGGCACGCAGCGATCTGCAGCAACTCGACGAAGTCGCCCGCATGCGTCTTTCCTCAATGGCTTCGGAAGATCAGCTGCGTTTTCTTGAAGACCGCGACAGGCTGCAGGAGCGTCTGCTGGATCTGGAACAGGGCCCCAACGGCTCGCAGAAGCTGGACGGAGATTTCAGCAATCTCCGTGGCCAGATCGACAGCCAGCCTGCGGCTGCCACCATTCGCGATCTCACAGCGTGGATTCAGTCCTACCTTCAACTGGTGGAGCGTTTGACTCTGATCCCAGCTCAGGCTCGGCTTGAACTCATTGCCGTCGAAGAGATCGAACTGGCCCCGGATGCAGCCTTTGAATTCGCGCTCCAGAATCGACTGGACTTCATGAACGGCCGCGCGGCTTTGGTGGATGACTGGAGGGCAATTCAGGTTGCCGCAGACGCATTGCAGTCCAATCTGACCATCACCGGTGGTGGAGACCTGAGAACGGCTCGCAATAATCCCATTGACTTCCGCACGGCAACCAGCCGACTGCGACTGGGGCTGGAATTTGATGCACCGTTAACACGGCTGCTGGAACGCAACGGGTACCGGGAAACTCTGATTCGGTATCAGCAAAGTCGACGAAACTTCATTCAGTCGCAGGATAGCCTGCAGAAGGGGGTGCGAGCACTGCTGAGAACCCTGAATCAGCGCCGCAGACAGCTGGAAATTCAGCGTCGAGCTGTCTCGATTGCCCTGCGTCGAGTGGACCAGACTCAGCTTTCTCTGCTCGCACCGCCACCGCAACTGGCCCCGGGCATGCGGGCACAGATCAATCCAACCATTGCCTACAATCTGCTGGCGGCCCAAAGTTCACTGCAGCGTTCACAAAACAGTTTTCTTTCCGCATGGCTGGACTACTACGCCTCCCGGCTGCGACTGTACCGGGAATTGGGGATTATGCAGCTGGATGCTTCCGGGCGGTGGATTGAACGCTCGGTCGAGCTGGAGGAGGTCAACAGCACCGCAGCGTCGACACCGCTGCCACCGGAAATTCCGGAATTAACGGACTCGACTGAAGAAATTGCGGCAGGAATCCAAAACTCGCAGGATTCCAGCTCAGACCTGCCGTCAGTACCGCCCGTTCCGCGGCAGTGATGGCTTTCTCGCCCGACAACTGTCTTTTCGAAAAAACACAGTCCACGACCGCAGGCATCCTTTGGTTAGTTCGCATTCGTGGTGCATACTGCATCAAGCATGGTGCGGGTGTTCACTGAAGGAATTCCGGCAGTCCTGTCTGCGCCTCCCGCAAGTCAATCCTACCGCTCCCCTCCAACCAGCACTGTGGCACCACACCACAAGACGTGGCAGCGACTGCACTGACAGATCCGTACAGCACCAGTCAGCGGCTCGTTTCCAGCCAGACGTCAACAGGCCAGCGATGCGACAACATCCCACACACGTTTCCCAGATCATCTCAGCAAAGTCACGAAGAGCTGCAACTGACGGAGCGGTCTTGTGGTGGTCACTTGGAATTGGCCTGATCCTGATCGCGAGTGGTGCCGCAACCGTCTGGTACACGTCCACAACAGCATCAGACAAATCGAATTACCTGACTCACAATGTTGCCCGCGGCCGTCTGGTTGTGACCGTGACCGAACAGGGCACGCTGGAGAGTTCCAGCAACACAGAAATCAAGTGCAACATCCGCGGTTTCAGCACAGTGACCTGGGTGATTCCGACAGGGACGATCGTTGAAGAGGATGAGGAGCTGGTCCGGCTGGACACCAAGGTGGTGGAGGAACAATACAGCCTGACCAAGACCAATACCTTTATTGCCGAAGCAACTCTGGCAGAGTCTCAGGCAAGTGTCGACAAGGCAAACATTGCCATCGAGGCCTACGAAAAAGGTCGCTATCGCTCTCAGCTGCAGGAGCTGGAAAAAGACCTTGAGACACACAAACGCAACCTGCGGAATGCCCGCGGAATGATGGCTCGCTCTGAAACCTTATTCCGTCAGGGATTTGCGACAGCTCTCGAAGTTGAGGCCAACGGCTACACCTTAAAGCAGGCCGAGCTGGAGCTGCAGGTGAAGGAAACAGAAATTCACGTGCTGCAGAATTTCACCCGCGAAATGCAGTTGGAAACTCTCAAGGGAAATCTCATCGCCAGTGAATCCAAACTGGCCGCGGACAAAGCCGGACTGGCCATGGAGATCAAGCGTCGTGATCGCGCGAAACAGGAACTCGCGGACTGCGTAATCCGGGCGCCGCGGAGCGGACTGGTCATCTATCCATCAGCCGCATCATGGAAGTCCACCCCGGACATTACGGAGGGTGCCACGGTCCGCAAAGACCAGGTGCTGCTGTTGATCCCCGACCTGCGCAGGATGCAGGTGAGACTGGGTGTTCACGAATCCGTGGTGGATCAGGTTCGCCCGGGGCTGGAAGCCATCGTCACGCTTCCCGATCGCACGCTGCGTGCAACCGTATCTGAAGTTGCCTCCGTGACACGGCCGGCGGGGTGGTGGACGGGAAATGTCGTAAAATACGACACGGTGATTGAACTTCCGGAAGACGAAGGCCTGAAGCCGGGAATGAGTGCCGAAGTGGAAATTGTTCTTTCCGAACAGGACGACGTCCTGCTGATTCCGGTTGCCGCAGTTGTCGAATCCGAACAGGGCAGTTTTTGCTGGGTCGAGACACAGCAGGGAGCGGAGCGGCGACCGCTTCGTCTGGGAAAAAGCAACGACGTCTTTATTGAAGTACTCAGCGGACTTACTGCTGGTGATCCCGTACTGTTGAATCCGGCGGCGATGCTGGAAGACGCCGAAACGGAGATGCGAACAACAGTGCGTCCGTCCACAGCACAGCACAACGCATCTGATGCAGCGCAGCAAACAACAGGAGAAGAGCAATGATCAGACTGATCATCATCATGCTGCTCATCGCTGGCGGAGGATTTCTTGCATTAAGCCAGTCACTGGAACCGCAAACGGCCGTCATCGCCGGCAACCTCGCGGTGGGCGACGCAG
>JAFMMM010000368.1 GCA_017859815.1 Planctomycetota bacterium | reverse complement strand
TACGGAGATTCGCCGGGACGCTGGGAAAAGGGGACAACGGCCGAAAAGATCGACTGGTATGCGGGGAAACAGTACGACGATTGCTTCGATGGCGCGGCGGAAGTCCTGAAAAAATTCAACAGCGAGTTTCCGCACTGGGCTGATCGTGGCTACGAGATCGCTGGCTTCGTGTGGTGGCAGGGGCACAAGGACGGCGGCGAACCTTACGCCAGTCGCTACGAGCAAAACCTTGTCCATTTGATCGGCTCGTTGCGAGAAAAATTTTCGGCGCCGCAGGCTCCCTTTGCGATCGCTACTGTGGGCTTCGGTGGTTGGGAAATGAGTGGTGGACACGCAACTGTCGCCGCGGCTCAGCTGGCCGTCAGTGGCGAAAAGAACAATTACCCGCAGTTTCGTAAAAATGTGATCACGGTCGAGACACGCGATTTTTGGAAGACGCCTGAAGAATCCCCAAGGAATCAGGACTTTCATTACAACGGCAATGCCGAAACGTACATGAGAGTTGGGCAGGCCCTGGGACAGGGGATGATCAAACTGCTCTCGGAAACGGCCGCGAGGCAGTGAATTTGCCGGTGATTGGCTGCGGTTTACGATGTTGGGCAATTCGCGATTGCCTGCAAGCGACTGCTCAGAATCTCCCGCTGGTGATGACGGCGAACCGCTGACTGGCGGGAAGAGGGAAACAGAATGCTGAAACGAGTCCTGGCTTTGCAAAGTCTGATGCTGCTGGCGGCCTCGGCGACGTTCGGGTCAACCAGCGCGTCTGCTCAGGGACTGACCGACCAACTGCGTCAGGAATCTGCGGCGAAAATCCTGCAGGATGCGAGGCAGTCTGGTGATGCGGTCCGTGGGTCCATTTTGTTTGCTCAACGAGAAACTGCCTGTGCAAGTTGTCACAACGACGTCGGGGTAGACCGTTTGGCTCCGGATCTGCGGCAGTTGCCGGCTGATACTTCAGACGAACATCTGCTGGAATCCCTGTTGCATCCATCCCGTAAGATCACCAAAGGTTTTGAGCTAACGGTGGTGCAGACTACGGACGGGTTGGTGAAAGCGCTGCGAGTCATGGGGGAAAAGGGCGGGAACCTGACTGGGCGATTGACCACCCCGCCCTACCCAACCGTGGAAGTTCCTTTGGCAAAGATTGAAGAACGACGCCTCAGCGATGTCTCCGCAATGCCTGACGGTCTGCCCGATCGACTGGAATCGCGCCAGCAATTTCTCGACCTGCTGCGGTATCTGATGCAGTTGCGGGATGTGCGCGTTGAGACTCCTGCTGTGGGACCGCTGGCCGGAGGCGGGCAGGTTCCCGAACACGTCACTGCCGCCGCGTTGTTCGATCGTCTGAACTGTCGTGCCTGTCACAATGATCGGCGGTGGCAGCAGGTGACCGCGGGCAGTGTCAGTGCAGATCGAGCACCTCTGTTGCTGGACGTGCGGGCACGACTGCGTCCCGAGTATCTGCTTCGCTACCTTCAGGATCCGCAGGCGGCAAAGCCCGGTTCGCGCATGCCGCATGCCCTGCAGTCGGTGCCTGAACTGAAGCGTGAGCAAGTCGCCACGGAACTCACGCACTTTCTCTTATCTCGCGGCGACCGCCCATTTCAGGGGGGAGAGTTCAACGGCGAACAGGCGCACCGCGGTGAAGAATTGTTCCACAGTGTGGGCTGCGTTTCCTGTCATTCTCCCCGCGACAGTCAGGGGCAGGAACTGCTGGCTGCCGAATCTGTTCCGCTGGGGAATGTGGCGGAGCGATCCGGTTTGGCAGCGCTCGTGAGTTTTCTGGAAGATCCTTCCGCAGTTCGACCGGCTGGTCGTATGCCGAACATGCAGTTGTCACACACGGAGGCCGAAGATTTGGCTCATTACCTGATGCAGAATGCTGATGCTCAGGCCGCCCCGTTCGCTGTGGCAGCAGAACTGGCAGTTGCCGGGGAGCAGCACTACCGCCGGTATGGGTGTGCGGCCTGCCACGAGCCGGTGGAGCCTGCTGATGCTGTGCAGTTCACCATTGTTGATGCAGATCAGGGCTGCCTTTCGGATGCTGCTGATGGCGAGTGGCCGGATTACAACCTGACGGAAACCGAACGGCAGCTGCTGTCGCAGTTCGTGGGTGGTCGGTTATCTGCGGAACCCCGGCCGATCATGGCGGCGATGGCAACTCTGCGATGCTATTCCTGTCATCAGCGTGATGGGGTGGGAGGAGTTGATCCGGATCGCGACGAGTACTTCCGAACGGTGGACTTTAATCTGGGACCACAGGGGCGAATTCCACCGCCATTAACCGGTGTGGGCAACAAACTGAATCCGCGGTGGCTGCGGCAGGTCCTCGTCAGTGGTCGCTCAGTGCGGCCCTATATGAAAACACGGATGCCGCGATTTGGTGTGCAGCAGGTGGAACCATTGGTGGACCTGCTGACGGAACAGGACGATCAGCCGGATCGCGAGTATCGTCAGTTCGCTGATAACCGGGAACGTAAGGAACCAAAAGCGGCGGGCCATCAGCTGGCAGGAAATCAGGGGTTGAACTGTATCGCCTGTCACACGTTTCAAAGAAAACCGGCAGCCACGATGTCAGCACTCGATCTGACAGAAATGACGGAGCGCTTGCAGCGGGACTGGTTTGTGGATTATCTGCTGCAGCCACAGCGGATTAGTCCCGGAACTGTGATGCCGTCATTCTGGCCCGGGGGCCGGGCGATTCGCCGCCAGATTCTTGATGGAGATACAAATCAGCAGTTGGAAGCCTTGTGGGTGTATCTGGAAGAGGGACGACAGGCCCGCGTGCCCAGCGGTTTAATTCAGGAATCGTTGCAGCTGCTCGCCACGGACGAAGCGGTCATGCTGCGACGCAGCTGGCCGGGAATTGGGAAACGCGGAATTGGAGTGGGCTATCCGGAGCAGGTCAATCTGGTCTTTGATGCTGAGCAGATGCGACTGGCGATGATCTGGAAGGGCCCGTTTGCAGACCCCGGCGGCGTTTGGCGAAGTCAGGGGCACGGGACGGCGCGACCGCTGGGAGACCGAGTGGTGCAGCTGGCGAAAGGCCCTGACTTGACGAACCCGGCTGCTCCGTGGGAAGAGAGTGAAGCGAATCGTCGGCCGGCGGGTTATCGATTTGGTGGTTACAGCCTCGATGCAGTTCGCCGCCCCTCGCTGCGTTATCGGGCTGACGGGGTTTCCGTGCAGGAATTCGCGGCTGGCACTGACCAGCAAACTCTGCAACGCACAATCACGTTCACAGCTGCGGACCTCGATGGTCCACGCTCGTTTCGGCTGCTGTCGGGGACCACCATTGAAGCTCTCGGCGATCATACGTGGAAAACAGATGCGGGGCTGCAATTGCAGCTGCAGCAAAAACAGACGGTCAAACTTGTCACAACGGAAGCGGGCCAGGAAGTTCAAATCTCGCTGCCACCCGGAAAACTGCAACTTAAGCTGGAAATGGTGTACTCGTGGTAAACGGTATTCGCATATCGCTGCTGCTGGCCAGCCTGATAACTCTGCCCTCCGTGCCCGCGCAGACGCTGGGGGAGTATTGGGGGACGGCTGAGCGGGAGGAAGAATATTACCGGATTGTGGATCTGCCGGTGCCTGAAGAATTGTCGCTGGAGTGCGGCAGTTTCGAGGTGCTGTCGGACGGGCGTCTGGCCGTGGGAACACGCCGTGGTGAAATCTGGCTGGTGAAGGGAGCCTTCGATCAGTACCCGCAGCCAACATTTCATCGCTTTGCCAGTGGGCTGGATGAAGTTCTGGGGTTGGGTTACCGCGACGGCAGCTTTTGGATTACGCAGCAGACCGAAGTGACACGTGTCACCGACACCGACGGGGACGAACGAGCGGATTTGTTTGAAACCATCAGTGACGACTGGGGCTTCAGTCATTACCACGAATTTGCCTTTGGGTCGAAGCCTGATCCGGAAGGGAACATCTGGGTGGCTCTCTGTTTAAGCGAGTCTTACCGGTCCAAAGTCCCGTTTCGCGGCTGGTGCCTGAAGATTACTCCCGACGGACAGACGCAACCTGTGTGCAGTGGTATTCGCAGTCCGTGTGGGATTGGACCAAATGAGCATGGTGTGATGTTTTATGCCGAAAGCCAGGGACCGTGGAACGGTTCGTGTTCGCTGAAAGTCCTCCAACAGAATGGCTTCATGGGGCATCCCGTGAGTTTCAACTGGTACGACCTGACAGATGCTTTGGGGCCGAAGCCGCCGGAACCCGAAAGTCGTTCACGCCTTGTTGTGGAGCGTGAACGGGTGCCACAACTGGTTCCTTATGCCGTCGTATTTCCCTATATCCGTATGGGGCGTTCGATCAGCGGGTTTCAGGTGGATCGCACCGGAGGAGAATTTGGCCCGTTTCGTGATCAGATTTTCATTGGCGACTTTAGCTTGAGCGTGATGATGCGGGCCACGACGGAACAGGTCAATGGTGTGTGGCAGGGAGCGTGCTATCCATTTCGCGAGGGCCTGGCGACCGGACTACTGACCTGCCAGTTCACTCCTTCCGGTGACCTGCTGATGGGCGGGACGAATCGTGGCTGGCCAGTGCGGGGACCGGAAGCTTATTCGCTGCAGCGGCTGGACTGGACGGGCAAAGTTCCATTTGAAATGCTGAAGATTACAGCGGCGGCGGACGGCTTTGATGTGCAGTTCACCAAACCGGTCGATCCCCAGATCGCGTCTCGCCCGGAAACATGGACGATGGGTGCGTTTACTCACATTTACCAGCAGGGATACGGCAGTCCGGAGGTTGATCGGACCGTACCGGTAGTCACAGAAGCCGTCGTCTCTCAGGACCGGCTTTCGGTGCATCTGACCGTCAGCGGACTGGTGAAGGGGCACGTGCACGAATTCGATGCCAGCCCATTGCGCTCCGCCGCGGGCGAACCATTGCTGCATGTCAATGCGTACTACACATTGAACGAAATCCCCGCACCCTGACTCAATCCGGTCCGGCTGAGAGCCGGTTTATGCCGCCGGCGACTGGCGGACTGCCCGCGTGGTTCGTTGACCACGCGGAACGCATTTGGCGGTGCCATCCACCTCTGCCGGTCCGGCTGAGAGCCGGTTTATGCCTTCGGCGATTGGCGGACTGCGCGCGTGGTTCGTTGACCACGCGGAACGCATTTGGCGGTGCCACCCACTTCTTCCGGTCCGGCTGAGAGCCGGTTTATGCCTTCGGCGATTGGCGGACTGCGCGCGTG
>JAFMMM010000057.1 GCA_017859815.1 Planctomycetota bacterium | reverse complement strand
AATCGGGAACACTACCGAGATTGAAGACCATACTCTCGTGGAAACGACCTTCTGCGACAAGATTCCCGGCCGAGATCTCGGAGACGTAACGGTATTTAGGACAGGCCAGCCTGAACCAATGCGGCGAACCTGCTGTTCCGAAAAGTTGGTCCGGCAGAGCTGATGGATTCCTGCTCAACGAGTTCTTATGGATGCCCCCGGCACGGTCGGCCAACTCACCCTCCTGACAGCTGAATCACACCTCGCATCGCCCAATCCCCGCAAACCGCACAAACTCCGTGGTCCGCCGCCAGCAATTGAAGATTCTGCAGTCAGTCACTCAGTTCACCTCCCCTATCCCTCCGCTTCTGCTGTATCCTCCAGGAATGCACTGAGCGTCAGGTATTCGTTGTCGAGTTTCCTTTGTCAAACACTGCCAGAACGACCAATGGCTGCTTCACTACGCCTCTCACTAAGCCTGAACTTTCATCTGCCTCCAGGTACATCAGACGACGAATTTCGAATCTGTGTCGAAGGGGCGTTGATGCCATGCCTGCGGCTGATGGAGTCCTCCGATTTTTGGTACTGCTCCATTCATATCTCCGGTCTGCTTTTGGAGTGGCTGGAGCAGCACCGTCCCGCAGCATTGAGTCGATTGCGAATCCTTGTGGAAACCGAGCGCGTCGAAATTCTGGGCGGGGCACTCTACCAGCCAATTCTTGCCGGAATTCCCGCCGCCGATCGAATCGGCCAGATTGAACTGTGCGCCCATCGCATCGACGAAGTGTTCTGCAGCGAAAGCCGTGGGATGCTGCTGGCTCAGGATGTCTGGGATGAATCGCTGCCGCAGGACATTTTTGACGCAGGACTTCAATATGTCATCCTGAATGAGGCCCACTTCGTTTCCGTTGGTAAAGAAGAAAACTTCCGAACCGGCTGTTACGCGGCTGAAAGTGCAGGACGGACAATCGCACTGCTGCCGTCCTGCAATGCGCTGCTGTCGCTTCCTGCAACAGTCACTCCTGCCGAGTTTCTGGACCAACTGCGGCCGCACGATCACGAAGACCGCAGTATCATCCTGCCGATCGAAGGCAGTCTGCTGATTTCCTCCGATGAATTCGGTGCAGAAATATCAGCAATCAACTGGCTGACGGAATTTCTAAAGCTGTTGTCAGATTCGCGATCCTGGCTGCAGACCTCAACGCCGTCTCAGCTTCTGGACAACCAGTCACCTGCAGGCTCGTTCAGTCCGCTTGCCGGAATTCCGCGGACGGTCGTAACTCCCGGCACCGACACTCCCGTCACTGAAATCGTGTCGTGGCGCAATCTGCGTTACCAGTGGCAGGAAAGCCTCGATATGTACTCCCGAATGATTGAGGTCAGTCGTCAGCTTGCACGTATTTGCAGTTCCGACATTCTGCTGGACACACATCGACAGACTGTTGAAACCGCAAGGCGACATCTTTATCGCGGTCAGTGCCATAATGCTTACTGGAGTGATTCCGGCAGCGGTCTGTTCTGCCCGCGCCTGCGTGATGCGGTCTACCACGAACTGATCACTGCAGAGAACCTGCTGCTGCAAATTGAACGCAGCTCAGCGACCTGGATCAGCGGTGAAATTGAAGATTTCAATTTCGACCTGCGGCAGGAGGTGAAGATCAATAACCATCGCATCTCTGCGATGTTCTCACCGGCGGTTGGGGGCCACCTGACCCAACTGGACGTCCGCACGCCGGCAATCAATCTTCAGGCGGCCTTCAGTTGCCCTCCACTTCCTCAGGACGCATCAGCGATTGTCTCCGAAGGCACTGACCTCGAGCCCAAAACACACGAACCAGCGGCCAGATTCTGGCCCCGCCGGATCCTTGTGGATCACTTTCTGCAACCAGATCTGACTCTTGTGGAATTCCAGTGTCAGCAGGGGTTAATCAGCGATTTTGAAACAGCACTCTACAATGCGGTGCTGCACGAGGGCGAAACACGAATCGCCCTTGAAATGAATGCAACGGGGCTGGTTGAAGAGAAGCCGACTACGATTCGCAAGACGATCATGGCCTCGCTCGACCGCCCCGGCGAGCTGCTGATCCAGTATTGCCTTGGTGGTACAGAACCGGGGGCAACGATTCATTTTGGGGTGGAGTTCAATTTTTCGTCACTGTCTTCCGGAACCGACGAGAGCTACTTTTACGACTCCGACGGACAGCCGCAGGGAGGCCTCAATGAAACTCTGATTCTGCGACAAACGGACCGTGTCTGCATGATCGATGAAGCACTCGGAGTGGATGTCAGCCTCGAATTGGCTGATGTTGCAGACTTCTGGATCTTCCCGATTCTTACGACAACAGATCAGGCACCGGAGCAGCAGAGTATTTGTGTTGTTCCCCACTGGCAGTTTGTGATGCCAGCTTCCGGACAGATCACCCTGGAGATGCGACTCCTGATCGACTCCAGCATCGCCCAGGCGAGAAAACTGGCCGATACGCATGAGCAGCAGTCAAAGGCTTCCGGTTCGCAATTCAAATCCCACACGCCCGTTGGTCAATGAGAATCTCTCAGACCTGACCGGGAACTGCCAGTTCGCGAATCGGATGTGCATCCTCCGGCAGAATCCGAACCGGGCGTTCAGCCTGATCACGAATGAACAGACTGCTGTCGACCCCCAGATTCCTGTACACCGTAGCCAGCACATCCCGGTAATGAATTGGGCGATCTTCGGCATAAGCCGCGATCCGGTCTGTAGATCCGATGACCTGCCCCGCCGGCATTCCACCGCCGGCAAACAGCACGGACTGCACGGGGGCCCAGTGATCTCGCCCGGCTTTGTCGTTGATTTTCGGAGTACGGCCGAATTCGCCCCAAACCACGAGGGTGACATCCTGATCAAGACCTCGATCGGACAGGTCCCGGATTAAAGCCGAAAGGCCGGTATCAAGAGTCGGCAGGTATTTTCGGCAGTGGTCAAAATTATTCCCGTGAGTGTCCCAGAATCCGTAAGCAACAGTGACAACTCGGACACCAGCTTCGACAAGTCGGCGGGCGATCAACAACTGATCATTCCACAGCGGAGCGCCGTCGCCAAGATGCTTTGAGGAACCGCGGCCGTACATCTGCAGGATTGCGGGGTCTTCCTGCTCCACATTCATCGCGTCAACCAGCCTTGAACTGGTCAGCACGTCAAACGCCCGCCGGTAGCTTTCCTGCATTGCATCAACCGGGGCTGCATCCAGATCCCGACGAAACCCGTCCAGCTGAGACAGGAGATCTCGACGGGCGGTAAACTGCGGGTTCTCAACATATCTCAGCCGCATGCTCGCGAGGTCCTCACCGTCAGCACGCACTTGATTCCATGCGCTGCCGAGATACCCGGCGTCGGTGCTGTTGTACGGACGATGCTTCATTGTCGGAAATAAGTCGACAAAAGGAGGCGTGACCGCGTTGACTGGACCCTGCAGTTTGGAAACGACCGAACCAAAATTCGGGATCCCCTCCCGCTGTACCTGACCCATCGAAAAGCCGGTCAGGTTCTGGAAGCTGGAATGCTCGTCACGCTGCCCCACGATGGAGCGAATGATGGAGCATTTGTCAGCAACGAGAGACAACTGCGGCAGCAGCTCGCTGAACTGTGTCCCCGGTACAACCGTCTGCACTGGCTGAAATTCGCCGCGGACCTCGGACGGTGCGTTGGGCTTGGGATCGAAGCTGTCCTGATGCGGCAGTCCGCCTGATAAATACACCATGATCACGGATTTATGGCCGCCAGGTTTTCCCGATTTTTCTGCGGCCAGCAGATCCGCCAGCGTCAGGCCGCCCGCGGATAACGCTCCCAACTGGACGAAACTTCGACGCGAGATTCCGTCACAAAACCGATGAGCTGACCCATTGAGACGCAGCATTGCAGTGATCTCTCAGAGAGTGAGGCGGGAATGGCAAACACGGCGGGAAACAGAACACGGCGGGAAACAGAACATGGAAACGTCGAGACCTGTCGCCAGCACGACTGGTGACGTGATGAATCCGGAATTCCCCCTGTGTTCACAGCTTAATTGACATCGGCATGAAAATCGAGATCCGAAAAGAAAACACGCCAATGCATTATCGTTTTTCCGTTCTCCCGTTAACGCAGGCGAATTCACCGGGTGTCAGCAGCGATGTTCACTGCAGAGCAGCAGAAAGCATCGGCGGCATTGACTTTCGTCAGTGGCCCGCTCGGATGATTTCGCCTTTCACGGGAAATCAAGGCGGAGGGGTGGCGACCGTGTGTTCAGGCGATACTATCCGCAGCACAGCAGTTTTTTGGAACGCCAGCAAATTCCGGTCGCTGCGTCCCCCTCCCTATCACTCAGCCTCATTCCGGACAGGCTCAAATCTGACGCAGTGGAGTAAACCTGTGGGTGAATCAGTAGTACTGGCATACAGCGGTGGCCTCGACACATCCGTCCTTGTGGGTTGGCTTCAGGACAAGGGCTATGACGTCCACTGTCTTTACGTGGATCTGGGTCAGCCGTGTGAAGATCGGCCGGCAATTATTCAGAAGGCGCTCGATATTGGAGCGGCATCCTCGTTAAGCGTGGACATTACCGACGAACTCTGCCAGGACTTTGCCTTTCCCGTCATGCAGTGGCAGGCCCGCTACGAGAACATTTACCTGCTCGGCACCAGTATCGCCCGACCGCTGATTTCCAAAGCCTGCCTGCAGCGTGCCCGCGAGGTGAATGCAGTCGCCTTTGTGCATGGGGCGACCGGAAAGGGCAATGATCAGTGTCGCTTCCAGCTGGCCGCAGAAGCGCTCGACCCGGGCGTCAATGTGATTGCCCCATGGAGAATTCAGGAGTTTCGGGATCTGTTCCCCGGCCGAACCGAAATGCTCGAATACTGTGAACGCAAAAACATCCCGGTGAAAGCCAGCATCAGCAAGCCTTATTCGAGTGATGAAAATTGTCTGCACATCAGCTACGAAGCAGGAGATCTCGAAGATCCAATGGTGGATGGTGAGACGATCATCGACTTTGGGATGACGGTTTCGCCCCAACAGGCCCCCGACGCGGAAGAGGCTGTCACGATCAGCTTCGAAAGTGGCGTCCCGGTCTCAGTCAATGGCCAGGCTCTTGGACCGGCTGCGCTGGTAGCTGAACTGAATCGCATTGGCGGTCGGAACGGATGCGGGCGAATCGACATCATTGAAAATCGATTCGTGGGTATGAAAAGCCGCGGTGTTTACGAGTCTCCAGGGATGACGCTGCTCTACGCCGCTCATCAGGCGCTGGAGCAGATGACGCTCGACCGAGACCTGACTCACCTGCGAGATACGCTCAGCCCGCAGGTCGCCGAAATGGTCTACTACGGGTTCTGGTACTGCCCCAAAATGGACGCTCTGATGTCGTTCATCAGGGAAGCCCAGAAGCCGGTGACAGGCGAGATCAAACTGACTCTCTACAAAGGAAATATCCGGGTCAGCAGCCGCACCTCGCCCAACAGTCTGTATCGGGCTGACATTGCCAGCATGGAAAAGGGGGGAGATTACAACCAAACCGATGCCGAAGGCTTCCTGCGAATCATGGGGCTTCCGCAACGCGTTCAGGGGCTTGTCAATCCACGGGATTACTGATCGGACTCTGTCTGGCAGACCGTCTGGCTGAATGCCCGGAATGAACAGTGAGCGACCGCCGGTCGCTCACTGTTTTCCTTTGCCGAGCCTCCACGGATCTGCGTTCTGCTCGCTCAATCCATCAGAAAATCCGAAAGCTGCAGCTCTCCCTCTGCCACTCGCATGGACAACTGCTCTGCATCAAGAGCCTGGAGCGGACTGACTTCCACCGCAGCCTCAGAACGAAGTTGCAGCCCGGCACGCCTCAGCCACTCCCCCGCAATCCGATTAAGTGCTTCGCGGCAGGTGTCTGCGGAGTCACTTCCGGTGGCATTTTTCACCGGGTTGAACTGGCGTTCCCGACAGCCCTCCACGATGAGCGTCCGCTCAGCCGCGGGCAGTGCATCAAAAATAAAGCGTTCCAGTTTCACAGCATTGGGAACTGCGGAATCAGCAGCAGGCACAGGCTGTCCCTGCAGGTCGACACAGGGGACCATTTTCCGCGCCACATGCAGCGGCAGATTCCGATCCCCGTTCGTAAGTTGCTGCAGGAATTCAGGACAGAACACGTGCACGGCTGTGTTGCCGGCCCAGAAAACCCACTGCCCCGTGGAATCTTTGCGGGCTGCCTGCTGCGGTGTGAGCTCGCTGTATTCGATGATTTCAGTACGTCCATCAATTTCAACCAGCGCGCCCATCCGTTCTTCCGGCGACGTTTTGCTGACGACCAGCGTCGTGAGTTGTGATTTGTGTGTGTTGTGAAACCCGATCAATGCCGGGTCAGCAACGATTGCGGTGGGATTGTCCACCTGGTGATAGTACAGGTGTCGGATTCCCTGCTCCGACATCTGCTGCTGCAAACCAGATCGTTTCAACGCTCGCAACAATCCGCCGTGACCATCGGGGGACAGAGCTGGAACACCGGGCCGAGCGAACAGAACCTGCCCCGTCCTGGCATCCAGCGCTGGCAGGCTGCCCTGCTGAAAAAAGTGGACCGTCCGCTGGTCCAGCCCGAAGAACGCCTGCTGCTGAAAAAATTCCACCGTGGCAGAATGCGTTGCCGAACTGGTCATAATCAGCCACGGGATCGGGGCGGCGTACCGCTGCCGGCGCGCCTGAATCTGCTCCGCAAAAATCTGAAACAGGGTCCGGCCAGAGTGTGGCCCGATCGGAAACATCCCCTTCGGCTGATCAAACCCGAGTCGGGTTCCCTGACCACCGGCCACCGTGATCACCGCGACGTTACCCGCTGAAAGTTCCTCTTCCCCGGCCGCTGTCGCCTGAATCCATCGCTGGTGGTCCTGCTCCGATTGTGGTTGCCACACGACGTTGGCGGGTGCGGAAGCGGTCTCTGCACGATTCGATTTCGGCGCCGTGACTGGCTCCGCATCGGCGTTTCGCCACGCCTGCACGAGCATTTCGAGATCGGCGTCCAGCAGGATCTGCAGCAGCTGATCAGCCTCTGCGGCAGGGAGTTGATCAAGGATCTGCAGCAGCGGTTGCTGACCACATCGCGACAGCATTTGAAGTGTTTCGGGAGTGGGTTCAGACATCATTCACTTTTCTAATCGAGGCGTAACAGCCTTCCGGCCTTTCCTGATAAAAATCCTGCCTGCGGACAAAACGAGCCGGCCGGAACTCGTATTTCCGGCCCGAATTGAGCCGCACAGACCGTTGAGACAACCTGAATGCCCCTGCCGGAAGAATCGCTTAAGTTACTCCACCCGAGCATAGTCCAAACCAACTAATCGCTACCAGCGGAGCAGTGGATTGAACTCTCTCGACCGGACATCGGGAATTCGCCGCCGTTCAGCGAAATCACGTTCAGGATGGACTGATTCGTTGCAGAATCCCCAACGGCAGCGATCTCTCACACGTACTAATCTTCGCCGGAACTCTGCCCCTCGCACCGTCGAAATCGGGCAAACCGGTCAGACGAACTCCAGTTTACGACGTCCCAGCCGGCGGCTTTGTGCCGTTGTTCAGGTATCGATCCCGGGAAAGAAGCATCGTGGCAGACGAAGAACAGAATCCAGAATCAGAAGAGGCCGCCGAAGTTTCCGGCTCAGACAGCTCTGCAAAAGCAGGCGGTACGGAGGACCAGCAGACCGACAATGCGGCTTCCGCAGAGGCTGCAGCAACGACGGCTCGGCCTGTCTTCTCTGATGCTTTTGACCAGCACGGTCCTGATGAAGAGGACTACGACGAACTGCCTGATGATGAACCTTTGACACCGGAACTGGTGGAGGAGGAAGCGATCCGAGGCGACTTCATGCTCCGCTGGGCCGGGATTCTGCTCGCCATCCTGATGGCTTTCACCCAGCTCAGCGACACACGTCCTCTGGTCCTGATCAAATCAGGCGAGCATATGTGGAGCAATGGGTTCCTGCCGCCCCGAACTGACCCGTTGTCGCTGACGATGCAGGATCAGTCCGTCAGCAACGTGAGTTGGTTGTTTGATCATGTTGTCAGTCTGTCCTGGAAGTTGGGCGGCCCACTCGGCCTGACGGCGCTCAAGGTGATGCTTGCCGCGGCGACCACGTGGCTGCTTTCCCGCATTTCCATTCCCGGCCTGCCCACGTGGTGGAGTTCAATCTGCGTTGGTTTTGCGGTCGTCGCCTGTTCGCAGGACTTTTTCCCCACTCCCGAACTGATTACCCTGCCCGCAATGGCGCTGACGATGGTATTGCTGACACGTCACCGTCTCGGGAACTCAACGGGGCTGCACTGGAAGTTACCAGCACTGATTGCCGTCTGGTGCAATCTCGACTCCAAAGCGTGGGTCGGAGTATTTGTCATTGCATTGTATGCAATTGGATCCGGAATTAACCGGCGTGGTCTGTTGCGACTGGGCGTCGATGACGATCGAACACCATCCCCGCTGGGGGCCACTGCTGCACTCTGCTTTGCCGCGCTGCTGGTGAACCCGTTTCCGGTGGCTTCCATCGCATCACCGCTGACCACCTACACCCGTGAGTATTCAGGGATGAGGGTGCAGAAGAAGCTTGACGTGTTGCAGGCATCCACGGTTTACGACAACCGAGTGGATTACTACAGCATCCTCGATCCAGGGGCGATCTGGCTCTTTGATCACACACACATCGCGGCCATTGCCCTGCTGTTGCTCAGTTTACTGGCTCTGGCTCTCTCGCTGGGATCCGAACAGAGCGAATCGGGATCAACCGGTACCGGCAAAACGTTAATGCGCGGAATCGCTCGCGGGCTGCAGGTCCTGACCAGCGTCAAGTCGGGACGTCCGGCGCGCGATGCAGCATACCTGCTGCCGCTGCTGGGAATGATCTTCCTCGTGATTCTCGCATCACACGAACTGCCTGCTGCAGCGATTGTGGCCTGTGCCGCTGGCGGAATTGCAGCACAGGAATGGTATCGCCGCAGCTTTTCACAATCCTACACCGTGAACTCTTCAGAATTGCTGTTCTCACGTGGAGGTCGAGCGCTGACTGTTCTGTCGATGGCTGTCCTTGGTTTTGCGGTGGTCACATCGCGACTGCCGGGAGCGGCCCCACTGGGAATTGGATTTGACCCGGAAACTCGGATTACCGTCGAAACTCTGACTCGACAGATCGAGAAACTGCCGGAAGAGGCTCGCATTCTGCATACTCGTCTGGACCAGGGGGATCTGTTGATCTGGAGTGGACGGAAAAGCTTCGTCGACAGTCGTGTTGTTCCATTCACCTCTGCCACTCGACCGATTCTGCAGGCTCACGACAACGTCCGTCGGGCCCTGACAAACCGCGACTTGCCACCGACCTCCTCAGACCCGAAAGTCAAAGAACAGTTCGAAAAGGAGCAACAGCGGAAACAGCTGGAAGCCAGAGAAACCCTTGAGGAATTCCAGATCTCACACATGATGGTCCGTCTCGCTCCGCCGGGAAATCCGGACTACGTCTCAATGCTTGCCCTCAATGCCAGCGGGATGTTTGTCCCCGTCAGCATTGAAGCCTCCGCCGCTGTGCTGGAACGCCTGAATCCTCAGGAATCACCAGACTCCATTGTTGAGCGGATTCCGCGTTTTCCGGAGATGGCCTTTCGTGACGTGGAGCCTTTGGATCTGGGTATTCGACAGTTTGCTGTGCCTCGGGGATTCTACGATCGCTACATCTATCGCACGCGTCCGGTTACCACGGAACAACGCAGACTGGCCCAGCATTACATGGCACTTGCCAATAATGCCCCGGAACGTCTCGAAGATGCCATGTCAGGCATCGCCCTGCTGACGATGGCGATTCGCAACCTGAACCTGAATCTGCAGGAGAATCCGGACGAGGTCGAGTCCTATGTCATGCTTGGACAAAGCTATTACCGTCTGATCGGGTTGGAGCAATTCGTCAACGGCGGCGAAATCAGCGCGCGGCTCCGGCAAACCCGCTATTTCCAGTCGGTCGCTGCTTTTCGTCAGGCGGCGAAAGCTGACCCGCTCGACATTCGGGCCTGGGAAGGTCTGATGAACGCCTACGAAAGCATGAACCGTCAGGACCTGATGCTCGATTCCCTCGATCAATGGCTGGATCTGTCGGAATCGCACACAGTTGCCCTCTCTCAGCGGGAGCAGTTCGAAGCGTTCCGCACCCGGATGTACGCTCGCAGGCGAGAGATTGAGGACATGCTTGCCGAATCTGAAGGTCCGCTGCAGCAGCAAATCGACGCCCAACTGGAGCAGGCCGAGCAGGCCTTCGCTCAGAACTCAGATGGCATGGCGGTTGACCCTGAACTGGTCGATCAGCAGGCCGCTCGCGGCGCGATTCTCAGCGCCATGATCTACAACTCCGCCGGACTCCCCAAACGTGCTCTGGCCTCACTTCGGGAATCAGAGGGAACTGTCCGCAACGATCCCCTTGGAACGGTCATGCTGGGACAGTTGCTTCTGGAAACAGGTGAACTGGAAGATGCTCACCAACTGCTGCTTGGCATCAGTCAACAGGCACTGAAGCAGCCCGAAGCATTCCTTGGTACGGAATGGCAGTTGCCGGTTGCCATTTCGCAACTGGGTGTCTGCGACTACACCCTGGCTGCCGAGACGTGGGCGGGACAAATGGAGATGATTGAACAGCAGGTCAATCAGCCGACCGCGTTGCTGTCCGCCTTATACTCCCAGCCGCTGATGTCTGATGCAAACTTCCAGATGAATGCTCCACTGCCGGTCTGGCCATTCAATCACCTGCAGATCCTGTCCTCGCTCGTCTCGGATACGAATGAGTCAGCTGCAGATCTCGCTCTGATGCAGGCCATCGTCCACCTCGAGCAGGCAAAGCTTCAGGAAGCTCAGAATATTCTGCAGCGAATCTGTGTGGAGTTTGGTGAAACACAATCGCGACGACTGGCTCTGATTTACTTTAGCATGGTCAACCCCAACGCAGCTGATGTCATGGAACCACTGAATGTGTCGCCATGGGAGGAGTTCGAATACCCGGATGAACCGCGACCGCCAGCCCCCCCTCCTGGCGCTGTCAATTCCGCGGGTGGACTTCCGGCTGCGGATCCAACCAGCCCTCCTGCCGGCCTGCTGCCACAGTAAGAAATCCGGGATGACCACCCCATGATCGCTCCGACAGACATCTGCCTTGTCGGAGCGATCCTGCTTTCACAACCACACTTCCGCACCGGCTCACGCCGGAAGAAGACATCCTTGATGCCAGCCATCTGCGTATTTTGCGGTTCTCGTCCCGGCAATAATCCCGGTTTTCTGGCGGCAGCTGAAGAACTGGGCGACTGGATCAGCGCCAACAACTGGACTCTGGTCTACGGGGGTGGCAGTACCGGAATGATGGGGCAGATTGCGGATACCGTGCTTGATACCGGTGGTCAGATCATTGGCGTCATCACCACTCAGCTTGCCCAGCCTGACCTGATGCATCACCAGGTGCGTGACATGCGTATCGTCTCCAATATGCACGAACGAAAAGCGCTGATGCACCAGCTGGCCGATGTGTACGTCACCCTCCCCGGCGCTCTGGGAACCATGGAAGAGTTTTTCGAGGCAGCGACCTGGGCACAGCTGAACATCCACTCCCGCCCCGTGGCAATACTCAACACCGACGGCGTCTATAACCCGTTGGTGAAACTTCTGGACAGCATGGTCGACGCTGATTTCCTCGCCTCGGGCTGTCGTCGCAGGATTGAGGTATTCGACACACCGGGCGAACTGACACAGTGGTTACAGAACCTGCCGGTCAGAGATTCGCCACCTCCCTCCAGTCACTGATTACATTCGCTGCAACAGCCCCCGGCCGTGGGTTTCGCTGGCACCGAGTGATCGGTAAGCTCTCCCATCCGGTCGATGATCGGCTCAATGGCAACTTCAGACTCTTTTGTGAACGGCGGAGAAATCGTCCATGTCCGTGTACCTTGGAATCGACATTGGAACCAGCGGCACGAAAACACTGGCCATGCGGGAAGATGGCGAAATTCTGGCGTCCGCAACCGTCGAATATCCACTCAGCAGTCCGCGGCCGGGGTGGTCGGAACAGGCTCCGGAAGACTGGTGGAAAGCCAGTGCGGCATCAGTTCGAAAAGTGATGAAGGCGGCCGGACTGAAACCGGACGAGGTCGCCGGCATTGGACTCAGTGGACAGATGCATGGCAGCGTCTTTCTCGATCGAGATCACAATGTCGTGCGCCCGGCTCTGCTCTGGAACGATCAGCGTACAGCTGCGGAATGTGAGGAAATCGAACGTCTTGCCGGTGGCCGAACGGAATTGATTCGGATGGTCGCCAACCCGGCCCTGACCGGATTTACAGCACCCAAAATCCTCTGGCTCAGAAACAACGAGAAGCGAAAGTTTGACCGCACCACGAAAGTACTGCTGCCGAAAGACTATGTACGATTCTGCATGACAGGTGAGTTCGCGTCGGAGGTCAGTGATGCCTCCGGAACTCTGTTACTGGACGTGGTCAATCGCTGCTGGTCGACAGAATTACTGCAAAAACTGGACATCTGTGCCGATCTGCTGCCTCCCGTCTTTGAAAGCGAAGAGGTCACCGGGGTGCTGACGTCATCAGCGGCAACCGCTATGGGGCTCAAAGCCGGCATCCCGGTGGTTGGTGGGGCCGGGGATCAGGCCGCAAGTGCAATCGGAAATGGAATCGTTCGCGGCGGCATTGTTTCGGCAACCATGGGAACCAGTGGAGTTGTCTTCGCTCACAGCGACGAGGTTCAGGTGGATCCGGCCGGTCGTCTGCATACGTTTTGCCATGCAGTCCGTGGAAAGTGGCATGTCATGGGCTGTGTTCTTTCCGCCGGTGGCAGTCTGCAATGGTTCCGAAATCAGCTGTGCCAGCAGGAGGTTGCGGCTGCTAAACGCCGGAAGATTGATCCGTACGAACTCATCACGGAGCAGGCAGAGTCGGCTCCCGCAGGCAGTGAAGGTCTGTTTTTCCTTCCCTATCTGACCGGTGAACGCACCCCGCATGCAGATCCTCACGCCCGCGGTTCGTGGATCGGGCTCAGCCTGAGACACAGCAAGGGACATATGGCACGATCGGTCATGGAAGGTGCAACCTTCGCCATGCGAGACTCGCTGGAGGTCATTGAAGAAATGAACATCCCGGTGCGGGAGGTTCGCGCCTCGGGCGGCGGTGCCCGAAGTGAGTTCTGGCGCTCAATGCAGGCCGATATCTACGGCAAGCAGGTTGTCACGATTAACGCATCAGAGGGTCCGGCCTACGGTGTCGCTCTGTTGGCCGCAGCCGGAACTGGAGCGTACAAATCGGTGGAGCAGGCTTGCCGTGCCACGATTTCTGTCGTTACAAAAACCCGTCCGCAGGCCAAAACCCGCAAGGTCTATGACAAAGCTTTTCCTGTCTATCAGCAGCTTTACCGCTCGCTCAGGGACGACTTTGCAGCGATCAGCGAGCTGGTTTGAACACCGTTCCACCTGGCAGACAGGTCGAAAAACACTGGCAATGTTTGCTGACAGGCCAGACGTTACCGATGGCAGTTTTTGGATTCTGAACGCAGACTGCAATTTCGGCAGTCCGGTTTTGATTTCGCTGCCCGAAACACTACTCTCGTAATCCTGTGGCCGGACACGGCCGTGTAACCGCTGCGAGTTTATCTTTTCCACCAAACAGGGCTACATGACAGAACCCAAGAACGACACGTCCGACCTGACGACGATTCCTGTTCGTGTGCTGATCGTTGATGACGATGAAAGTCACGCAGAGGCCGTTGCGGATGCGCTGCAGCGAATTAACTGCGACTGCCGCGTTGCAGGTTCCGGAGAGCTCGGTGCCAGCCTGATCAATTCTGAGGCATGGGATGTTGTCGTCACCGACCTCCGTATGGGAGAAATCGACGGTCTGGAGATTCTCCGTTTGACGAAGGAGGAGCTCCCCGAAGCAGAAGTCATCGTTCTGACAGGTCACGGTTCCATCCATTCCGCTGTGACTGCGATGCAGCACGGAGCCTACACCTATCTGACAAAACCGCTGGACATTGGTGAACTGCGGGCTGCTGTTGAAAAAGCATCAGCCCGGCTGAGACTGATTCGACGAAATGCCGAACTGCGGCGTTCGCTGGATGAGCGTTTTGGATTCGAAGGTGTCATCGGCTCCAGTCCGCAAATGAAATCGATTGTGGAGATTCTGAAGAACGTCTCCCCGACCGACACAACAGTGCTGATCGAGGGCGAAAATGGCACAGGAAAGGAACTTGTCGCCAGAGCTCTGCATCAAAATAGTCCGCGAAAATCCAAGCCATTCGTCCCGCTGAATATTTCAGCACTTCCAGACAGCATCCTCGAAAGTGAACTGTTCGGACATGAAGCCGGTGCCTTTACAGGCGCACAGGGGCGACGAATCGGAAAGTTTGAGCATGCGAATGGAGGCACTCTCTTCCTTGACGAAGTGGGCGAGATGCCCATGGATACGCAGGTGAAACTCCTGCGTGTTCTGGAGGAGCGGCGGATTACACGGCTGGGGGCCAATGAAGAATTCCCGATCAACGTCCGACTCGTTGCCGCCACTAACGCAGACCTGAAGAAACATGTCGCCGACGGAAAATTTCGCGAAGACCTGTACTACCGCCTGAATGTTGTCTCCATTTATCTGCCTCCGCTGCGCGAACGGCAGGGCGACATCCCATTGCTGATGGAGCACTTCCTGCGGGATATGTGCCGGAAAACTGACCGAGAAGTCCAGGGGTTTTCACGCAGCGCACGAAAGGCACTTTTCGCCTATCAATGGCCTGGAAATATCCGGCAACTCCGCAATGTGATCGAACGAATGCTGGTTCTCGATTCTGACGGTCTCCTCGACGTCGACGGGCTGCCGCCTGAAATTGCGGAACTGGTTCGTGACCAGTCACCAGACGCTGATCACGAAGTCTCCTCAGGTGCTGATTCCCTGATTGGCCGCCCGATGACTGAGGTGGAAAAATACTACATCGAGAGATCACTGGAGTTGACCGATGGAAACCGCGAAGAGGCTGCCAGGCTGCTGGAGATCGGTGAACGCACCCTCTACCGCAAGATTAAAGAATACGATCTGCGGAAGTGAGCAGTTCGATCGTCATTCCCGGAAATGCGTCGCCTGCAGTAATCTGCAATCAGAGAAATCCTGAGCTGCTGCGGGGCCCAATGCCAATCCGTGGCTCCGGCCGCTCCGCTCTTCCAGCCGTCCCTGTGCTCCGATCCGACCGCCGAAAAATCAACGAAACGGCGACTCTAATGGAATTGTGCGGCGTCGCGGCAGCGATCGCCTCGGCAGGACTGATTCCGGACCGGCAGGAATTCCCTGCAACACTCGCTGCTCCGCTGCTCGTCTTGCTGAGGACCGAGGCCGCTCAAACCCTCGCGGACCGGCTCCGGTATCAGGGCCGACATCCGGATCGGAAAATGGGTACTGCTGCTGCCACGCAGCGATTTCCGCTGCAGGCCAGTCTGTGTGCCACGCAGGAAGACGCGTTGTACGAGGATCGAGGCACCCTGCTGCCACAAATGACAGGGCGCAGCATGCCAGCATGGTCCGGACGGACCATCTGATTCTCTGCAGGTCTGTCATCAGCAATCGTCGGTGCACACTTTCCCCTCACTATTCGCAACGAAGCATAACGGCAGATTCTGCCGAACAGCAACAGCAGTTTCCGCTCCGGCAAATACGCCTGCGCACCACAAAGTCAGATGTCATCGCCACCGCGATGGGATTCAGACAGCCCTATTCAGACTCGCTGGCGGCCCAGAGGTCTCGGATTCGTCTCAACCGGCGATAAACAGTTGCCCGCGAGCAATCCATCGTGACCGCGGCCTCGTCCGGGGTTTCTCCCTGCAGCAGCAACTCCGCCGTTTGCTGAAGAATCGGCTCCTGCTTCAGAGTCTCCATCAGACCGCCGTGCAGTTCCGCAAGCAGCGCCGTGTCGTCATCATCGGGGGTCCCTGCAAGACCGTCGCTGACTTCGCCGTTTCCAAGATCGAAGAGGGATTCACCGCGTACACGGCCCTCGTTCTCACGCAATGTTGTGCGTCGGCGAATTTCATTGGAGGCTCGCTGCTTCAGACGCGCACACAGCAGTCGCCACACATCATGGCGGCTTTGCAGTGGTGGCAGTCCGCCCTCTGAAGCTCGCTGTAGAAACTGCTGCAGAACCTCTGCTGCCAGATCCTCACCGTCCATCACACGCTGAAATCGATCTGGAAGAAATCGCGCACCAAGACGGCTCAGTCGCTGGAAATACACGCGAAAAATGTCCGCCACAACACCATCGTCGCCCGACTGCAAACGGGCAATCCACTGAGTGATCTGACCGGACTCCGACCGCTGCTCTCTGCTCATTGCAGTTCCAAAACTAAACGGAACAACGCCCGCGTCGGCTTACCCCGGCGAACTGACGTCACGCGTAACCCGGGTGCCAATTCGCTCTCCGGCAATCACGCGGGCAATATTTCCGACACGCTTGTAGTCGAACACCATGATGTCGATGTTGTGTTCCATGCAATGGTGCATGGCCTGAGCATCCATCACCTGCAGATTCTGATCCAGAACATCTCGGAAGCTGATTTCGGAGTACCGGATTGCATGCGGGTTCTTCAGCGGATCATCTGAGTAGACACCGTCGACTTTGGTCCCCTTCAGAACAACCTCAGCATCCAGTTCGCGCGCTCTCAGGGCGGCAGCCGTATCCGTGGTGACGAACGGACTGCCGGTCCCGGCCGCGAGAATAACAACGCGTCCCTTCTCCAGGTGCCGCAGACATCGGCGGCGGATAAACGGCTCTGCCACACCCTCCATTCGAATTGCACTCTGCAGCCGCGTCTGAACACCGGCACTTCCCAATGCATCCTGAAGAGCCAGCCCGTTGATGACGGTGGCCAGCATCCCCATATAGTGCGCTGTGGAAGGGACAATCGTACGGCTGACTTCGGCAAACTGCTTTCCGCGGAGAATGTTACCTCCACCGCAGACAATCGCCAGTTGAACACCATCCTGAACAACATCGCGGATCTGTTCGGCAACGGAGGACAAGTCCTGCATACTGATGCCCGACTCACCTTCGCGGCAGAAACTCTCCCCGCTAATTTTCAGCAGGACACGACGATAAGGCCTGCGATCGGCGGAAGCAGTCATCTGCAATACTCCGTAACAACGAATCGAGTCGGTGTTCAAACCAATTACACAAAAAGGTCGGAAGCAGGTCAAACAACCGCTCCCGACCCGTGTTCTTCATTTGACAGTCTGAATCACTCGGCAGCACCAACCTGCCAGCGAATGAACGAGACTGGTTCAAACCCGCCTTCAGACAACGCCTGAGCGACAGTCTTCTTGTCGTCCTTCGCAAACTTCTGCAGGCTCAGTACCCCCTGCTCTTCGAGGAAGACGCCCATTCGCCCGTCAACAATCTTGTCAATGATATTCTCCGGCTTGCCGCTCGCCCGAGCCTCTTCGGACAGTCGAGCACGCTCGGCATCGACCTTAGACTGGTCGACTTCTTCTGGTACAGCGAACACCGGTTGCAGGGCCGCAACGTGCATGGCAACATCCCGAAGAATGTCCTGACTTGCAGAGTCGCCTTTTGCCGTGAACAGAACACCAATCTTGTAGTCGTGATGCACATATCCACCAACCGGTCCGGTAACCCGAGCAATCCGGTTGATCACGATCTTTTCGCGAATCTTGTTCACGATCTCTTCATACCAGTCCTGAAAGCTCTGGCTCCCGCCTTCCGGAGTCTGCGCCAGCAGTGATTCCACGCTGTCTGCACCGGATCCGTTCAACAGCGTTTCAACCATTTTCTGACCGAAATCGCCCAACACTTCGCCAGTTGCGACAGGAGCCGATTCGCATTGAATCTCCACCATTGCAGCTTCGGAGCCATCAGCGCGACTGGCAATGAAGATCCGTCCTTCTGCGGTCGCGTTATCAGCACGCTTCTCCTGAACTTTCTTGAACATCTGCTTCAGGATTTCGATCGCCTTCGCTTCGTCGCCACCGGCTTCAGTCAATGCTTTCTTGCATTCCATCATTGGCAAGTCTGTCTTATCCCGAAGCGACTTGACCGCTGCTGCTGTAATTCCGGACATTGGTTTCTCCCACTGATTTCAAATTCAGCCGCTCCACGCCGGAAGCGGGCAAACGATGTCTGAATATGCTCTGATGACAGGGACTGTCTGCCAGGCAAAAACCGTTGCCCGACATCTGCTGAATTCAGCAGGGTCTCTGTTCCGTGACTCCAGCCGCCTGCGGTACAACTCCGCCGCGACATTTCCCGTGTCGATTTTTCTGAGGTGCCATAGCGACACTCCATGGTCACGCCAGCGTCACCTTGTTGCGATCCTGTTGAAGCCACCACAAGTGTCGCCCCAAACTCGCGAGGCCAGAAAGCAACGGCAGAACCGGTCAGGCCTGCAAGTGGACTTCTGCGGAACGCGAGGTAATGCGTGAATGTCTGCAACCGGAACAGGCTGCGGACAAACCCAAACACACACGCTCGGTCATCAGCAGCTGTCACCGCCTGTCAGCTGTCACCGCCTGTCAGACTGGTACGACTCACAAACAGTCACACGCCGAAACACGGCCGCACTTCACACTGCTGAACTTCAATTGAACTGCGAACTGCATTCCCGCAGAAATCTGCAGCATCTGCCAGCAGACTCAAAAGGCACAACACTTGCCACAGCCGAAACGCGAAACTGCACCAGCAAAAGTTGCCGTCAAGTGCAGCGTCAGAACGCGATCGACCGAGCCGATCGAATTCGTCTCTGTTTCGAATTCGACCGGCAGTTGTCCCAGTCGATTACTCGCGAATGGAAGGAACGGCGCGATAATCGTCCCCGCCAGCGTCTGATTTCTTCTGACCTTCGTCCGGCCGCATGCTTTTGCCCTGCTTCACGGAATCACAAAGGTGCTGGATGATCAAACGAATGGAACGCAGGCTGTCGTCGTTGCCAGGAATTGGCAGATCCACACGATCCGGATCGGAATCGGTGTCGATCAGCGCCACAACCTTGATGCCGAGCGAACGTGCCTCGTGGACCGCATTCTTTTCACGATTCGGATCCACGACAACCAGGCATTCAGGAAGACGACTCATGTCGCGGATCCCGTTCAGGTTGCGGAAGATCTTGTTATACTCGCGACTCAGGGAGGACTGCATCTTCTTGGAGTAGTTGCGAATCTCATTCGTCTCGCGCAGTCGCTCCAACTCTTCCAGACGCTTCAAACGAGTTCGAATCGTGCGGAAGTTGGTCAACGTGCCCCCCAGCCAGCGTTCGGTGCAGTAAGGCATCTGACAGTCGCTCGCCAGTTCCTGAATCGAAGCACCCGCCTGCCGCTTGGTACCGACAAAAAGAATCAACCCGCCCTGAGCTGCCACTTTCAGCAGATACTTCCTGGCGCGGATCAAACCACGAATGGTCTCTTTGATGTCGATGATGTGAATTTGATTTCGGCGACCATAAATATAGGGTCGCATCTTGGGGTTCCAGCGACTGGCGCGGTGTCCGTAGTGCACACCTGCATCCAGAATATCTTTCACCACAATCTCAGCCATTGCCGATCTCCTGTGTCAATGACCGGCCCACTGACCTGCCGATCCCCGTGGGAATCATGATGGCAGTCCAACCAGTGCCAGTCACAGTGCCGCACACTTGCCGCATGCAGCCCAGAACAATTGTGTGAGTGTCCGGACCTGGCCTGTTCAGGGCGAAAATTGTTCCGCTCGACAGACCCGTCTTTGACAAACAACACTGTGCCCATTTTTCTTCCGGCGAGCAGTGAAACCGGAGGGAAACACGGTGTTTCCCTGTTTTTTGAAGGACGCAGAGAATATCGGTCTGCTTTCGAGGCGTCAAACGCCTTTGCAGCATCCTCCCCGCTTTACCCGTTTTCGGACGAATTCCGGGCCCTCCCCGCGCCTGTTTCGGCCCTCTGGCCGGAAATGTCCAGCGAATCTCCGCTGTTCCCGCCGGTTCCCTCGAATCAGAAACGAATTCTCCGCAAGCCATCACCGCACCGTCCCCCCTGCAGGATCGAAGTCATTCCAATCGCTGCAGCGACCGCGAATCCCGCAACTCCGGCCGTCACGGCCGAGCTGCAAATACGGAACTCGTTCGTTCACAGCCCGCGCAAGCCCCGGTCTCGTGAATGCAGCCTCCGAATTGCACCGAACGATCGCATTCGCCGACTCATCTCACCGGCAGCCCGACCTGTATTCCAATCCCGGATTTCTGCACCTGCAGCCCAACCGGGCTGGAGTTTCAGAGAGGAAACCACCATGATCAGGACGCACCGACAACTGGAACTGAAAAACAGCCTTGCAACACCCCCGATATTGGGGACGGGACAACTTGCCATGCTCAGTCAATTGATTACACAGTTCTCAAC
>JAFMMM010000056.1 GCA_017859815.1 Planctomycetota bacterium | reverse complement strand
TTCGTGATGACCCGGGGCCTGCCCAGCGTTTCCAGTTCCGACAGTCGCATGCGGAAGGAGTTGCAGACTCGAATTTGTGAGCTGGGAAAGATGGCTGCGGCCGAAAAGCGAATGCTTGCGATTTTTACGACGACGGCTTTGCTGTGGGTTTTTCGAGAGCCGCTTGTGTTTGGCGCCGAACCTCTGTTGCCGGGGTGGCAGCAGCTGTATGCCGGGTTTCTGTCCCGTGTGCTGAAGCAACCGGAATTACAGCAGGCCATGGCAGCCTCCGGGGCTGTTTCGGATGCAACCATTGCTGTCCTGATGGCGGTGCTGATGTTTGCGATCCCGTCCGGCACACGAACCTCGGACGGGAAGGTCATCCCGTTGATGGACTGGCCGACGGCAAATCGTCTGCCGTGGGATATGATTCTGTTGTTTGGCGGTGGCTTTGCACTGGCGGCGGGTTTTGACCGTTCGGGGCTCTCTGAGTGGCTGGCCGAACAGCTGCGGGAGGGATTGCAGAACCAGCCTGCCCCGCTGGTCGTGGCGACTGTCTGTCTGGTTCTGGTTCTGCTGACCGAGTTAACCAGCAACGTGGCCACGGTGAACGCGGTAATGCCGGCCCTGCTGGTGCTTGCAAAGCCCCTGGGGATGGATCCTCGAATGCTGTTGGTGCCGGCTGCACTGGCCACCAGCGCCAGCTTCATGCTTCCAGTGGGGACTCCGCCGAATGCGATTGTCTTTGGGTCCGGACGTATTCCGGCTGCGCAGATGGCACGACACGGGATGTTGCTGAATCTGATCGGTGTTCCCCTGCTGACAGCGGCGACCTGGCTAATCATTCGGCCCGTGCTTGGCATTGAGTGATCGTGATCGGGGGACTGGCCGGCAGCATCGGCACGGCTGTTGAGTGCCCCAAAGACGCGATGATCGGTGATAAGTCACGCCACAGAACGCCTCAAACTGCACGGTTTTTGCGAATCCTTACCAGTGGATTCGCGACTTCCTTCGAATCACCAGTCAGAATTACTAGACTGCAGCAAGTGGTTCGCAGGAGTCCGTGCGCCCGAAATCGTGACGGCGGCATCGTGATGCGAAATTCTGCGCAACCGTGGAAACTTCCCTGAATAACCCTGACTCATCTAAGCCAAAATATGACCGCGAACAATCCGTTTGGAGCTGAAGCTGTACTTTCAACCGCTGCAGGGGATGTCCGTTATTTCCGACTGCGTAAACTCATCGACGACGGGATCGGCCACATCGAGACCCTGCCTTACTCGATTCGAGTTCTGCTGGAAGCCTGTCTTCGCAACGTGGACAATTTTGTCGTCTCTCAGGACGATGTGAACAATCTCGCGAACTGGAATGCAGCCAGCCCGGCTCCCAATGAAGTTCCGTTTAAGCCCGGTCGAGTGGTTCTGCAGGACTTCACCGGCGTACCTGCTGTTGTCGACCTCGCGGCATTGCGTAGTGCCATGGTGCGATTGGGCGGAGACCCGAAGAAGATCAATCCGCTCGTCCCCTGCGACCTTGTCATTGATCACAGCGTTCAGGTGGATGAGTTTGCCAGTCGGCTGGCGTTGCAGAGAAACGTCGAAATTGAATTCGAGCGGAATCAGGAACGGTATCAGTTTCTTCGCTGGGGACAGCAGGCCTTTGACAACTTCCGCGTCATTCCGCCGGCAACGGGGATTGTCCACCAGGTCAATCTCGAATATCTGGCCACGGTCGTGATGACGCAAAATGGCGTGGCATTTCCGGACAGTCTCGTGGGAACGGACAGTCATACCACGATGATCAACGGCCTTGGGGTCGTCGGTTGGGGTGTGGGTGGTATCGAAGCCGAGGCCGTTATGCTGGGGCAGCCGATCTATATGCTGACGCCCGAAGTGGTTGGTTTCCGGCTGAAGGGACAACTGCCGGAAGGCGCGACGGCAACCGACCTCGTGCTGACAGTCACTCAGATGCTGCGTGCTCACAAAGTCGTCGGCAAGTTTGTCGAGTTCTTCGGCCCTGGTCTCGATGTGCTCAGCCTTGCTGACAGAGCGACTCTCGCCAACATGGCCCCCGAATACGGTGCCACGATGGGATTCTTCCCGGTGGATGCAGAGACTCTGCGATTCCTTGAACGAACTGGTCGGGATGCAGGGCAGATTGATCTGGTGGAACGCTATCTGAAGGAACAGGGACTGTTCCGAACGGCAGATTCCCCGGATCCAACATTCTCCAGTACGCTGGAACTCGATCTGGCAGACGTGGTTCCATCCCTCGCTGGTCCGAAGCGACCGCAGGACAGAATCCTGCTCAAAGACATGCAGCCGCAGTGGAAAAAAGCACTGCCCGAACTGGGACGCGATGGGGAGTCGCCACAATCGGCACTCCGCATCGACGAAGAAGATCATTCCATCACCGATGGTGCCGTTGTGATCGCGGCCATCACCAGCTGTACGAATACCAGTAATCCCAGTGTGATGGTCGGGGCTGGTCTGCTGGCTCGAAACGCGGTTGCCCGTGGCCTGCAGCGAAAGCCGTGGGTCAAATCAAGTCTGGCACCGGGAAGCCGTGTGGTCACCGAATACCTCCGTAAGGCAGGCCTCGACGAGCCACTTGATGTACTTGGTTTTCAGACTGTTGGCTACGGCTGCACCACCTGTATTGGGAACAGCGGCCCGTTGCCGGCCCCGGTTGCAGATGCCGTGAATACCAACGACCTGGTTGTGACTTCAGTTTTGTCGGGTAATCGGAATTTTGAAGGTCGAGTGAATCCTTTGGTGAAGGCGAACTACCTCGCCAGTCCTCCGCTCGTCGTTGCCTACGCACTTGCCGGGACCGTTGATATTGATCTGGCAACTCAGCCAGTTGGACAGGACTCGGATGGCAACGATGTGATGCTCAGCGAGATCTGGCCATCGCAGCAGGAAATCTCTGACGCAGTGGCCCAGTCAATGACTCCGGAAATGTTCGTGGAGCAGTACGGACAGGCCGCGGAAGGTCCTGAAGAGTGGCAGAAAATCACAGGTGGCGAAGGTGACCTGTATTCCTGGAACGATGCCAGCACCTATGTGCAGGAGCCACCATTTTTTGTCGACATGCCCGCGGAACCTGTTCCGATCGCGTCGATTGAAGGTGCCCGTTGTCTCGTTTCTGTCGGCGATTCCACTACCACGGACCATATCAGTCCGGCAGGAGCGATTAAGGTCACCAGCCCGGCTGGGGAATATCTCCAGGCCGCTGGTGTGAGTCCCGAAGACTTCAATCAGTATGGTGCGCGGCGGGGTAATGACCGAGTCATGACTCGCGGAACGTTCGCGAATATTCGCCTGAAGAACATGCTGGCACCGGGGACTGAGGGCAGCGTCACGGTGCACTTCCCAACCGGGGAACAGACATCAATCTACGACGCGGCCATGAAGTATCGCGAACAGGCCACGCCGCTGGTTGTTCTTGCCGGTGCGGAATACGGTACCGGGTCCAGCCGCGATTGGGCTGCGAAAGGAACTTATTTGCTGGGCGTACGGGCCGTGATTGCGACCAGTTTTGAGCGCATTCATCGTTCAAACCTGGTTGGTATGGGAGTACTTCCGCTGCAGTTCCGCGAGGGGGAAAGTCGCGAGTCGCTGGGACTTGATGGAACGGAAGTCTACGACATTGCTCTTAATGATCGCCTGCAGCCCAGACAGGCCGTGGAAGTCATGGCTCGGCGTGCCGACGGAGATGTCATTCACTTTGTAACAACCTGCCGAATTGACACTCCGGTCGAGGTCGTCTACTACCGCAACGGCGGCATTTTGCACACCGTCCTGCGACAGTTGGCCTCCAACTGATCTGCACCACTGGACACGTTTCTGACGGAAAACAGGGCAGTCGCAAAGCGACTGCCCTGTTTTTTTTGCTGCAGGGTGAGGATATTCAGTCGGCTTGATGCATCATTGCAGTGCCCCAGAACGCTGCAGTTGTTGCCAACTGGCATCATCGGGTTGAGGCTCGGCAACTTTCCTAAAAATCAGGAGTGGCCCGGGGCTGGTCGGGGGCACGGCACAGAACCTGATTCTGGTCCGGCCGCGTCGATGCCACAGGCTCCGCAAATTCCAATTCCAGTGCGTCTCAGGTCGAAACGCAGAGACCGGATCCAACGGTTACACGGCCTGTTTCCAACGCCTGAATTCAAGCACAACTTGCAGAATAGTGCGAACCCCTATAACCGGCGGGCATCGTGTGCAGGCGGGCTCCGTGAAGTTGTCGTGTGGCAATTCCGGAACTCGTTGAGAGCGAGAGCCATTTCGTATTCTCCGTGCGATGTTGCAGGAGAAATTTCAGTGGAGTGGCCTGCAATTTGCGGAAATGGGTCGAGTGCGCAGCTTGGGTTGTGCGTATTGATTTGTCATGAACACCGGCCGGTCGCAGTCACAGAGACGTTGCAGAAAGCTGTACACGGGGCTCCTGCGTCCGAACATCATGCCCGAAACGGGCGGCTAAGCCGTGTTCATGAAAGAAAGTTCATTGCCAAGGGTAACCATCATGGACAACTCCAGCGAACTCATTCACAGCAGCCAAAAAGTTGGGCTCCTCAGTTTCCTGAAAAGTCTCAAACGTTCGACGTCAGGACGGTCTCGGCGGCGGGTTAGGCAGGTTCGGAATGCAGAGTTTCTTGAGACTCGTGTCATGCCTGCCGTGATCACCGTGACCTCACTCACCGACGCCGCGACCACTGTGGAAGACGGTCTGGTGACTCTTCGAGAAGCCCTTGAGGCCGCGAATACAAATACATCCGTAGACGGGTCCGTTGCCGGCAGTGCGACGGAAACAGATGTGATTGTGTTTGACAGCGCAATCGCCGGGACCATCGACTCCCCCGCGACGCTGGTCCTTGCCGGTGAGCAGTTGCGAATTTCAGAATCTGTCAGGATCGAGGGGGCAGGTAAATTCTCTACCGTCATCGATGCGAATCGGGATTCACGGTTGTTCTTCGTGGAAAGCACAGCGACTGATGTCACGATTGCGGGTCTGACGCTCACCGGGGGACGCCTGCAGCGCGCGACCGGATCAGTGGCACCGGGGTCCACCACATCCGGCGGTGCTGTCCGAACTTCTTCTGCAGGAACGCTGACCTTCGAAGAATGTCGCGTGTATGCGAATTCTGTTCGGGGGGAACAGTCGCGGGGGGGAGCGGTATACGCTTCTTCCGGGACCATCGTGGTAACCGACAGTGTGTTTGAGTTGAACAGTACTTTTGGTGGCGGAGGCAGCGGTGGAGCAGTTTACATGGCTGCCGGGACGTTGCAGATTTCAAATTCCGTCTTCGTCGACAACCAGACGACCGGTGACGGCGGTCATGGCGGGGCAATTGATACGGATTCCGCTTCCATTTCAATCACCGGCTCCCGGTTCATCGGAAACAGTACCGCGGGGAATAACGCGCGTGGTGGAGCAATCCAAACGGATTCCGGAAATTTGTCGATCACGGATACGCATTTGTCTCTGAACTTTACAGTCGATACCGCGTCAGTTGGCGGAGCGATCGCTGTTGGCAGTGGTACGACGCTGCTTGACACTGTGCAACTGGCCGAGAACTGGACGGAACGATCAGGTTCTCACGGCTCAGCAATGTTCGTCAATGACGGGACGGTGTCTATCAGACGCAGCTCGTTCTTCCGAAATGATACGTTTGGTATGAGTTCCGACGGGGCACTCACAGTCAGCGGCGGAGACGTCAAGATCAGCCAGTCAACCTTCGCCTTTAATGTGACATGGCAGCATGATGGAGATGGTGCGGCCATCAGTCTGGTCAACAAGGCTTCGTTGCTTCTCAGCCAAAGTACGGTCAGCCTGAACTTTTCGTCCGACAGTATGGACCAGGGCAGCAACACAGGTGGAGGCATCACGGTCGCGGATTCGTCAGCAATTCTGCAGAACTCAGTTGTGGCAGGAAACCTGAGCCACCAGGAGCCACTTGATATTGCGGTGATCGCCAACGGGACGCTGGATTGTGTCGGAAGTCTGATCGGCACCAATAAGTCTGCGGGGCTGCAACAGTCAGCAGGAACGATTCCGAACGGTCAGGGCAATATCATCGGTGGAGTTGCGGAAGGACAGATCATTGATCCCGTGCTCGGGCTACCCGGCTATTACGGGGGATCGACGATCAGCATGCCCCCGATCTTTACCAGCCCGGTCATCAACAGGGGACGATCCAATCTGGCCGTTGACGTGACCGGTCAGGAGGGGAATCTGGCAACCGACCAGCGAGGCAATTCACTGCTGCCTCGAGTCGTGGATTCGAAAGTTGATATGGGAGCTTGTGAGTACTTTCCTCTGGCGGACACTCAGATGGTCACAGTGGCTGCGGATGAGCTGGATGGGAATTTTCAGCCGGACGATCTTTCGTTGCGAGAAGCGGTCCTGCTGGCAAACGCATATCCCGGTCTTGACACCATTCTTTTCTCCAGTGCTCTCGACGGGACTGAAATCTCACTGCAGCTTGGTGAATTGGAAATCTCAGATGATCTGCTGATTTCCGGGAACGGACCTGACAGAACCATACTCAACGCGGGCGGAAATTCGCGTGTGTTGAGTACAGCAGCTGCTGAATTCTCACTGACCGTGTCTGATGTAAGACTGACCGGTGGCAGTACAACCGGGAACGGACAGTACTTTGATGACCCGACTTACGCAGGGGCCGCATTCCTCGTGCAGAATCAGGGACTTACGTTACTTGATGATGTCGTTATTGATGACAGTGAAACGTCCGGCAAGTGGGCTCCTGGCGGTGGTCTGCATGTTCAGCGGGGTATCCTGTTGGTGGAAGATTCGGTGCTGTCCAACAATCGCACCACAGGACCGCAAAGTCGGGGTGGTAATCTTTCTTCTGTCAGGTCGACCGTGACAATTGATCGGTCCGAAGTGACCGAGGGGATGACGACAGGACCGGATGGAGTTGGTGGAGGAGTGTCTCACGTGGGCACTTCCCACGCTCTGCTGATTCGGTCCTCAACAGTTTCCGGGAACAAGACCGAGGGAAGTACTTCGGCAGGTGCAGGCGTGTATCACGAGGATACCGGGGAGCTGGTTGGGCTGGTCGTCAGCAACAGTACATTCAGCGGCAATTCAACTTCGGGTTCATCTGCTCCGGGTGGGGGGCTCTATCATGCCTCAGGTCCGCTGCTGATCTCGCAGAGTACGTGGTCCGGCAATTCGACAATTGGTGCATCCGCAGGTGGCGGTGGTATGTTCATCGCGTCACCATCGGCTGATATTGAAAAAATTCTCACAATGAGCACCGTGACGTTGAATTCCGCCGCAGGCAGTACCGGCGGAGGAATCCAAACCACGTCCACGGTGGAACTGCGCAACAGTATCGTGGCGAACAATGTCGCCGGCGTGTCGGCACCCGACATTGACGCCACAGACGGAGGAAGTATCGACGCGACTTACTCGATCGTTGGCAGCAGCGACGGAAGTGGACTGTTCGCCACAGGTGCTCTGCAGGACACTGCCGGAAACCTGATTGGAGGAACCACTGCGGCGTCTCGTATTGATCCTCGACTTGGTCCTCTGCAAAGAATTGGCGGACTGACTGCCGTCCACGTGCCGCTTACCGGCAGCCCGGCTATCGACAAAGGCAGTAATGAACTGGCCGTTGACCTTGTCACCAGGATGGCAGAGGGAGAACCGCAGCCACCAATGATTGCTGACCAGCGGCAGGGCGCTTATGTACGAATTCTCGATGGCGATGCATCCGGCAGTACGCCCCCTGCCGTGATTGATATCGGAGCTGCTGAATTCATCGGGTTGAGAATTACTTCGCCAAGCCCCAATGCATTCACCATGAGACCCACATTCCGCTGGGCTGCGATTGAGGGTGTGACTTCATGGAATGTGCACATCAATAACGAAACCACAGGAGAAGCCAGATTTAATGTCGGCACCACAAACACCAATTCGTACGTGCCGGATATTGACCTGCCACTGGGGAAATATAAAGCATGGGTTCAGCCCGTCTTTCAGGATGGTCGAGTTGCCAACTGGAGTCCGCCGGAGACGATCTATGTCCGACCTCGTGCTCAGTGGACCGACATGGAACGGACTCGTTTTGCTCCCATCCTGACTGTGGAATGGCAGCCCCTCCCCGGTGCCGAGTCCTACGAAATCTGGATGGACAATTTCTCGACTCGCACCAGCAAGGTGTATTACGAAACGATTAACGGGACCAGCTGGACAACTCCCGATGAACTTCCCATGGGGGTTCATCGAGTTTGGATTCGGCCTTCGGACAGCATCGGGACGAAAGGGTTGTGGTCCGTTCTTTACGAGGCACTGATGGTGACCTCGGTGCAAACTCTGACCCCGTCCAAATCCACGTTCAGCCCGAATCCTGTCTTCTCGTGGAAGCCGGTTGTCGGTGCTGCTGCTTACGAACTGACGTTGAAAAACACGACCACAAATCAAGTCCTGCTGGATGCCGAGCCGCTCAGCACGACAAGCTATATCCATAATCAGGCTCTCGCTAACGGTCAGTACACATGGACCGTCTGGGCGGTCAGCACTCCCCAGGCCGGCGGAATCAGGAGTGGTTACTCACCGACTAACTTTCTTTATGTTGGTGGTCGAACCACCCTGTACTACTCGCCTCGCGGGGGGGCCGGTGGAGTGACGCGGTTCTCTTGGGACGTTGTGGATAATGCAGCTTCTTACAGCTTGTATGTTGTCAAAGTTGTCGATGGCACTTCGACCGTTGTGGTGAATCAAAGTGGCCTCAACGGTACCTCGTTTGACCACTCATCAACGCTTGGCTCCGGCACCTACCGAGGCTGGATTCGCGCGGTGAATGGCAGTGGCGGCGAAGGCCCGTGGAGCCTTGTGCGTGAGTTTACGATCACTTCAGACGACACCCTGATGCTGCAGGATGCACCACGTCTGGCCGTGCTGGAGCCTGAGTTGCTTCCTGCCGGTCTGGATTCAGCGAAGCATGCCGTGAGCACCGCTGCGGAGACGCCTCCCGTGAGGCAGCAGCAAACGAATGCCACGATGGTCGTGTCTGCCACTGAGAGCACTGAGAAAGATCCGTCTCAGCAAGTGTCTGATCCACTCCAAAACACAGTGGCGGCGGTATCAGAAACTCTGCTGGATCATGTGCTGGCGGAATTGACAGAGGCGGAAGCCATCTAACGGTCCGCTCAGTGCGTGCCAACGGCTCAGGGGAGAGGATTCAGAGACCAGCGAACCTGGCCATCAACGATGGTGACAACCGCGCGGCCTCGGAACACCTGATTGTGAAACGGTGTGTTGCGACTGCGGGAAGCAAACCGCGTCGCATCCACTGTCCACTCAAAGTTGGGATCGATCAACGTAATGTCCGCAGGAGATTCCGGTCTCAGAGTGCCCGCGGCGATGCCAAGGATCGCTGCCGGGCCGCTGGTGAGTGCGGCCAGCAATTGTGTCCAGGTCAGATGCCCGGGTTCGATCAATGCTCGAATACACACCGAAAGTGTCGTTTCGAGGCTGCAGATGCCAAATGGTGCCACATCAAGTTCAACCTGCTTCTTCTCAAAGGAATGAGGCTGGTGATCAGATGAAATTGCACTGATCGTACCGTCCTTGAGTCCCTCAATCAGCGCTTCGATGTGGTCCCTGCTACGAAACGGCGGATTGGTTTTACAGAGCGTATCGAAGGTACTCATCACGCTGTCCGTCAGCAACAGATGGTGAGGCGTGACATCTGCTGTTACGCGAATTCCTCGCGCCCTCGCATTACGAATCTGGCTGACAGAGTCCCGCGTTGTCACGCACATCAGGTGAATCCGGCCCTCTGTCAGTTCAGCAAGAGCGATGTCACGTCCGGTCATGATATCCTGAGCTGCAGCAGGAATGCCCCGCAGTCCAAGTCGAGTGGCTTCGAAGCCCTCGTGCATGACTCCTCCCTCCATCAGTTCCGGCACCATGGAGAAGTGGAATATGGGACGGTTAAACATGCGTGTGTATTCGAGAGCACGACGCATGACTTCCGAATTGGAAATCGGCGTCTTGGCATCGGAGAATGCAACTGCACCGCCATCAACAAGCTGTCCAATTTCAGCCAGCTCCGTGCCAGCGTGCTGCCGAGTGACAGCGCCCAGAGGCAGGACACGGCAGTTCGCCGCACGGTCCGCCTGCAGGCGAATAAACTCCGCCGCCGAACGATTGTCGACAACCGGATTTGTGTCGGACTGAGCAGCAATCGTACAGAAACCACCGGCCAGTGCCGCAGCGGTCCCGGTAGCAGTCACTTCATCCTCCTCGAACCCCGGCTCCCGCAGAGAGACGTGCAGGTCGATGAGTCCCGGGCTGACGATCAGGCCGGTGGCGTCAATCACCTGTGTGCCTGCAGGTAAGTCCGCGGGGGGGGATGCGCCGGCCGAGTGACGGTGCAGCGAAGCGATCTTCCCCGACGAAACCAGCAGGTCCGCAATCTCATCAACCCCTGATGCCGGGTCCACCACGCGTCCACCGCTGATCCACAAACTGCTCATGCTGCACCTGCTTCCGGAGTTTTCCGTTCACGAGCGAGGAGTGTCAAACAGGCCATGCGAATCAGCAGTCCGTTGGTGACCTGATCCAGAATGACCGAATGCGGACCATCAGCCACCTCCGGGGTAATTTCCACCCCCCGATTGATCGGTCCGGGTGCAAGCACCAGCACGTCTTTGCGCGCTCGGCGGATACGGTCTCCATTCATGCCGAACAAACTGGCATACTCCGCGATCGATGGGAAGAAAGCGCCACGCTGGCGTTCAAACTGAACCCGTAACAGGTTCACACAGTCCACCTCCGGAAGGATCTCGTCGAAGTTCCACGCCACTTCAACTCCCAGCCTGCGAATATCGGCCGGGATCAAAGTTGGCGGACCGCAAACAATGACGCGAGCACCAAGCTTCAGCAGGCCATGAATATTGGAGCGAGCAACGCGGCTGTGGCGAATGTCACCCACCAGTGCGACTGTGAGTCCCCGTATTCGTCCCAAATGACGGCGGATGGTGAAAATGTCCAGCAAACCCTGAGTCGGATGCTCGTGAGTCCCGTCGCCTGCGTTCAGAACGCCCGATCGAAGATGGTCCGCCAGCAGGTGTGGAGCTCCGGGTGTACGGTGTCGACAGATCACCATGTCCACGCCCATCGCTTCAATAGTGCGAGCCGTGTCAATGAATGTCTCGCCCTTGGAGAGACTGCTGCTGCTGGCTGTGAAGTCCACGGTGTCTGCCCCAAGTCGTCGGGCAGCAAGACTGAAACTGGTCCTGGTTCGCGTGGAGTTTTCAAAAAACAGATTGGCAACGGCTAGTCCCTTGAGCAGTTCGATTCGCCGAGTGCCATTCTCGGTCCGCTCACGAAGTTCATCAGCGAGGTCAAGAATAGTGCCCAGCTGTTCGGCGCTGAGTGTCTCCAGTCCGAGCAGATGCCGCTCACCCCAGGGACCAGTCACTGGTAGTTCATTCAGTTGCATGGTTCCGAATCGGTTCCGCTAAGGTCCGGCACATCGTTCAGTGGCTGTTACGATGCGTTTCCAGCTGCCCCCCCGGTCTGCCGACGTGCACAGCCGGTAGATTTCGGTGGCATTCGTCCTGCTGACCAGCTCCATGCAAAATTTAACCGCAGTGCAACAGGTCTTCAATTCCGGTGGGTTTGGGAATCTGATTCGCCGTAACTTCTCGATCGCAGCCTGAGATGGTTCTGTGCGGCATGCAGCATATCGTCAGTGGTCGGCCTGTTTCGCGGTCAGCTGCTCAATGCCGATTCGTCCCAATTCCAGCAGGCGATTCAGGGTTTCGTTGTCAAAGGGGTCACCCTCCGCCGTTCCCTGAACCTCAACGAATCGACCATTGCCAGTCATGATGATGTTCATGTCCACTTCGGCACGACTGTCCTCGAAGTAATCCAGGTCCAGCACCGGAACCCCGTCGACGACTCCCACACTGACGGCGGCGACGGAGTCTTTCAGGACCCTCGCATCCTCCGGGATTCGGCCGTCCTGCTGCAGGCGACTGATCGCAGCGGCCATGGCAATGTATCCGCCTGTGATCGCTGCTGTTCTGGTCCCGCCGTCAGCCTGAAGGACATCACAGTCAATTGTAATCGTGTGCTCGCCCAGAGCATCAAAGTCCACAACAGCCCGGAGACTGCGGCCGATCAGTCGCTGAATCTCTGTGGTGCGGCCGTCGACTTTGCTGCGATCTCTTCGTTTACGCGGTGAAGTGCTGCCGGGGAGCATGTTGTACTCCGCAGTGACCCAGCCGGCCGCCGATTCGGCAGGGTCTGAAGATCGCCGCCACGGGGGAACCGTATTCTCGACACTGGCGGTGCACAGCAACATCGTTTCACCGGATTCGTACAACACGCTTGCCAGTGCTGTCTTTGTGAAATCCGGACGAATGGAGACGGGACGAATGTCCTCGGGAGTGCGATTGTCGTGTCGCGTCATGCTTCAGGCCTGATGTGAACCGGGGGAAACGGGAGGTCTATTCTGCCGCTGCGTGCGGTGCCGTTTCGCCGATCGGAGCAACGATGAACTGGCTGACGGCCAAAAAGACGGGAGTCAGCAGGATATCCCCCGCGAAAGTTCCGCGAGCAAATGGAATTGCCATCGTGAAGCAGTCAAGCAGACCGCTGATTGTCTGAGAGTAAAGATACTGCCCGTTGATGGGCATCAGCCACACACCCAGATTACTCACGAAAAAGAACGTACAGGCGGATGCGAATCCGGTCGCGAGACTTTTTTCGAGCCGCACTGGTTTCATGCGACGAGCAAGCAAGGCGATCAGGATGTACGCCAGGTAGTCGAATCCCATCGAACCATAAAAACCGGAACCCGTCTGGATTTGCATGATCCCGTCAGTGATCAGACGGCCAACCAGGGGAAATGCCAGGGCAAGCCACAGAGGCCTCACACGCGCACCGGCAACCACAGCCAGAGCCCCCAGCGCAGACAAGTTGTACAGAGCCATTGGAAATTGACGCATCCCAACAGCCACGACTGTCAGTGCCACCATCACCAGTGAAAGTCTGCTTGTGCTGTGATTCATTTCCCTACCTAACAAAGATCGTGACCCTCGACAGGACAGGCACTGCCCGTCTGAATTGAAGATCCCCGTGACCGCGTGAAGATCCTTGAGACTATACCGTGGAATCGGTGGCACTGCCACGGCCATTGCGACGAAGTGCCGCGGGTTATCCTGACGTCTCGGGTGTTGTTGCGCCTCTGCGGAGACGGTCATTCAACGCTCGCCCAAGGCCCCGCTCCGGAAATTGTCTGGCGATAATAACATCCGGGGCCAGTGAATCGAGTACTCTGAGTGCCGCAAAAAACCGTGCAGCACAGATTTGCAGGTCGTCCGCCGGTCCCAAAGAGAGAATTCGTTCAAATCCCGGTGCTTCCGTCATACAGCCCCATGTCAGCAGCACTGTCCGCAATCCCGGTTGCGGAACCGCTGGTTCATCCGGCCCAATCAGAGACATGCGCGATCGCGGTGCATAATGCCTCGACAGCATCCCCGGTGCGATCTGTGCCCGATCGTCTTCAGCAGGGTCCGGTTTTGCTATTTCGATCCGACCGATCAAATTCTCGATCTCCTCCAGAGCAAGACCGCCGGGACGCAACAGTACAGGGGTCTCTCCCATGACAGAGATGATCGTCGATTCGACTCCAATCGTGCAGGAGCCCCCGTCGAGAACGTAGTCGACGTTCTGACCCAACCCAGCAATCACGTGAGCCGCAGTGGTCGGGCTGATCCCGCCAAATGGGTTAGCGCTGGGGGCAGCAACCGGAATGCCCGCCTGACGAATCAGCTGCCGAGCGACAGGGTGAGCCGGAATTCGTACGCCAACTCCAGGCAGTCCGGCTGTGATCAGATCCGGAACTTCGCTGCGACGCGGCAAAATCAGCGTCAGTGGTCCCGGCCAGAATCGCTCCGCCAGTGCTCGGCCTGCCGGAGGCATCGTCTCGGCAATCAAAGATACCTGGTCGAGTTCAGCGACATGAACAATCAACGGGTCAAAATGCGGGCGTTGTTTGGCTTCGAAAATGGCTGCCGCAGCACGTGGCTGCAGAGCAGCACCGGCCAGCCCGTAAACAGTCTCTGTTGGCATTGCCACCAGCAGCCCCTGCCGCAGGCAGCGAGCTGCATGGTTGACATCGGTTCCTGTCGGCACGGATCCCAACACAGCCGGCGACTGATTCGTTTCTCCGCCTGACATCGCTGTCCGTTCCGATCTCAGTCAACGAAGATGGTCATGGCAGTCACGTTATCTCGCGAACCTGCGTCGAGCGAGGCTTTGACCAGTGTCTCGACCGCGCTGTCGGGGCTTGCGGCTGACGACAGCAAAGTTGCAATCTGCGCATCTTCCAGACCGTCATTCAGTCCGTCGCTGCACAGCAGCAGACGGTCTCCCGCCTGCGGAACAATATCACGAATGTCCGCGGCAGTGGCCCCGTCCTTGCATCCCAGATACCGATACAGCACGTTGCGATATCGGTGCGTTTTGGCGTCTTCTTCGGTGATGGTTCCGGAATCCAGCAGTGCCTGAGTGATCGAATGGTCTGTCGTGAGCTGCTGTAGCTGCCCCGCACGCAGCAAGTAGACGCGACTGTCACCCACGCCGACAACGAAAAGGTGACCGCCCACGTTGACCGCGATGACGACCGTTGTGCCCATGTTCTTCAGACCGGGGTCTGCCTCACTGGCAGCGATAATCCGGCTGTTGGTGTCCCGCACTGCATCGTCGAGCGCCTGTTCAACCTCAGCTGCGTCCGCAGCGGCAAAGTCCAGTGATTTTTCGAGCATAGCGGGAATCAGCTCGATCGCCATCGCGCTGGCTCGCTCACCAGCGCTCTGCCCACCCATGCCGTCGGCAACAATGAAGTACCTCAGCTGGCCATCGATGACGCAGGCGTCTTCATTGTTCTCGCGAAAGTTTCCGGTCACGCTAAGTTGACCTGAGCGAATCTCTACCATGGTTCAGCCCAAACTTGGTTCATGCGACCTACTGGCATGTGAAATCTGATCACCGTTGAACGACCCAAATAATGAATCACTGTTCCCGTATGCCGCGCATCCTTCCGCAGTACTCGGACCCCGCATTCTTATGGAATTCCGAGTGAACGCAACCTCACACGCCTCCGCGGAGACAGTTTGGAGAATCCAGGCATGCTCAAATTTCGGGCTCTGCCGGACAGATTGCTGCGGGAATGTCCCGCAATCCCAAAGTTGTGGCACTAATCAGCAATTCGCCCGCCGCAAATCCAGCTGCTGCTCCAAGAAACTGCCCCTGACCTTCAATCATCCGGAAGACCCTGTCCTTTTCCGGAGGAAACTGCGTGGCATAACACCGAACCGAGCGAATTTTTGTGTCCAAAGTCGAGGAAATGTCCGAGACGAACGCTCCGCCACCCGACGGGAATTCCAATGTCTGCAGTCCCAGCGGGTACCACAGTTGCTTCGTGACACGATGGACAGGCAGGTGATCAAAATCCGCATCCCACTTGGTCAGGCGGGAATAAAACACGGCCGCGTCAATGATCTGCCGCGCCTGCCAGTGGTCTGGCGATGCCATCGGAGTGCGATCGGCAATGCCGATCACCATTCGCGGACGCCAGCGACGAAACACCTTCGCCAACGCAACTCGACTCTCGTAGTTGTCAAACAGTCGACGGTTGGGAAGTGTCAGCGTTTCCCGCATGGTCACGCCAAGAACGTTCGCTGCTGCTCGAGCCTCCTCCAGTCGCACTTCCGGTCCCGGGCTCAACGGCGTCGGTTCACCGTCGGTCAGATCTACAATGCCAGTCCGATATCCCTGATCCGCCATGCGCGCCAGAGTGCCTCCGCAACCAATTTCAACGTCGTCCGGGTGAGCACCAACGGCGATCACATCAAGGGGTTGCGGGAGCTCGTCTGTCATGGGGGCCGTGACTTTCAGGCGTTACGGAGTACAACGGAATGCGGCAGGGGATTCAGCAAACAGACCAGGCGTCTCTACTGCGGCACAGAGCTGACCGGGTCCCATTGCGCAAGGCCGGGATCGTTCGGAATCACGAACAACTCGACCCGGCGATTGCGCTGGCGAGATGTCTCACTGAAACCGGCCGCAGTGGGGTGGTACTCACTGTATCCCATGGCCGCGATGCGAGAAGGCTCAATGCCCAGATCAACCAGCTCAAGGATGACCTGATCTGAGCGGTCCGTACTCAGATGCCAGTTCGTCGGATGTCGCAGTGCTGTTTCTGAGGGAACGATGTTCTGGTCGTCCGTATGACCAACCACCAAAACTTTCATCCCGGCCGCTGCACCACTCTTCAAGCTGACTGCAAATTCTTTCAGGACCGGCTGTGCTTCCGGACGGACCACATCACTTCCCAGATCGAAGAGAATGTCAGTGTGAAAACGACTGAGTCCGGAGATCGGGTCATATTGATAACCCTCAGCTTCCAGTTCAGGAGACAGCCCCGGCCGGTTGACAAGCGCGGCATCCATCGTGCGAGCCAGCTGGTCCGTCAGTCCTTCGCGTTCCTGTGCAAGGTTGTCCAGTCGCTCATTCATTGTTCCCAGCTGGCCGGTTGTTTCTGCCAACTGCGATTTCAACGCCTGGTTCTCGCTGCCCAGTCCCTGACTCAGCTGCTTCAACTGCTGATTCTCCAGGTAGAGTTCGCGAGCGTGTTGTTGAGAACTGGTGAGCTCGTCGCTGTTTCTGCCATGAAAACAGCCAGCAACGAGCAGAAACGACAGCGATAAGCAGAGCTGTCCGCCGCGTTTGATTTGGTCGTTCATGGTACCGGTCATCCCTGACTCACGGAGACATTATCAGCCGGATCTGCTTCGGATCCACGATGTTGAACCATCCTCCAGCCCGGATGCTGCCTGCGTTTGGTCGCCGCCAGGACTGCGGATTCAGGCAGAATCCCTTGTCGGGGAGCGTACCTCGGGCTGTCGCAGCCTGATACAGCAGGTTGAGCTCTTTTTCCAGCCGCCGCAGGATCGCCACAATGTCACGGCAGCCGGAGTCCTGCAGAACGGCAGAATCTGCCGCACAGCCAGGCGGCTTCGCAACCATCGCTGCCAGGAGAAACAGATTGTCCGGCAGATTCTGCCGGTTGAGTTCCCCGGGGTCGACGTTGGCCGGTGCGTCAAATCCTTCCCGTGCACAGTCGTGCGGGACAGTAATCAGTCTCAACGCACGGTGACCAGCTCGACAATGAAGTGCAGTGTTGCGTTGGGAGGAATGGTTCCCGGCATGCCGCGAGGCCCGTAACCCAGGTCAGACGGAACCCATAACTCAATCATGCCACCTTCCCCGATCAGCTGCAGGCCTTCTGTCCATGCCGGAATGACCCCGTTCAATGGAAATGAAGTGGTTTCGCCGCGTCCGTAAGAGCTGTCAAATTCGCGACCACTGTCCAGCCAGCCGCGATAGTGCACTTCCACGGACGATGTGGCAGCGGGTTTGCGGCCGTTCGAGGCACGCAGAATCCGGTAGCGAAGCCCGCTGGCTGTGGTGGAAAACTCGCGAGCTGCGTCGCTGTCGGCCGGGCCAACTCCCGTGTGCAGCGATGCCGTTTCCAGCCATGTGGCCGGCTCCCCGCTGCTGGCCATCGCGGGATTCGGCGGAGACTGAGCTGCTGAAACAGATTGACGATCGCCGCGATTCGATGTTTCGCAGCCAGGCAACAGGATGCTGCCGAGAATAAGCAGCGTCGAATATGTTCCGATTTGCATTTGTCATCCCTGTCAGCAAAACCGTAAGCCACAAAGGCTGTATGCACGCCCGGCAGAAACACAACCCGCCCGACGGTCCGCAGCATAGCGGAGCGGGCGGATTATGTGCAGTCTTATCCGCAGCGTTCAGCGACTGTCTCTCAGCTGCCGATACTTTTCCGTATACTTGTCCCGCAACTGAGTGTGGCGGCTGGTCAGGTCAACCTTCCGTCCCTGAATCCATGCATGCGTCACATGGCTTTCCGTTTCCAGCGGGTTGCCTTCGGTAACGATCAACGTGGCGTCCTTGTCGAGTGCCAAACTGCCGACCCGGTCATCAATCCCCAGAATCTGCGCGGGGTACAGCGTGATCGAACGCAGAGCCTCTTCACGGTCCAGCCCCCAGGCGACCGCAGTGCCGGCCTGATAAGGCAGGTTGCGAGTGTTCCACGTCTCTGCTCGGCCTGATCCCGAAATGCAGTAGCGGATTCCGGCCTTCTGCAGCCGCAGGGGAAGTGTAAAGGCGGAGTCGTAGTCTTCATGATCCCGCAATGGATCCCGGTGAATCGCGTTAATGATCACCGGGACGTCATACTGCCGCAGCAACTCGGCACATTCCAGCGCGTCGTAGCCGCCAAACAAAATCATTCGTACGCCGTGCTGGGCAGCAAAGGCCACCGCGGACTGAATTCGCGCCGCGGAGTCCGCGGAGATTAACAACGGGATGCTGCCATCCAGGACCGGCAACATGGCGTCCAGTCGAACGTCATACCGCTGGCCGGATGCCGGGTTCGCACGTCCCGCCTTCCACGCCTTTGCATCGACGAACAGCTTTCGGAGCTCATTGATGTCCTCGTCCCTGGAAGGCCAGCGAATCGCCAGCGCTGCGTCCGGTTTCAATGTCATTTGTTCGTAAGTCCAGCCGTCCAGGTGGATCACGGACGCTCGACCACTGACCAGACTTCCGCTGGGGGACGTTAAGGTCAGCAACACGCCGTTGGCACGAGTGACCGGAATCACTTCACTGTCAGGGTTCACCGCAACATGGGCCCGCAGGCCCGGGTTGATTTGTCCCAGTTCATAGGAGTCGAGCGTGGATTTGGTGGAGGAAATCTCCCGCAGGCCAAGTTGCGAGTGGGCTTCGATCAATCCTGGATAAACATGCTTGCCCTCCAGGTCGATCACTTCCGCTGACGCAGGGATTTCAACTTTCGTTCCCATGGCCGTGATACGACCCTTGTCAAACACAAGCGTGCCGGATGGGATTTCTGCCGCCGCCACCGGATGAATCACAGCGTTGGTCAGGGCAATCGGTTTTTTCTGAGGCGCTCCTGGAATCTGATCGGAGGCCACAGCATTGACAGTCGACACACTCAGTGCCGCCAGAACAAGACAGAGACAGGGACGAGCAAACATGGCAGAAACTTTCAACAGGTGTGAAACAGAGATCGTCAGGAAAGAACAGAGGTCAGAGTCACTCGGAATCCCGGACGGATTCGGTTTCCTCAGTCTTCTGGTCCTGCTTCCTCTGCAGGGCTGCCTGATGTCGGAAATGGGCACAATATTCGTCAATGCGAGGCCACAAATCAGCAGGGTCTTCATCCCGCCGATTGCCACGGCTGCGTGACGTCTCGCCTGATTGCAGAATCTTCTGAATCAGCGTGTTTCGTCGCTCCCGTGCGGTGGCTCGCATCTGTTCGTCTTCGTTGCGAGAGAAGTATCTGCGACCCTCAATCCATGTCTGTTCGCAACGGGTGAAGTTGGACAGCGGGTCGCCGCTCCAGATGACAAAGTCCGCGTGCTTGCCGGTTTCCAGAGAGCCGACCAGATGGTCAACTCGCAGTTGCCGGGCCGGGTTCAGCGTGACGAATTTCAACGCGTCTTCGCGAGGGACACCGCCGTATTTCACGGCCTTGGCGGCTTCCTGATTCAGGTGGCGAGCCAGTTCGCCGTCGTCCGAATTAAACGACACCACGACGCCCTGATCGTGCATCAATGCACCGGCGTAAGGAATGGCGTCGTAGACTTCAAACTTGTAGGCCCACCAGTCTGAAAAGGCGGAGGCCATTGCACCGTGTTTGGCCAGTTCATCGGCAACCTTGTAGCCTTCCAGAATGTGCTGCAGTGTTCCGATGGTGATGTCGAAGGATTCCAGCACTCGCAGCAGGGCCAGAATCTCGTCCTGCCGATAGCTGTGGCAGTGAATCCAGCGTTCCTGTCGCACGATCTCTGCCAGGGCTTCCAGTTCCAGGTCGCGTCGCGGCGGAATCCCGCGGCGATTCCTGGCCCACGCATCCATTCGAGACTGATAGTCGCGGGCGGCTTCAAAGGATTCACGGAACAGCTGATCCACTCCACGACGACTTACCGGGAAACGATCGCCGCCGCTGCTCCAGTTGCTCTGCTTCACGTTTTCTCCAAGAGCGAATTTGACGCCCTGTGGAGCTTCCGCGAATTTCAAACCTTCACCGGTCATGCCCCAGCGCAGTTTGATCACCTGGTTCTGGCCACCGATCGGATTGGCGGATCCGTGCAGAATATTCGATGATGTCACACCGCCGGCAAGCTGGCGATAAATTGTCACGTCATTGGCATCAATAAAGTCGCCAATGCGAACTTCGCAGGTGATTGCGTCGGTTGCTTCATTCACGCCTCCGTCGGTCGCCATGTGAGAATGGCAGTCAATGATCCCGGGAGTGATGTGCATGCCGCGGACGTCAACGACATCGCAGCCATCCGGAATCACAACGTCTGTTCCGACAGCCACAATACTGCC
>JAFMMM010000367.1 GCA_017859815.1 Planctomycetota bacterium | reverse complement strand
ACTCGAAAAACTCCCTGACAGTCCTGCCACCGGTGCATTCTGTCAGGTCAGACGGGCGAGGCGGTTTAACGATCAAACTGCTGCAACGGAAACAAGTCCGAGGGACGGCGAATCTCAGTGATTCGTTTCACCATTGCGGCGACACGCTCCGGATTGTCTTTGGCAACATCCTGTGATTCCGAGGGATCCTCTGCAATATTGTACAATTCCACAGCCTTGCCACCCTTACCGAGTTTCTGCCTCACCAGCTTCCAGTCGCCTTCACGCAGGCTCACCTGACCGCCATAACCAGGAAACTCACGGTAGAGGTATTCCCGCTCCTGCTGCGATTCGCCGCGGAGCGTAGGCATCAGGCTGATGCCATCGACAGGTTCGGCAGTTTCATCCCAGCCGCCGGTGAGATCAGCGAAGGTCGGCATCCAGTCTTCAAATCCACTGATGTAGCCGGATTCCGTTCCCGCCGGCACCAATCCGGGCATGCTGACAATAGTCGGCACCCGTACACCGCCCTCGTACAACGATCCCTTTAACCCCCGCAACTCGCCCACACTGGCAAAGAACTCGGCATCGACTTCCCGATCAAGATGAGTCGTCCCATTGTCTGAACTGAAGACAATCAGTGTATTCTCTGTCAGCCCCAGTTGGTCGAGCTTTTCCAGCAGAGCCCCGACGTCAGCGTCCAGGCGACTGATCATGGCCGCATAGGCGGCTTTCGGTGTGAAGTGCGGCGTATATCCGCCCCGAGCAGCCGTAAACGGAGTCTCCTCCCAACCCAGCTTCAGGTACGGCTCCAGTTCCTGCTGAGGCACATGGAGCGCCACGTGTGGAAGTGTGGATGGGAAGAACAGGAAGAACGGATTCGCCTTGTTTTCGTCGAGAAATGTCAGCGCTTCGCGGCGAATATGATCCGGCGCGTAGTCCTGCCCCTGGAACTCCAGGTAGCTGGCAGGGTCTGCTGGATCCGCACCGGAACGCAGTTTCGCATGTCCGGGCACCGGAGGATCATTTTGTAAAGGCACGCGTTCCAGATCGCTCCACAGATAGGAAGGGTAGAAACTGTGAGCATGCCGCTGGCAGTTGTAGCCGAAGAAGCGATCGAACCCCTGATGGATCGGATCACCCTCGGTTCCCGGACCACCCAGCCCCCACTTTCCGAAAGCCCCTGTCACATAACCGCGTTTGGCAAGCATCTCAGCCATGGTGTATTCACTGGCAGGAATTGGCTTTTGCCCTTCCGGCTGAGCCTCACTATTGTTGCGAATCCAGGCCGTCCCCGGATGCTGTCCTGTCATCAGAACGCATCGAGATGGGGCGCAGACAGCATTGCCTGCATAGTGCTGAGTCAGCTTCATGCCGCGTGCAGCAAGCCGATCGAGATGCGGAGTGCGTATCTTTTCCTGTCCAAAACACCCCAGTTCCCGATAGCCAAGGTCATCAGCAACGATCAGCACGATGTTGGGCTGCTTCAGCGAAGAACGAACAGGCTCTGCGGCGCCAGCCGTCCGACCAGCTGGAAGAACATCAAGCGTGAACAGACATACCAATGGCACAATGCGAAAAATCGTGGTCCTGAGAATAGTCATTCCAGTGATGTCTCCTGTATTACATTTCAAACGAACCCGACTGACTGGTACCACCTGGCCTGCGGACTTTGATTCAGGATTGCAACTGTTCGAGTACAAGGGATCCCATCGCCTCAGTCCCGATTGACTCACCGCCGCCGGCAATGTCAGCAGTACGGTGGCCACGACTCAGCACATCGCTGACAGCCTGTTCGATCGCATCGGCTTCCTCTGCAAGCCCGGCAGAGTAACGCAGCATCATGGCCGCTGCCAGAATCGTCGCCAGTGGGTTGGCAATTCCGCGTCCCGCGATGTCCGGTGCTGAACCGTGAATGGGCTCGAACAAACCGGGACCGGAGGATCCAATTGATGCCGAAGGCAGCAGCCCCAGTGAACCGGGGAGCATTGAAGCTTCATCCGTCAGAATATCGCCAAACAGATTCGCCGTAACGACCACGTCGAAGTCCCGTGGTCGCGAAATCAGGTGCATGGCCATCGCGTCAACCAGCACGACATTGTATTGGAGGTCAGGAAACTCTTCTTTCACGACCCGTTCCGAAACTTCACGCCACAAACGCGACACTTCCAGAACATTGGCTTTGTCGACCATCGTGAGTCGTCCGCGGCGTCCCTGAGCAGCCTCTGCAGCAAGTCGAATCACACGTTCGATTTCGCCGGTGGAATAGTTCATCACGTTCCAGGCTTCCTCGCCGGACTCGTGCTCTTTTCTGCCGGACTCCCCAAAGTAAATCCCGCCGGTCAACTCACGGACAAACAGAATGTCCGTTCCCTGCACGATTTCACGCTTCAGTGGCGAAGCATCAACCAATTCGTCCCATGTTTTGGTCGGACGCAGGTTTGCAAACAGGCCCAGTTCACGACGAATCCGCAACAGGCCCGCTTCCGGACGAGTCTTTGCACGGGGATCATCCCATTTAGGCCCCCCCACTGCCCCCAGCAAAACAGCGGTGGACTGCTTACAGGCCGCAACAGTTTCCGTCGGCAGTGGATCACCGCAGGAATCGATGGCACATCCACCAATCAGGTGTTCAGAGATTTCGAACTGGTGACCAAAACGGTCTGCCACAACTTCCAGAATCCGGCGTGCCTGAGCAGTAATCTCCGGACCGATACCATCTCCGGGAAGCAAAACGAAACCTGCCTGCATCTGTGTGAACCCTGACCGAAAAAGGAATGAGCGGTGCTTACGAAAGGACAACCGATGATTCGACGTTGCTGGACGGCGAGGATTTCAGCCCCACGCCCGTGACTTCGTGAACAGGTGCAGCGGACGACGAAAGTGATGCCCGGCCATCGGTCCCGGCAGACAGATTACGATTCTGGATCGATGATGCAACCGCTGTCCCGCGGAGCAACGCGATTTACCGGACTTGCCGCAGTGCAGACCGTTGCAAACGTCTCTTCCACAAACCACCGGGGCCCGCTGATTCTCTCAGAGTCGCCAAAACGCCGCCGCGCCAGTCATCCGCGGTGGAGTTGAAGAGGAAAACCGCAGCCGGATTCACTATCCTTCGCGGACACTTCACTTCGGTCCTTTCCGCAGAATCAGGATCAGTCTCTTGGCCGACAAAAAAGACTTCGACGAATTCCTCGAAAAGTTTCGCCGCCATCACCAGGTGATGGTCGAAGAGCTGCACAAAGTCATCATCGGACAGGACAGCGTGATCGATCAAATTCTCGCTGCTGTCTTCACCGGTGGACACTGCCTGCTCGTCGGCGTGCCGGGACTGGCCAAGACTCTGGTTGTCAGCACCATCGCGAAGATCCTCGATGTGGAATTTCGACGAATTCAGTTCACTCCGGACCTGATGCCGTCTGATATCACCGGGACCAATGTGCTGGAAGAAAATGAGTCCGGTCGCCGCGAATTTCGATTTGTGGAAGGGCCAATCTTCACAAACATCCTGCTGGCAGACGAAATCAACCGAACGCCCCCGAAAACACAGTCGGCACTGCTGCAGGCGATGCAGGAAAAGGAAGCCACAGTCGGGCAAACCACCTACCCGCTTCCGGAACCGTTCTTTGTCATTGCCACACAGAACCCCATCGAACAGGAGGGAACTTACCCCCTGCCGGAAGCACAACTCGACCGTTTTATGTTCAACGTTAAGGTCGACTACCCAACGCTGGAAGAAGAAGAACAGATTCTCGAGGCCACAACGTCCGGGGAAAAAAACGAAGTCCGGAAAGTGCTCTCAGCAAGGTCCATTCTGTATCTCCAAAAACAGATTGGCCAGATCGCCGCTTCGCCAATGATCATCCAGTATGTTGCCCGCCTGGTTCGAGCAACACGGCCGGGTGATGGCGCCTCACCGGAATTCGTTCGCAAATTCCTCGACTGGGGGGCGGGGCCCCGCGCTGGTCAGTATCTTATCGCCGGTGCACGAGCCATGGCGGCCATGGACGGACGCGCTGCAGTCACGCTGGACGATGTCCGCAATGTTGCCATTCCCGTCCTGCGACATCGCATCTCGGCAAACTTTCAGGCTCAGGCTGAAGGACTGGACTCCGACGAACTTGTCAGACAGCTGATCCGGGAAGTTCCCGAGCCCAGCATCTCACGCTACGAAAAATAAACCCACGCCTCATCGCACCCCAGTCAAAGAATCTGATGCCTGTTCCTCGAAAAATCTTTGTGACCGGTACCGATACCAACGTCGGCAAGACATGGATCAGCTGTCTCCTGATTCGCAGGTTGACTGAGTCAGGAAACAGCACCGGCGCATACAAGCCCGCCTGCAGCGGCGTCATTACAACCAGTGACGGCACCGAAGTCTGGGAAGACGTCCGCGAGCTGGCGCAGGCCTGTTCAACAACTGTCCCCGATCAACGCATCTGCCCACAAACGTTTCGAGCACCGCTGGCGCCCAATGAAGCCGCTCGTGCAGAACATCGCACTGTTCATGATGCCCTGCTGGCAGACGGTCTTGCTGCATGGAACGGACACTGCAGCCACCTTGTTATCGAAGGCGCGGGAGGACTGTTCTGCCCACTTTCCGACCAACGCACCGTCCTCGATCTGTTGCTGAGTCTGCAGACTCCGGACCCCACCCCGGCAGTGGTTGTCGCCGCCAATCGACTGGGCGTTATCAGCCATACCCGACTGACGATTCACACACTTCAGCAGGCCGGAATACCTGTCGCGGGAATCGTGCTGAATCAGATCGCTGCGCCGGCGGAATCACAGGAGACCGATCCGTCGTTGCCCTTGAATGCCGCCCAGCTGATTCACTGGATACCCGAAATCCCTCTGTTGAACTGCAACCGGGGGGAGCACAGCCTGTCGCTGCTTCATTCCGGAAATACAAACGCAGCAACATTCACGGACTGGCTGCAGCTGATCAGCTCCGTCAGCAAATTCTGAGCACGACACTGTCACCATCCCGTCCGGGTGATGACCATTGTCTGATTTGTTCGGCATGGCGTCGATGCATTACGCCGGCCTCCTCTGCGTCGGCCAGCTCATCCTTCCACCGCGGGCCTTTCACCAGCAGTAACTGACCATAGCGTTCCCAGTGTCTCCTGAACCACGGAACCAGTTTGCTGACAGGCGCCACCGCACGCACCGTGGCCAGATCAAAAGTATGAGTCTCCAGAAGTTCCTGAACGCGCTGACCATGAACCCGAACAGGCAACTGCAGTTGCGTCACGA
>JAFMMM010000055.1 GCA_017859815.1 Planctomycetota bacterium | reverse complement strand
TCGAGTATGGCCATTGTACGCCGCAAGCTGACTGGTAGAAGCATCTACGCAACGGACCGCAACCACCTGCACCACTGCTTGCTTCGAAGCGGCCACGACAACGTCCGCGTTCTCCTGGTCATCGCGACACTGTGTTCGATTTCAGGTGGCGCTGCAGTTCTTAGCGCGTACTTCAACGAAGACGGGTTTGCTATCGCAGGGGCCGTGTCCTCCATAGTCTTGCTGGTCGTCACAAAGTCCTTTGGTTTTGTCGAAGCCAAACTCATTTTACGCAGAGCAGCGCGTTTTGTTCGAAGTCTCACAATCTTCAGTCCTGGCGATAAGCCGACGTTCTCCGAAGCAATTTCACTGCACGGAGTGCAGGACTGGGCCGGCCTTTTTGCGGGTCTTGAATCTACTCTGATCGATATGGACCTGGCCTTTGTGGAACTTTGCATCAATATCCCGGCAGTCAACGAAGACTGGCACGGTCACTCCTCCTCAAAAAATATTGTGGATAACCTCGACTTGCATCGGCTGACGTTCCCGCTGAAAGTTTCTGGCCAGACAGTGGGCACTCTAAGAATTCACGCCGCTGCATCCAGCTATCCCAGCCCGGCGAAGCTTCTTACAGCACTGAACTCGGAGGTTGATGTCTTCGAGAGCAAGTTGAACGCCATGACCCGGCCAATTCTTGAAGCTGCCGCCGTATCTGAGACGAGCACACTTCGAGAGATCCCCGTGGACCGGCCACCACAGGCTGCACACCGATAGCTGCGGACATCTCTCGCAGCTGAAAAAATTGGTCTGCCGGGGGCTCGCCGAGAGGGTATTGCGAGAGCACACTGAAATCAGTCGTGAAACCGCTGCAAATTCGCGCTCAGTCTGAAGCGTCCAGGTTGTTCCGCAAACGTGAGGCTCACTACACCGCCTGAAACGCCCGCAGCCCTAGTCCCGTAGTGAGGTCCCGGTCAAGTTCAGAAACAATCGCTCAAGATTTGGTTCAAGCGTGCGAATACTCAACACGTCTGCTGCCTGGTCGTTCGCGGCATTCAACAACCGAGTCACACTGCGATTGACATCTTCTCCAGCCAACTCAGACCCCATTAGGATTGAGTAGACCGTTGTTTCGCCATCAGTCCTGATCGCGACACCATCCTCACTCTCAAGATCAGCAAGAGGATGACCACTGATCCGGACACAGACCTCACCGGGAATCGCAGCAAGAAGCTCATCCATGGTGCCGCACACAAGCAGTTGCCCATGGTCGATAATCGCAACTCGGGAGCAGATTGCCTGCACTTCTTCCATGTAGTGGCTTGCATAAATGACCGCTGTTCCCGCCGATTGAAGATGGCGAACACAATCCAGCAGATGGGATCGACTCTGAGGATCCACACCCACGGTCGGCTCATCAAGAATCAGCAGAGCAGGGCGATGAAGAATTGCGGCTGCAAAATTCAGCCGACGCTTCATTCCACCTGAAAAAGTCCCTGCTTCGTCGCTACTACGGTCACTGAGACCGGTAAGTTCAAGAGCTTCAGAGATGCGATCTCGCAATTGATCAGCCGGGATTCGGTACAGACGCCCGAAAAAAGCAAGGTTCTCGCTGGCTGAAAGATCCGGATAGATCGCGAGGTCCTGCGGCACAAACCCCAGACGCTTTCGCACCGCGATGGCATCAGGAGTCACAGGAATTCCGTCAATGCTGACACTTCCGGAGTCAGCAGACAGTAACCCGGTAATCATCGACATTGTCGTTGATTTTCCGGCACCATTGGGCCCCAGCAGTCCAAAGATCTCTCCATGATGAATATCCAGGGAGAGATCCTGAACAACCGCCCTCTCGCCAAATGCTCGGCTGAGATTCCTGACTTCCAACAGTACACTCATGCGTCAGCGATCCTGCGGTTTCGCATCATCAGAGGGTTTGCCAGCCTTCTTCTTCAGCACCTCGCCAACATAGGCACTCAGACCGTCCCCACGGAGACTGCTCGCATCTGCAAGAATCTCACCAGTATCACCGTCAACGAGCAATACGAAAGGAATTCCACTCACGTCGTGCTGCATCCCCAGACTGGTCTGCCAACCCTTGCCCTCGAAGATCTGTTCCCAGACGATTTCCTTTTCTTCGAGGAATTTCGTAACTCGTTCGCCCGCCCCTTCCTGATCGAAGCTGATCCCGAGGATATCGAATCCCTGTTCGTGCCAGTTCGCATAGGCCTCTTTCATGTGCGGAATTTCGCCGATGCACGGGCCGCACCACGTTGCCCAGAAATCCAGCATCACAACACGACCTCGAAACGCTCCCGGAAACTGAATCTCCTTACCGGTCATTGTGGTGGCAGTAAATTCCAGTGCCTTCTTTCCAGGCCTCAGGTCTGGAGGCAATGGAAGCTGTTCAACTGGTGTATCCGATCTGCTCAACCGCAAACCCAGTTCGGTGGATTCAAAAACCCAACTGCTGCCAGTGATGTTGAACGGAGTTCCGACACTTAACGTCTCGAAGCGACTGCTGAAACGCCCGTTCCCATCCCGGTCCACGCGCAATCGAGTACCCTCCGCCGGACTGCCGGATACTGCCGTCGAAAACTCCTTACCATCAAGTTTGAAGTCATACTGGTAGCCAAAATCCGAGTAATACAGAAGCGTACTTGCAAGCTGCTTTCTGCGCGGATCGTTCGGATCAAACCGATACAGGTTCAGCGTTCCACGTTTTTCGCCGCCAAGGTCAACCTCAGCACTCCCGGAATACATCGTCAACCCACCCCGTTCCTGGGGGCTCCACTCAATCTTTTCGTCGACCGTGACTTTGCGGTCCTGGTTGGAATCCACCCAGAGTTCCTGCATAGCACCATCTTCAGATTCAACGAGGTAGAATCCCCAAAGGCTTTCCGAAATCTGCAGGGCCCCAAACCGCCCCCCATCTGCATCAGCCGGGGGCTCCTCGATCAGGTCAGATTCGTCCGACATTTCTGCGCGGATGGGGCTGTAACCACCAACGCGAACAGTGATCCCTTTTGACACAAAGGTCTCAGTCAGTTCCTGCGCTGTGGAGACTCCCGTGGCAGGATCGCTGCACAAGCAAAAAAGAACACCGTATCGAACCAGAGTCGATTTACAGAACATCAGTATTTCCTCCATGTGAGTTGCATACGTCTTCTTTTACTGACACACGGATCCTCGCAAGGCCGTGTTGCGGCCCCGAGACCCAGCACTGAATCGCCGTCAACAAACCGGGCCGTCAACAGTTCCACACCCTCGAGTCGCCAACTTTTTTCGAGGCCAGTCTGAGGCTAATCATAGAGAGCGCGGCAGGGTTCCAATCGTGTCCCCTGCGAATCTGTGACCGCAAATTTCGGACCGGCTTTCATCGAAACTCCACTGTATCTGCCATCACTGGCCATCAGGTAGAAGGAGATCTGAAAATCCGGTCGCCCCCGATCATCACGCAGGCGTGCCACGGTCTTGTCCGCAATTCTTCTCAACACCTCCATGCCAGCCTCTTCCGGTGTTGCTCCGCCACGCATCAATTCAACACCCGCAAACGATGCCAGGTTTTGAAGATTGGCTTCGCCTCGCCCGGTGCTTCCACATGAGCCGACTGCGTTATCCACATACAGGCCGGCCCCGACAATCGGTGAATCCCCAACTCGGCCGGGAATCTTAAATGCAAGCCCACTGGTGGTCGTGGTGCAGGACATTTCACCGGCAGAGTTCAGACCAGAGCAGTGAATCGTGCCGGTTGGCCGACGGAATTTTCGACGACCATCGCGTCCGGAGACTACGCTGTTTTCCTGAAAGAATTGTCTGACACCGGCATCCTGCTGCTCCTCGTCAGAAAGCCAGTCGTCTTCATTGCTGAGAGTTTCTTTCCATTTCAGCCAAATCCTGCGGGCATGATCTGTCAGCAGGTTTTCTTCCTGAAAGCCGTGGGCAAGTGCGAATTTTCTTGCACCAGCGCCAACCAACAAAGCGTGATCGGTGCGCCGCAAGACCATCAAAGCGACTTGAGCCGGGTGTCGAAACCCCTGCAATGACCCCACTGAGCCACACAAGTGGCTGGGGCCATGCATCACGGCCGCATCCAACTCGACGACACCAATTTCGTTGGGCAAACCGCCATAACCGACACTGGTGTCCCGCGGATCGTCCTCAACAAGGCCAACACCTGCCACCACGGCATCAGCAGTGTCAGCCCCTTCCTGCAGCAATTGATACGCTCTTTCTGTGGCAGACGCGCCGTTACCCGATGCGATGACCCGCATCGGGCCAGCAGCCTTGTCTGTCGCGCGTGCATGCCCCGCGTAAATACCAGCAGTCATGCCGGCGGAACCCATAAATGATCGTCTTGAAACGGTTGGCATACGTGCATCTCTTCCACACATCGACACTCAAACAGGAGACCAACTCATCGCCCAGGGGATAGAATGTACAGGAGTTTCAGATGGCCGGGAACCCACCTGGACTGCACAACACAGCAATCAGCTAGTTTCTGAACAACCGCCAGCCATGCGATTCCGCTGCGGACTTGCTGAGCTCAAATGTCCCGTTGTCGTCGGCTGCAGAGAATTGTGCGTTTAATTGACCATGACGGATTTCGCCCTCGAAGTCAAAGGTCCCCAGAAGCAATCCAAGACGACGGCTTCCACTCAAATGAACGGATCCATCTTCCTGCTGCTCAGCCTGCAACTGCATGCGATATCGGAAGGGAATTACGGCACAAAACCGTCCACTGAAGACCACATCGCAGGAACCCTCACAACACTTGCGAAAGTCCGCGCGAAGTACGCCACGGTGACCGGTATTTTCGCTTTTCCAGTGCCCCGTCCAGTGACCTGCTACCGCGCCAATTCCGGTCTCAGGCTCTGCTGCCAGAGCCGAATTGCAAATGGCAAACAGCATGACCGCACCGGCAGCCATGAGATTTCCTGTGTTCGAAGTCATCACGATTTCCTGTCCCGAAAGAATTGGAAGATTGGTGTAATGCCGCCCCGATCCCGGATGCGACTCGTCTTCACAAAGAAACGCAGTCGCAGGGCAGGGCATCACATTCTCAACAACAACCGGTGGAGATTCCACTCTTTGCAGGAAGTCTCAGGGCAAATCAATATCTTCGCCGGCTGCGATTACAGTTGCCGGTCTCGCTGAACCAGCAATACAGAGGTATCGTCGTGGCGTCCCTCACCCTTTGTAAACGCCTCTGAATCCGCAAACAGCTTGTCCAAAGCCTCACTGAGTGGAGCAGCCGCAGATTCACGCAAACTCTTCCTGACCCCAGCCAGCCCAAACTCTTCATGGGTCTCACCATCCGGGGGAAAAGCCTCAACAACGCCATCCGTGTAAATCATCAGGCGGGAACCCACCGGAATTTCAAATCGCTGAGTTTGAAATTCGAAACCAGACATGATCCCAATTGGGATGCCCGCAGAGTCTGGTCCGCCGATCTCCTCGATCTCTCCCGAGTCCAGGATGTGGCACAGCGGAGAAGGATGGCCGGCAGAAGCCCAGAGAAATTCACCGGTTTCCGGCGTCAGCAGACCATACATCATTGTGATGAATCCCCCCTCGCCGTTGACCAGTTTTTGCTGACTCAACAAGTCATTCACGTGAGTCACAAACTGTCCCGGATCACGAAACTGGTCACCTCTCATCATGCGTATGATCGTGTGCATGGTCATGATGGACATGCAAGCTTTCATACCGTGGCCTGAGGCGTCCCCGACAAGCACGACAACGGTACCGTCCGGCAGCGTAAACCCGTCGTAATAATCGCCACCCGCCATCGTCACAGGATTACCACCAAAGACACGAATCTGTGACGACTCATAACGCGCGACCACACCGAATCCTTCCGGACAGGAAATCTCTGTCGGAATGATCGACTCCTGCAGCTGCCTGACGGAGTCAATTTCACGTCTCAGTTTTTCAGCAATCTGCCGCTCCCGCTCTGCCTCCAACTGCCTCTGAACGCCTTCTACCACGGCATTTAACAGAAACATGAAGTCGCCGTTGGGATCCTGAATCAGATAGGCTCGCATACCCTGAGTTAAGAAACTGGCGAGCCGGTAAATCTCGTCGGGACGACAGGCTCCGACCACCGAAACATCCGGTTGGATCTCCCGCAGTTTCGTGAAGTTCTCAAATGCCTGTTCGTGATCAGGAAAAGAAATCGAGAACAGAACCAGATCCCAGCCGTCCTGCTGAATCAGCTCCGCAAATTCCTCCGCGTCGCCGGTGATGTGGACCTCCCGTTCGTTGACTCCAAGATACATCTGCAACAGATCAGAATGGCTGGCGTCATTCCATCCAACGAGGATCCGCATTGTTTCAATCCTTCTTTCACTCAACAGCAACACAATTCGGCTGCGCCCCCGCAGGCAACAGTCAGCAGCAACAAGATCAGCCTGATTTACCCTGAGTCATCCTGAATCCGACTCGATGCTGGATTTCTACGTTGCCAGCCATTGAAGCACACGCTGCCCGGCTACAGGCTAGCCAATGACGCGACTGTCTTGAACTGAACATGGATGCAGAAGTGCAGGGGAGCAGCTGATTCAGCAACTGCGAGGCTAAGAAATACGTCTGACTGTTCTTCCGGCATTGCTGAACAAATTCCGGTCGGGCACAATTGTGCAACAGTTTCCTTGTCAGCAGAGAGGACCGCGACGTGCACTGCAGGCCTCGACCGCCAGTCCAGTTCGCCACCGTGGAATCAGCAAAGAGATGCGTTCCGCGATCGAGAGTTTCCAGTGAGACTACGACCGTAGAACGCCTGTAACGAAGATTCAAACCGAGAACAGCAGCCGCTGCGTCGTTACGGAGATCACTGTCTACCGCTCGCTTTTCACCGCGTTTCCTGGACGTCACACTTGCGTCTGCAGCCGTTTACGATTCCGTCACGACCAGACTTAGACGAGGCATCCCAATGAATCGCCGAACTCTCCTTCGCCTCGGTACCACAGCCAGTGCTGCCGTCGTGCTTCCCGCCCCACGCACTCAGGCCTCGTTTCAAGAGAAGCCTTTCCGTGTTGCTGTCATCGGCCACACGGGCCGCGGTAATTACGGACACGGTCTGGACACAATGTGGACAAAGATACCGGACTGTGAAGTCGTCGCCGTAGCGGATGCAGACGCAGCAGGACTCAAAGGGGCTCTCCATCGGCTTCCAGATGCAAAACCGTTTTCGGATTATCACCGTCTCCTTTCAGAAGTCCGCCCTGATGTCGTCGCCGTTGCCCCCCGCCACGTGGACCAGCATCATGAGATGTTGATAGCCGCAATCAAATCCGGCGCTCGCGGAATCTATGTCGAAAAACCATTCGTTCGCACTCCGGCAGAAGCGGATGAAGTCCGAAAACTCAGTCAAGAATCCGGCGCTTGCATTGCCGTGGCACATCGAAACCGCTGGCATCCCGTTCTCCCGAAAGTCAGAGAACTGCTGGACGAGGGCATCATCGGACGCTTGCTGGAGGCCCGCGGTCGCGGTAAAGAGGACACCCGCGGGGGAAGTCAGGATCTGTGGGTCCTGGGCACACACGTCATCAATCTTGCGAGCGTATTTCTGGGGGCATTCCAGTCCGTCTCCGCCGAGATCCTTCAAAACGGAAATCGGGCGCAAACCAATGATCTTCCGGACGGTCCCGAAGGTCTCGGTCCACTTCCGGGAGATGAACTGCATGCAAGATTTATGTCCGTGAAGGGCGTTCCATTCTTCTTCGACTCTATTAAGAGTGCGAGATCGAAATCCGCAGCCGTCAGCCACCCGGCCTCATTCGGGCTTCAACTGATCGGTACAACAGGAATCATCGATTTTCGAATCGACCGGGAACCATTGGCAGCCTTGCTCCCGGGCAGCCCATTTGACCCGGATTTCTCCAACCCGCGTCAGTGGATTCCCATCTCCACCGGTGGCCCCGGTATTCCCGAAACGCATCCACACGCGGGAAGTACACTGGCATCTCATGAGGTCTCCGGAAAAGACCTGTTGGATTCAATCAGAGAGAACCGTCAGCCGCTGTGCGACGTTGTACAGGGCTGTGAAACGGTGGAGGCCGTCTGTGGGGTCTTTGAATCTCATCGGCAGGGTGGCAGAGAAGTCCGGCTGCCACTGGCTGAAAGAACACACCCACTGCGTCGGAAGTAATCCGTCTGCGGAATCACCGCTGGCCGCTTTCCTGCGACGGCGGCCGCGGATCCGGGAATGTGAAGAGATCCGGGTAGTTGACAACATCTGTGGCAACGGTAATCTGCTTATCCCGCAGTGATTTCACCAGCATGGCCTTCCCGGCCCCGGCTGGAGATCCTTCGCAACAGGTCGTATCGGCCAGCCGTATCCCGGTATCGCTGCCGACTGACGCTCCTTTCTTCTTTCGTGGGAATTCGTCTGTCATCAATCCAGGTCACACGCCTGCGCGATCAGCGGATTCCCGTACTCAACAACTCACTCAGTTAACGCTCGCAACCGACGGAGAGATTCCCAATGTCACGTCCAGTCACCCTGTTCACCGGCCAGTGGGCCGACCTGCCCCTGGAAACGCTTTGCGGCAAAGCCAAGGAATTTGGCTACGATGGTCTTGAACTGGCCTGCTGGGGTGACCACTTCGAAGTCGACAAAGCCCTCTCTGACGATTCTTACTGCACCCGGAAGCGTGAACTCCTTGAAAAACATGACTTAAAGCTGTTCGCAATCTCGAACCATTTGGTTGGCCAGGCCGTACTCGACAACATCGACGAACGCCACAAGAGCATCCTGCCAGAATACGTCTGGGGAGACGGTGATCCTGCCGGTGTCAACGAGCGTGCTGCCGAGGAAATGAAGAATACGGCCAGAGCCGCTCAAAAATTAAATGTCAGCGTCGTGAACGGCTTCACAGGATCCTCCATCTGGCATCTGCTGTACGACTTCCCCCCCACCCCCAAGGCAATGATCGAGGCCGGTTTTCAGCTCCTGGCAGAGCGTTGGAATCCAATCCTCGACGTCTTTGAGGACTGTGGAATCAAGTTCGCCCTGGAAGTCCATCCGACAGAGATTGCATTCGATATCTACACGGCCGAACGAGCACTCGAATCGCTGAATGGACGCAAGGAATTTGGCTTCAACTTCGACCCCAGCCACCTGATCTGGCAGGGCGTTGACCCGGTCGAGTTCATTCGTCATTTCCCTGACCGCATCTACCACGTTCACATGAAAGACGCCTCCGTCACTCTGAATGGCCGAACAGGAATTCTTGCCAGCCACCTGTCCTTCGGTGACCCTCGTCGCGGTTGGGACTTCCGCAGTGTTGGACGAGGCGGCGTGCGATTCGAAGAAATCATCCGTGCTCTGAATGCTGTCAACTACGACGGACCGCTGTCCGTCGAATGGGAAGACAGTGGGATGGATCGCGACCAGGGGGCAACTGAAGCAGCACAGTTTTGCAAGAACATCGATTTTGCTCCTTCCGGCAGAGCGTTCGATGCAGCATTTGGCGACTGAACGCCGAGGAATTGACGATCAAACCCGAAGCCGATGGGCTTCGGGTTTTTTTAATTCCACACGCCGCGATGCGACGAATACAGGTCAGACTCCGCCGGGACAGCGTCATTGCAAGAACTCCCTGTTGATCAACTCATTCCGCAGGTGATGCAGCAACTGGCCGTGCACGGCAGCCTTGTGCTGCGTGCTGCCACCGGTGCCGGCAAAACGACTCGAATCCCACCCGCTGTCGCAGCCGCAGCCCAGCCGCCGCACACAAAAGTCATTCTCCTGGAACCACGCCGGGTAGCAGCAAAAGCCGCTGCATCGCGGATGGCGGCCGAACGCGGCGAAAGACCCGGCGAATCAATCGGGTATCGAGTCCGTTTTGATGAACAGTGCTCCGCTGACACAAAGATCGTCGCGGTCACCGAAGGAATTCTACTTCGACAAATGCAGACAGACCCGTATCTCGAAGGGATCAATACAGTGATCCTTGATGAGTTTCATGAGCGGCGACTGGACAGCGATCTCTGCCTCGCGATGCTGACTCGCATTCGACAAACCGTTCGACCGGACCTGCAACTGGTTGTCATGTCGGCCACGATGGATCCCGATCCGGTTGCAACTTTCCTCAATAACTGTCCGGTTATCGACGCTCCGGGAAGGTCCTTCCCGGTCAAAATTCTCTGGAAGAAAACTGCTCATCTGCAGCGTCTCCCGGACCTGGCCGCAGAGGGTACCCGCGAATTACTTGGCCGCACCCAGGGTGACATTCTCGTCTTTCTGCCCGGCAAAGGAGAAATTCACCGGACCGCCAACCTGCTGCGACCACTGGCAGAAAAACACAATTTCAAAGTGCTCCCACTGCACGGCAGTCTCCCGCTGGACCAACAGAACGAGGTGCTGAACCCGTCAGACGTCCAGAGAGTCATTCTTTCCACAAACGTGGCTGAAACCTCTGTCACTGTCGCCGGCGTAACGGCGGTCGTGGATACCGGAATGGCACGGCAGTTGAGCTTCGATGCTGACAGCGGGCTTAATCAGTTGCAACTGCGGCAGATCTCAAAAGCCTCTGCAGACCAGAGGGCAGGGCGAGCAGGAAGAACCCAACCGGGCGTCTGCCTCCGACTTTGGGACCAGCATCGACACCGAACTCGACCGGATCAGGAATCTCCGGAAATCCAGCGCACGGATCTGTCCGCTGCCTTGCTGAAGCTGATCGTTTGGGGAGAAACGGATTTTAGAGCATTCCCGTGGTTCCAGCCCCCTCCCGAAGACGCAGTCGAGCAGGGAAAGAAATTGCTGCAGATCCTCGGTGCAGCCGATGATTCCAACCAAATCACTCCCATCGGTCGCTGGATGAGTCGATTTCCGATCGCTCCAAGACTGTCACGTGTGATCATCGCGGCTTACCAGTCCGGGCATGGAATGCGATCCTGTTTGATGGCAGCGTTGATCTCAGAACAGGCCCCATTCCTGTTGAACACCGCCCACGCTGCTCCTCGAGATCAGATGATTCATCATTCGGAATCAGATGTCGTCGACAGAGTCCGCGCTGTCGAGGATTTCCTTAATGAAGGCAGACAGCATTCACGCTTTGGAGAAATTCACCGAAATCAACTGCGTACCACGCTTCAAACAACCCACCAGCTGGCGGAAGTCCTGGATAGAATCTCGGCAGATATTCCGTCCGGGCGGCAGATTCCCGACTCGGACGAAGCATTAATGAGGGCTCTGCTGACAGGTTATCCGGATCGACTGGCTGTCAGAAAAGATCTCTCCGGAGACCGTGGTCTCATGACGGGCGGCAGACAAGTCAGGCTGGCAAAAGGCTCTGCCGTGCGTTCAGCAGCGTTGTTCCTGTGTATCAACGTGGATGGTGCCGGGGCCAAAGCGGAAGTAAGACAGGCCTCCGGAATCGAATACGATTGGCTTCCGCAGGAACAGCTTGTCGAATCCGAAGATCTGTTCTTCCATCCAACTCGCAGACAAGTCATGGCGCGGAAGCGGACCAGCTTCCTTGAACTGGTCCTGAAGGAAACGCCAACTGCCGTTACGGATCATGAAAAAGCAGCCGAATTGTTGTTCAACGCTGCGTCGCCACAGCTGAACCAACTCCTGCCGCCGGAAGATTCTGCAGCGATGAATCTGCTGATGCGAATCGGGTTTCTGAAACAGTCCATGCCTGAACTCGAGTTGCCGGAATTCGGCCACGATCAGATGTTGATCTGTCTGAGACAACTCTGTTACGGACTTCGCTCCACCAGCGAACTGAAAGAAGCCCCGTGGAAGTCAGTTTTTGAGCAGCAGCTTTCCAGAACGCAGCAGGAGGCCGTGATGACCCATGCTCCGGAAACGATCACTGTTCCCAGTGGCAGTCGGATCGCACTGACCTATCGGCCCGATGGACCACCGATTTTGGGGGTACGAATTCAGGAGATATTCGGTCTGCGTGCGTCACCCGCCGTAGCTGCTGGACGCGTGCATGTACTGCTGCACCTGCTGGGCCCAAACCATCGACCACAGCAGGTCACAGACGACCTCACCAGTTTCTGGCAAAACACGTATCCTGTCATTCGACGGGACCTCGCGCGAAGATACCCCAGACACCCATGGCCTGAGGACCCATTCAATGCCGCACCGATCCGCAAATAGCTGGCATGCTGTGCTGCCATCCCTGAGCAATTGACACAGCCGCGGCCCATAAAAAAAGGTGTCAATTCCTGTGGAATCAACACCCTTTGAACTCAGGAAAAACGGCCATCAGTTACCACCGGGCGGAGGTCCCAATGGCGTTCCGCCCAGACCGGGAATTGACAACCCGCCAGGCAATCCAGCAGGCGGTTCAGCAGCAGTTTCCTCTTCCGACCGGGGCTCCACAGCATTTTCCCGTGACAGTTGAAATTTCTCAAAACTCTCAGCGGTGATCACGTAGTACCAGCCGGAAAATCGAATTGACAGCTCATCAACTTGCTTCTTTCCCTCTTCAGATCGCCGGTCCCAGTCACGAATTGCTGACTCATAGCTGAGTTTCGCACCTTCGAATTCTGCGACAGCCGCATCATAGGCCTGCTGCGCTGCTACGACCGGGTCAACCTGTGGTGTTTCGTCGGACTTCGATTCATCCTCTCCACCGGTCTCATTCGCATCAGTCTCCGCTGGTGCAGTTTCATCGCCGTCAGCTGCAGGCTTTTCGTCAGCAGCCGGGGCCTCTGAAGCTTCCGTCGTGACATTCTCGTCATCGGAGGTTGGGGCAACGGGTTCAGATTCAGTCGCAGCTGGTTCATCTGCAGTGACAGCAGCAGCACCCTCGTCACAAGCATCAGGTTCTGCATCTGGTGACTGAGCGTTTTCGGCTGCCGGTTCGGCGTCTCCCGCGTCCTTTGCCTTCTCTGCGTCCAGCAGGACTTCTGGCTTGACCGGAGCAACCGGTTCTGTTGGGCGTTCACCCAGCAGTCCTTCGTCGTAGTCAACCTTGACAAGCAAATACCTGCGTGGACCAGATTCCGACTCGTCCCCGCCCTCGGGACTGTCTTCAGGACTGTCTTCAGGACTGTTCTGATCCTCAGCCGTATCCTCGCCGGCCTCACCAGCTTCTTCAGCAGGAGCATCACCCAGACCGACTTCGATATCCCTGGCCGAACCACGAGCGATTTCTCCGAAGTACAGTGTATATCGGACTCCATTTGTCGTCCCGGCAACCAGCTCTCCCTCGTTGGAAACCAGTTGCACTGCGTTGTCCGGGCCGCGAGCGATGAAGAACCCCTGTCTGGCCATATCCGCCTGCAGCACCTGCCGTAACAGCGGGTTCTGAGCCACCTCCGGAGAAACGGTCAGGTCCGCATTCAACCCCTCTGGCTTTGGTCGAACGCCGACGATACGCAATTCATCCAGGTTCCGCACGAGGTCCGTGACCGCAGAGGCTTTTGTCTGTTCAGTTTCGGTATCGAGACCGTCCAATTCCCAGCTGTTCGAATCATCTTTCTGGAAGTCCAGAATCTCGCCCTGAACAATTTCGCCGCGTTGTTCGTCGACCGAGTAGCTGTTGACCAGGACTCTTTTCACATCGGGCTGATCCACCTTCAGCAGATCCGGCTCAATCCAGTCGCCGAAGCGAGTCGACAGATCAAGGCTCATTTCGGCAATATACGTCGAGTTTTTCTCTGGTTCTCTGACGTAGTACTGTCCTGGTTTGCCCTCAGGAGAATTGCCTACGATCAGGTCAACGAGTGCATTGCCGGCGTTGTCCCGCAGGATCAGTCGAGTTCCCCGAGGATCCTGTTTTCCGTCGTCCTCAGAATCAGCATTCTGCAGGCTGACTTCCGCCTGTGGATCAGCGACACCGTAACGCTCCCAGTCATCCTTACTGCGACTAATCTGTCCGAGTTTTCGGATACCGAGCATGGAAGTTGCTGTTCTTGCCAGCCGGTCTTCAGCCTCAGCGGGGTAGTCGTGATGGGACGGAATAACCCACAGTCCGTCGTCATTTTGCTTCACAGCGAATTCCTGAACCTCTTCCAGCTCGGTGTCAAATCTGGATACGACCAACTCGGTCGCAACTCCGTCTTCAAGATCCGGGAAGAACACCTGCCCCACGTCTTCGAAACCATCAACGAGGGAAGGGCCCGACACTGAACTGACCACGATTGCCAGCAGCAAAGATGCCCCGGCGACTCCAAGAAACGTCAGTGTTCGATTGAATGAATTCATAGATTTACCTGCTGCATCACATGACAGCTGGAAAGATTTGAAAAACAGAAAACAGAAAACAGCTCTGAACCTGCCCCGTGGCGTTGCTCAGGATTTTCTACGTCCAGGAGTGATCGACTGCGATTCCGCACGATTTCTCATTCCCAGAAACAGCATGCCAAAGCAAATTGGCAGGATCGCCGGGGCAACACAGGCCACAATCCGAACGGTGTTCTCAACCCTGCGGACTTCTCGCTTCATTTCGAGCGCAGCACGACGGATCCGTCCATTCACATCACGTTCCAGCTGCTCTCGCCGAACCTCCAGTTGGCGATTCAGCTTTTCCTCAAGTTGGGCCAGTTGCACATCACGGCTGCGACTGTCCAGACTCTGGTCTCCCTCAATCGCAGTCATTTCCGTCCGCAACTTTTCCTCAGCCTCTTCGAGTTCCTTATCCATCGCTGTCTGAGCATCCTGCTCCTCACGGTTCAGGTTTTGACGCAAGGAGCTGGTGCGACTTTCGACAAATTTGAGGGTCCGCAGGGTTTCACGTCGTGACCGCAGCGGAATGAACGTTTCGTCGCCAGCCAGCTTGTCCACCGCATTCAGCACGAATGTGACATTGTCGAACTGCACGTCCAGCATCCCGCGGTTGCGTTCCATGAAGAACCAGTCTGTGATCAGATCGATATCCGCACAGAAAATCACATTGAGCGGAGTCTCTTCCGAATCATTGGTGATCTGAGCAGCAACCACGTGTCGATCGCGATCATCTGCTCGCCTTGGATTGGGAATGATCTGCCGAGAAGGTGACATTGAGAATGGGCTGAACGACGCCGTTGTGTAATCGTCCCATCCCAGCAACCCGGACTCCGCTGATGTCTGCAGCAGCGGAACAAACTTCTGTTCGCTGCGTCCCGCTCGATCAACAATGGTTCCGGGGTACAGCATGACCATGTCCTGCAGCATCTCAGACACGGCACTTTCGCCACCAAAGGGCGACTCTTCGCCACCACTGCGAGAAATGAAGACATACTCCGGTGGCAGTGTCGCAAATTGGCTGTGGGGGTTGCTGCGATCGTAAGCGATTTCACCATTGTCCCAACGGACATTCAGTGCCGTCATGAGGCCAGTCAGCTGGCCATTATCTGCTTTGGGTTCAGGCTGCTGACCACCACCACCAAACATGCCACCACCGCCTCCCGGTTTTGGCATTCGTGGGGCCATGGAAAGGCCCGCCTGGGTCTGGAACACAAACGGGCAGGGATCGTCGAAGATAAGTGCCGGTCGACCGCTGCCGACATACGCCAGAAAGTTCGCCATTTGAGGCTCGGTCAGTGAGGATGGCATGATTGCGAGCAAAACATCGAAGTTGACCTCCGCATCTGCAGCCGTGTCAGTTTCTCCTGCGTCAGCCATTGCGGGCATCAGAATTGGCTGCGACGGGTTGACAGAAACCACCTGATATTGCTTTTCAAGTTCGCGAATGATTTCCCAACGACCGCCGCCTGCGCCCTCACTCATCACCTGCGCATCTGTTTGCAGAACCCCAACTTTCAGACGACCGGCAGATGAAACGGTCCGCAAAGAACGAGTCAGCTCGTACTCAATTGGCAGGCCCTTGCCAAAGAACGGGATCACCAGTTCATCTGACGGGCTTTGCAGAAACGCTCCAAGAAACACTTCAGCCTCTTCACGTTTCCCATCGCGATCGTATTGAAGACGAACCGGCTCAATACCCAGTGCGCGGGCCTCTTCCGCTTCTTCACTGAACGGCTCGACAGCAACCTCGCGGACAATCACGGTGCCACCGCTGGATCGTCCAAATTCTCGCAGGAGACCAACCAACTGCCGTCGAGTCTCGACGTAATCTGCCGGCACTTCCGGGCTAATGAAGGCCTGCACCGTAATACTCTCTCCGGACCGAATCAGATCCAAAGTCTCGATCGTTGCATCCGAAAGCGTATACAGGTTTTCTGCCGAAAGATCCGCACGTGTCGGCACAAAGGACAGGATGTAAAGCAGAGAACCACACGTGACAGCGACAGAAGCGGCTCGAATCCCGAATTGCATTCCCATTGCTTTCTCCCGTCCCTCTGACCAGCGACGCCGGGAGATGACAACCAGATTCAAATACAGCATCACGGCAGAGAAACTGAGGAACCAGATCACTCCGTTCAATGGGAGAATGCCCACACTGAAATCCAGCAACTGCTGTTGCAGACTGAGAGCAGAGAGTGCATTTCGCAACTCGTAGAGCTCGGAAGCGGCCCCAAATAATCCCAACAGCCATTCGACCAGGTCGGTGGCGTAGTAGAGCATCACCGGAATACAGCACAACACCACACCGAGGACGAAGCCAACGGTCGCACTGCTGGTTAAAGCCGAAGCCAGCATTCCAGCGGAGAGCAGGGCCGATCCGGCAAAGAAATAGCCTACGTAGGAGGCGATCACGGCCCCAATATCGGGGGAACCAAGCAGGAACAGAACAATTACGTTAGCCAGTGAAAACACTAACGCCACGCCATAAACACCAACCACAGCCAGATATTTTCCAGCCAGAACTTCCGCCTCCGTTGCTGGCAATGTGAACAGCAGCTCATCCGTTCCCAGCTTCCGTTCGTCTGCCCATGCCGTCATCGTAATTGCAGGGATCACGAACAACAGCAGCCATGGAAATGCCTGCGTCAGCTGATCAAGATTGGCCTGATTCGCAGCAAAAAATGCTGTCGAAAATGTCATGGCCGCAGCGGCGACACAAAACACGAGAATAAAAAGATATCCCAGCACGCCGGAGAAATAGCTGCGGAAATTCCGCCTGGCCACCGCACTGACCACATGTTTGCGAATCATACTTAATCGTCCCGATATCAATATCTAAACCCGTTGGTTACGGGCAGGAGAAATCTGGTTAAACAACCACCGAAGCAATGCCCGCGAACGCTGTCAGCACGGGCCTTCCCGGTCGGCAATGTGCCAATGAAGGGGTCAGGCTGACATCAGCGTCTTTTCTCGGAAGGCGGTTTCCATTTCCACTTCGCTCGCGCCAAGTTCAGAAGTGTCGCCGTCGAAGACAACCCTGCCGTTGTTGATCAGGACAACTCGGCTGCAAACAGCACGAACTTCCTGGAGAATATGAGTCGACAAAAGAATTGTCTTATTCTTCGAAAGTTCGAGGATCAGATCTCGAACCCCCTGAACCTGATTAGGGTCCAGGCCGCTCGTCGGTTCATCCAGAATCAGCACTTCCGGATCATGCAGCAGTGCGTGAGCCATGCCGACCCGTTGACGGAATCCGCGAGACAGTTTCGAGATTGGCTTTCGCCACACTTCTGCGAGTGAGCATTTGCCGGACACCCAATCCATTCGCTCGGCCAGCGCCGCCCCCTGGAGACCGCGGACTTCCCCCATGTACCGCAACAAACTCTCAGGAGTCATCTCGACATAAAGGGGGCCATTCTCCGGCAGGTAACCCAGTTTTTCGCTGGCTGCCAGACGATTGTCCGCGATGTTGAAGCCGGCAATCATCGCCTCACCGCTGCTGGGCGACAGAAAGCCGGTCAGCATCTTCATGGTCGTGCTTTTCCCGGCACCATTAGGCCCGAGAAACGCACAAACCTGTCCACGAGGAACCTGAAAACTCACATCCCGGGTCGCCGCAAACTCTCCGTAGAATTTGCTGAGACCGCGAGATTCAATCATCACTTCCGCGGAAACCTCTTGCGTGCTGCTCATTCTTCACAATCTCGGAAATCTATCGAATAACAAAAAATGGCGTCCCGTAACTGCCGTGCGAAAAACGCAATGACCACCGCTACCCGGTGACATCAATTCCTCATGCACTCCTGTCGGAACAACCTTTCCGGTGCGACTCCTCGAAAAAACACCAGAGCCGTCTCTGATGATTTGGGTTGCCGTACCACAATATTTCCAGAACACAATTTTGCGGAATTTTTAAGACCGCGTGAACTTTCCTGGTCAATCTCACCCTCGTTTTCTCATGCCGGGAATCGAGGACTTCCTTGGCTGTTGAAACATTTCACTGCACTCGAATGTGAGCTGATGGGCCATGGGGCCAACTTGCCGCAACTCAAGCAGGTAGTCTCCAATTCCAACGGCGTTGACCAACGGCAAAGCATCTGCTGCCGCAAATCATACAGTCTTCTGCGTCAGCAGTCGCAGCCGAGGTGAACTGTCTGACAGCAAGTTGAGTCAGACAAAGTCAGATCGGAGGAAGTTTGCCGACAGCAGGAAGACAACGACAGGACAGCGAGCGCTGATAACCCCCTGAACGTTGATCACCCCCTGAACATTGTGTGCGGACTGAAAGGATTTGCCATCGTGGCGCGGTCGGCACAGCAGGCAAGGAAAGAGAAAAAGGCAGGACCAGACAGTACCGGCGCCACGAACCAGCGATCAGAACGCATTATCTGGGCGGCGAATTTTGACTGCTTGACGTCCACTCTGCAACTCTCCCAACGTCCCAATCAGCCCACAGGCGAGGAAGATTCAGGAATTTTGCCGTAATCGGGCTCGCAATATTCCGGTTACCTGGCATCGTCTCTCAGGATCGCCGAAAATAGAAGACTTGGAAGGGTTGTTGCGCAGGAACGACTGTCACGGACCTGCAAAGCGACAAGTCTCATATTAAATCCCTACGGAACAACACGATGCCACTGCTCGGTGTGAACATAGACCACGTTGCCACTCTCCGACAGGCCCGACAAGGCAAAGAACCGGACCCAGTGCATGCCGCGGTTGCTGCAGAAAGTGCAGGGGCGGACTGCATCACGGTTCATTTACGTGAGGATCGCCGGCATATCCAGGACCGCGATGTCGACGTCCTGCGTCAAATGGTGTCCACTCGACTCAACCTGGAAATGTCGGTCAGCGAAGAAATCACTGATTTCGCGGTCCGGATTCTTCCGGACCAGGCCACTCTGGTCCCGGAACGTCGGCAGGAAGTCACGACCGAAGGTGGTCTCGATGTGATCGCACATTGTGATCGCGTCACAGCGTGCTGCAAACGAGTTAGCGAAGCGGGTATCGTCGTCAGCCTCTTCATCGACCCGGAACCTGAGCAGTTGCGTCGCAGCGCAGACATTGGTGTTCCGGCCGTGGAACTGCACACAGGCAGCTATGCCGACGCCAAACCAGGAGCAGCGCAGCAGCGGGAGCTCAAAAGACTTCACCGGGCTGCGGAACTGGCGGCTGAACTGGGGCTGGTCCTGAATCTGGGGCACGGTCTCGACTACCGCAACGTCATCCCTGTGGCTCAATTACCCGGCGCGAACGAACTCAACATCGGTCACTCCATCATTGCGCGATCCATTACCGTCGGTCTGCAGCAGGCTGTTCGGGAAATGAAGTCGCTCATTAGTCGCTAACAACCTGCACGCTCACAGCAACCTTGACTTTTTCGGAACTTTAGCAGTCGCCTGTTCGCGACTGCTGCCTCCTCGCAGACAGGCCGCATCATGCCCGGCAATTCTTTTGGGACCTTCTTCAAAATCACGACTGCCGGCGAAAGTCACGGTCCAGGCAACGTGGTCATCCTCGACGGCGTCCCCCCGGGGATTTCGCTGTCAACGGACGATCTTATTCCGGATCTACAGCGTCGTCGCCCGGGCCAAAGCCTGCTCACAACCCAACGCCAGGAAGCCGATGCCCCGGAAATCCTGTCCGGCGTTTTCGATGGAAGAACCACGGGAACCAGCATCGCGATCCTGATTCGTAATCAGGATCAACGCAGCAAGGACTACTCCGACATTCGCGACAAGTATCGCCCCGGGCACGCAGATTTCACATTTGATGCTCGATACGGATTTCGGGACTATCGCGGCGGCGGACGCAGCAGCGCCAGGGAAACGACAGCCCGTGTTGCGGCGGGGGCAGTCGCAAAGAAACTCATCGCCGAAGAGTTCGGAGGCCGTGTGCTGAGTTGGGTCAGCCAGGTTGGCTCAATCCGCGCCACGATTCCACATCCGGAGCAGGTCACACTGAAGCAGGTCGAACAACTGCCGGACGGCAGCCCCAACACCATCCGCTGCCCGGACTACGCGGCGGCCGCTGAAATGATCCAACTCATTGATCAGGTTCGCCGCGACACTGACTCCATCGGAGGTGTTGCTGATATCTGTGCCACCGGCGTCCCTGCGGGACTCGGTGACCCGGTCTTTGATAAACTCAAGGCGGATCTGGCAAAAGCCCTGTTTAGCCTTCCAGCCGTGATGGGGGTCGAATACGGAATCGGCTTTGGATGCGCCACGTTACGTGGAAGTGAAAACAACGACTACTTTACTCATGACGCAGATCAGCAGGGGCAGTCGGGAATCCGAACCGAAACCAATCGGCAC
>JAFMMM010000054.1 GCA_017859815.1 Planctomycetota bacterium | reverse complement strand
CATCGCGAATTGTTTCAATGATCTTTCGCAGGGATGTCGCCTGCCCTGATCCGAGATTGAAAATTCCTTCTGCACCGCAGTTTGCGACACTGGTAAAAGCCCGTGCCGCGTCATCCACCTGCAGATAGTCCCAGATTTGCTCCCCGGCAGTGAGCGCCGGCCGCTTTCCTGCTCGCAGGTCCCGAATCAGGGAGGGCAGCATCCAGTCCGGATTGTCACCCGGGCCATAGGTGGAGAAGATTCGGATCCACGAGTGACGGATGCCGGCAAGGTGACAAACTCGTTCGGTCATGAAGCAGGCTGAAAGTTTTGCAGCCCCATACATCGTTGTTGGCTGCGTCGGGGTTGTTTCGGCAATCCTTCCGGGTTGCGGGCCGTACTCCGCCTGACTTCCTGCTCCAATAAAATGAGGAATCTGCAGAGAAGTTGTCAGTTCCGCAAGCTGAACACTCATCGAGATGTTCTGCAGTTGAGTTTGCACATCATTGCGGTGCCGGCCGCCAACCCCAGCCCAGCCCAGATGCATGACACAATCTGCCCCGAAGGTTTCCAGCGAATTGCGGAAGGTGGTGACCTCCGCCGGGTCACCGGTGATCAGGGTGAGATCCTGACTAAGCTCCTGCAGACGCTGGCCGGGCTGATCGCCTCTGACAAGAACCGCGACTCGGTGGCTGCTTCGGAGAAGCTGGCGAACAATCGCCGCGCCGATGAAGCCGGATGCGCCTGTGACAAAGATTCCTGCCATCAGACGCTCCACCCGGTTGTGAAGCGATCAATCTGCTGACGGGTCATCTGTTTCAGATCCTGATTGGCCAGAAACGCTGCATACCATTCTGCCGTCATCTGCACTGCGGTATGGAAGTTCCAGTGCGGCTGCCAGTTCAGCAGCATCCTGGCTCGATCCGTGCACAGGTGAAGCAGCTTTGCTTCGTGAACAGCGCTGGGATCAGCATTGGATTCCCACGAACCTGGAATGTGGACCAGTAACTGCTCCACAACTTCCGCGACGGTGCGATTGGATTCTGCTGCTGGTCCAAAGTTAAACCCATCGCACAGTTCGGACACGCGATCTGAGCGGGGCCGTCGAATATCCAGTTCAGCTGCCAGTCGCAGGTACCCGGACAGTGGATCGAGGACATGCTGCCAGGGACGCCGAGAGACGGGATTGCGGACCTGAATCGGCTGACCTTCTGAGAGGCTGCGAATACAGTCCGGAATGATTCGGTCCAATGCCCAGTCTCCACCGCCGATCACATTTCCGGCACGGACACTGGCAACGCGGATATCTCCATTCTGTGCAAATGAATGTCGCCACGAACTGACCAGCAGCTCGGCCATCCCCTTGCTGCTGCTGTAGGGGTCCGCGCCGCCCATGGGATCGGTTTCACGGTAACCAAATTCCCATTCGTGATTCTCGTAGCATTTGTCTGTGGTAATCACGACCACTGCACAGGGTTTTGCTGTCGCGCGAACTGCCTCCAGCAAATTCCCCGTTCCCATCACGTTGACTTCCCATGTTTCCAGGGGGTTCAGATAGGAATAACGCACGAGGGGCTGGGCGGCGAGATGAAAGACAAATTCGGGCTGAATGCTTTGGACCACCTGTTGCAGATGATTCAGATCGCGTATCTCTCCACGAACGTCATTTTGCAGATCAGATGCCAGAGAAAGGCCGTTGTACAACGAGGGATCGGTGGGCGGGTCAAGCGCGTAGCCGCTGACGCTGGCTCCAAGCTGCAGCAGCCATTCGCACAACCAGCTGCCCTTGAATCCGGTATGGCCGGTGACAAGGACGCGACGTCCTTCAAAGACCTGTTTGAAATCAGGGATTGTCATTCGTCCCAGACCTTCCACGGTGCTTCGCCCTGATCCCAGACCCTGTTGAGATACTGGTATTCCCGATAAGTATCCATGGCAAAGAAATAGCCGCGATGGCGATAGGCCATCAGTTGCCCGTCAGCCGCCAGACGCTGCAGGGGAGCCTGCTCAAAAACGCATTCGGGACCGTCGAGATACTCGACGACTTTCCTGTTAAGCACGAAGAAGCCTGCGCTGGCCCAGTCTTCCGTCTGAGGTTTTTCGACGAAGCTGCGCACCGATCCTGATTCTGCAACATCCAGAAGTCCAAATCGAGACACCGGCTGCATGGCTGTCATGGTTGCCAATTTGCCGTGACTGTGATGGAACTCTATCAGTGCGGAGATGTCGATGTCTGCAACACCATCGCCATAGGTCAGCAGGAACGTGTCATCGTCGATGTAACGCGCGGCTTTCTGGACCCGGCCACCGGTCATACTGTGCAGGCCGGTATCAGCCAGAGTTACGCGGATCCCCTGCTCGGAATGAGTTCCGTGGAATTCGATTTCACCGGTCGCTCCCAGGGGGATTGTGAAGTCATTATTGATTGCTTCGTATTGCAGGAAATATTCCTTGATCATGCTGCCACGATACCCAAGGCACAGGATGAAGTCCCGGATTCCGTAATGCGCGTAGATCTTCATGATGTGCCATAGGATGGGGCGGCCACCAATATCGACGAGGGGCTTGGGACGGTATTCCGTCTCCTCCCGCATTCGCGTTCCCTGGCCTCCGCAGAGAATCATTGCTTTCATGGGCTTCACCGGACTTCGCTAAACTGGAGTGTAAAGGTCTTAAAATTCTTAGGTTGATCGACAGCGTTGACAACGACAGGACATTGGAAAGCTGCGATTTCCGCTGGGTCGTTACTGGCTCGTCATTTCCCACCGGGCAGGATAAAGAGTGCTGGCTCCGCTTGCACAATTGGCTTCGACAAGGATCTCTGCCGCTGCGTCATGGCGACATAACACGGTCAGATCGGTGGCAAGAACAATCACACTCATTGTGAAACGCCCGGAATTGAGCCGCATTTGATCAATGGTGCCACTGACGCGAACTCGACCCTCAGAATCCGTTGAGAAATGGTAGCCACGGAGCCCGTTACCATGATGGTCAACCAGGTCCATGACCGGCAGCAGTTCCTTGTTCCAGAACAGAAACTGCAGCAAGCCTTCCCGGTAACCGTCGAGCTGTATATCAACAGTGATCCGTAATTCTTCTTCATGCCGAATCTCAAGAGTCTCATGTCTGCCGCACGATTTCTTAGGCGTCTGCATCTGCACATCCAGCACTTTGGCCTGCCCAGTACCGGTGACAGTCGTCGCAGATTGCCCGAATTCATCAAAATACCTGCTGACACCTGCTGGAACATCTCGCCCGTCAAAAATACTCATTCCCCGGTTGAGAAGCAGGATCTGACTGCACGCACGAAAAACCTGCGGCATTGCATGGGTTACAAAAATCACAGCACAGCGATTCAGAATCTCCCCCATTTTGTTAAGGCTCTTCATCCGGAAGCCAACATCGCCGACGGAGAGCACTTCATCGATCAGCAGAACGTCCGGTTCGAGGTGCGCGTAAACTGAGAAGCCGAGTCGAGTCTTCATGCCGGAACTGTAATTCTGCAATGGCATGTCCAGCGCCTCTTCAATTTCTGCAAACTGGACAATTTCGTCGAATCGCTGCGAAACTTCCCTTCCGGAAAAACCCAACAGTGCTGCCTGATTGTGAATATTTTCTCGGCCGGTGAGTACGGGGTTGAAACCCGCTCCCAGCTCAATCATGGCTCCAATTCGACCTCGCATTCTGATCCGGCCACGATCGGGGCGCAGCAGGCCGTTAAGCAGTTTCAGAAGCGTACTTTTGCCGGCTCCATTGTGGCCGATCAGTCCGAGGCATTCTCCTCGCCGCACTTCAAAACTGATGTCACGAAGTGCCCAGAACTCTCCCTCACGCAATTCATCGTCGCTCGGTTCCTGCCAGTTGTCCACATTGGGGGTGGAAGCAAACGGATTGATCCCGGAGACGATATCCATCGCACCGTAAAGCAGGGAACGCTTCAGCGAGCGGCAGAATTTCTTGGAGACATGCTCTGCCGAAATCAAAACATCATCACTCATTGAGAATACCTGGAGAATTTACCTGGAAGAGGTTAAGTCCCTTCCAGCCGTTCGATGATCACAGGAAGCACGATCTTCAGCGCGACTGTGCCGCAAATGACGCCGATCACTGAAAGTCCCGTGATGATTCCGACGGCAAACCATTGTGGAGATTCTCCGCCAATCAGAACTGCTCGCGATGTCACCAGAAAAGGCGTGGCGGGATTCAGCAGCATCAGATTGCGTGCGAAACCCGTCTGAGGAAGTGGAAAAACCACCGGAGCGACAAAGAACAGAAAGCGAATGGCAAGCTGCGTGAGCCTTTGGAAGTCCGGAATCAACGCGGCCACTGGAACACAGACAAGACCAATCGCAAGTCCAAGAAGCATCGCACCAAACAGGCACGGGAGAAACAGCAGGCCGCTGAAACCAGGGCTGACAGAAAACCAAATCAGGAGCGGCAGAGCGCAAAGTAACGCGATGACAGCGGTCAACAGGTTCTTTAACAGAACTACGATTCCAAGCGATTCCTGCGGAAAACGGACTTTTGAAAGCGTCCCTCGCGCTTCGTTCAGCACGCCCATGCCGCCCAGCAGACTGCCCGTGAAGGCTGTCCAGACCAGATTTCCGAGATAAACAAACAGTGGGTAGGGCGCACCGGGATTCTCGATGGAGACTACGCCCTGAGAGGAGAGAAAAACCCAGACAACGGAGTTTGCGATGACCGGAAACACCAGCCAAAGGTAACCGAGATAACTCAGGCGGACTGAGGCTTTCGTGTCACGAACGAAGATTCTCCATGCAATCGCAAAGGAATGACTTCGCTCTGAAATGATCTGTCGTACGGCATTACCTACCGCCGCGAATCCCTGCTGAGGCGTGTATTCACGGACAGGTAATCTGGCATTGCTGGAAGTCATCGTCGTTTACAGGTCACCGAGGCAAAATTCGAGGGGGCGTTCTGCGGGTCCGGTAGCCGCGGAAGCGAAATCAGTATCCTGAGAATCTATCAGAGATTCAGATCAAGTTTGCCGCAAAAATGTTCGCCCGGGAAACTTCACAACGTTTCCTCCGGCTGTGGCTGTGACCGAAGTGCAGTTCCTGCCGGGAGTCGCTTCTGCTTTTAGGATAGCCGTTACAACCGGCATAAGCCACTGCCATCCGTCACCACCATCTTTTCCCGATTTGTGAGGCGGACGTTCATGCCAGAGTTGAATGTCGCGTCTGCCGGGATTCCATTTCGACGCTGACAATCGACTGTCGTATCACCGCGAATTGAATCAGGCCGACCAGGGCGAATGACAGCATGTTGCTGGCGATCTGAAGCGTATTGGCCACGGGTCCACCGAACGCCGTGTGAAACAACCAAAGACCGCCATAATTAGCGAGAGCAGCGGTCGTGACAAGAACCACCAGAAACGGTCTGCGGCGAAGTCCGGACAGGGCGATCAGTACCGCCCATGCCGGAATCAGTCGACTCTCCAGTCCCTCACCGGCTGCAATCAGCAGACTCAGCAACAGAACCTCCCCAAGCGACCAGCAGCACAGCTTGAAATCTGCCGCTCCCGGTTGCCGCAATGAGTGCTGCCAGAAAGCCGCATTGACGATCGCAAGCAGGCAGGAAACGACAGCAATGAAGTTGAATATCGGATCATGAATTTGCAGGCCGGAGAGGGTCACCGTGGAGTGAAAGGTCAGAAATGCAGCGACCATACAGATGGTGACTGCCAGTCCCGGGCGATGTCTGGCCCAGCGATGGGCCCGCCGCAAACGATTCAGCGGTCGCGCCTGCACGGGTTCGCCATCGAGGTATCGCTGCAGATCGTCAGCGAGTTCAGCAGCCGAGGCATATCTGTCGGCGGGATTCGTTTCGACCGCTCGCATGCAGATGTCATTCAGCGCTGCCGGAATTCCACTGTTTTTCTCTCGCGGTGCTGCCACCTCGTGTTGCCGGAGAAAATCAATAAACCCTGCCGGGTTATCATCGGCCACTGCGATGGGAGCGACACCGGTCAGAATGCGGTACAGAGTTGCCCCCAGTCCATAGACGTCAGTTGCAGCCGTAATCGACTCCGTGGCACCGCTGAGCTGTTCAGGAGCCATGTATCCCGGAGTGCCAAGAGTGTCTCCGGTTGCCGTCAGACCGTCACTGCCCCCAAGGTTTCGGGCCAGTCCAAAATCTGTCACCCAGGCGGTGCGTGTCTGGTGAGCGATCAGGATATTGGACGGTTTCAGATCGCGATGGATAATGCCCTGGGCATGTGCCACCGCAATACCACGACAGACCTGCAGCAGAGCGGCAACCGCCTCGTTACGTTCTATTTGCGATTCGCGCAGCATTCGTTCCAGTGTGGTACCGTCGATCAATTTCATGGAGATGAACGGCTCCCCGCGAATGGCCCCGGTTTCATAGACCGGAACAATTGCCGGATGATCGATCCCGGAAGCGGCACTCGCCTCATTGAGAAATCGCTGCCGACTGCTGTCGGAAGAAAACAGCCCCATCCGCAGCATCTTGATCGCGACTGGTCGCCGCGGACTCAGTTGGACAGCCTGATAAACAATTCCGGCACCGCCTCGATCGAGAACCTTCTCAATTCGGTAATTGGGGATTTCCGGAAACTGATTCAGCCCACTGGTGTGGGGAGCGGATCGGTCCGGGCGGGGGACATCGTCTTCCGCATCTGCATCCGTAAACTGGTGATCCGCCGCCAGCATGGATGCCAGTTGCACCTCCATGTGGGACGACAATTGCTGTTGGCGAATCCACGCGGGCAACTGTTCAGAGTCGATGCGTGAGGCTTCCTCAAACAGCTGGAAGAGTCTCTGGTGATCTTCCGCCCCCGGTGTTTCTCCTGAGTGCGACATGAATTCTCCGGATTCCATGCAACGGGGTTTGACCTGCCGGACTATTCGTCTTCGGGTTTCAGCTGAGATGCAAGCCATGCTCTTGCAAATCGCCAGTCATTCTTGACGGTTGCCTGCGAGACACCCAGAACGCTGGCCGTTTCCGCGATGGTCAGTCCGCCGAAACAACGCAGCTCGGCAATCTGTGCCTGTCGCGAATTCAGTTTGCCCAGTTGCTCCATCAGGTCGTCAAGCATGATGACATCAACAGGACTGGACGAGTCCGGTGCGGTGAGAAGATGATCCAGTGGCAGGTCTCCCATGACCCGCTGCCGATTTTGTCCACCTCTTTTTTCCGCCGCATGATGGCGGGCATGATCGACCAGAACCCTGCGCATCATTGTGGCCGCAACGGCGCAGAAATGGGCTTTCCCCTGCCAGTCTACGCGGGTTTGATCGACCAGTCGCAGGTAGACCTCATTGATCAGCGCTGTTGGCTGAAGCGTATGATCAGGGCGCTCGCGTCCGAGGCTGCGGACGGCAAGTGCGTGAAGTTCGTCATAAAGCAGAGGCAGAAGATCGCTGGCGGCCTTCCTGTCACCCTGGGACAGGCTGAGCGTAATCTGTGTGGGGTCGCGTGTCATTGTTAGGCCCCGACCAATCTTCTGAGAGTTTTCTGAGTACAGGGTTGGAGATCAATCCAGCCCACCCAGGAAACGATAACAGAGTGTCTTGTTCAGGGCACGTTGTGAATCCGGATTTCTTGACTGCAGCCAGCCGGGATGACTCGAAAGATGGTGTGCCGACCCAGCCCCCACGCTCCGCTGTTGATCGGGAACCGAGTCTCAAGGGACGCCACTGTGACAATCATTCGTCTTGTCGAATACGAATTCTAAAATCCATTACCGGGTGGATGCCTGGTCGCACTGAGTTGTGGCGGCAGCGTCTATCGCCAGCCCAGTACTCGGAACAGACCTTCATGTTTCCTCATTCGATCCGGAAGTGTCAGCAATCGATCCCGGAAGAAAGCGAGAATCAGGCCGGTTCCGAAGATCACTGTACCGCCCGTCATGATTGCAATTGCAACGGTGCTGATCTGGCCCCATGGAACAAACAGGGCGAGGCTGACGAAATAGACTGCTGTTGCAAGAGCACCGAGCACCGTGGTCGAACGGAGACGGAACAGAATTCCAAGAGCCAGCAGTGTGATGCTGGCAAACAGGAATCCCAGTTCATTGAGAATCAGGAAATCTCCGACGTTCCTGTCAATCAGCGTGGCAATGGCCAGAGGCGCCACCGTCAGAATTGAGCCGAACAGCAGAGCACTGGAGGCGAGATCAGATTCCTCGTCCTGTTCCCTGTACCAGGCAAAATGTCCGACCGCGAGCAGAAGGACGCCGGTAATGACGCTGATTACTTCCACTTTTTGCCAAAAGCTCAGATCGATCAGACGATAAAGAAGAAGCATCGCAAGCAGACCCTGTCCGGAGGCGATCACGGCGTAGCAACGCCGCAGGCCGTCTGTCGAAGTTATGACGGACGCCGCGGTTCCGATCAGCAACATGCTGAAGCTGAACATGATCATTGTTGCGGCTGGCAGTTGTGCAATGTTTTCGCTCAGCACATCGAACATGACGTTAAAGAATGCTGAGGTCAGTGCAATGATGAGAATACCGTGTGCCGAAGGGGCGAGGATCGGTTTGATCCCTGCGGGAATTACTTTGAGGTCGGAAAGTCTGCACAACGCCAGCATCAGCAGGCCGAAGGTGGCGAAACCGATGATGAATGTTCGAGCAGAAAGTCCAAACCAGTACAGCAGCAGACCAATGGAAACACACCACGCTGCGGTTGAGAGATGGGCGAAGAACCTCTCACGCTTCATGGTGGCGGTGATACCGTAAAATATCGCCACTTCAGCAGAGAAGATGCTGAGCAGCAAAAAGTCCGACAGTGAAGGTGAGCTTCCGAGGAACACGGCAAGAAGAGATGCGAGAGACGGAACAATCAGAGCTGCACAGCCTGCATGCGAGATATGGTAGAGTGAGTTCGACTGAGGCTGAACACCGTAGTGTTTTGAGGCAGCCAGCCATGCCAGAGGCACCAGCATCACTAATGGCGCTTGCTGATTCCACTGGTGCAGACCGCCGTAGGCAAGCATCGCGATCACTGAGATCAGCGTGGCCCCTGCAGTTCCGAAGAACCAGCTTTCCAAAATCCTCGGTGGATGTTGCCTGCTGAAGTGCGCTCCTGTTCGGCAGGCGACTGCGCTGAGCAGCATTGCGCCGATAAAAGTGAGCCGCGGGAATCCTTCTGTCTGCAGGTTGAGCGAGAAATGATTGACAAAGATGACGGTCCCTATGCAGGTCGGCAGCAGCCCCATGACCAGGCCGATCCATGGCAGCGAAGCGGACGATCGACTCATGTGGTTCAGAGAGGCGATTGCCAGATGCGTTAGCAGACTGGTTACGGAAAGCACTGCGATGATCAGATCGGTGCTGGCCTGCAGACCCAGTATCTGAATGACAAGGAATTCCATCCAGATAAATCCGAATGCTGCCATCTGCAGGAATGCACCGCGACGATGGACAAACAGGTCGGAGTAGATCCAGCCCCACGTTCCCAGGCCCACAAGCATCAATGCCAGCCAGCGCTGTTCGCCGCAGACCGGTGAGGGAATCGCCTGCCAGCGGACATAAAGCTGACGGAACCAGATGTCGTACAGCCAGTCGCCAGCGACTTGTGCAATCAAAATCAGCAGTAACCCGGATGCGAGTTGCAAATGACCGGACCAAAAGAACGCCATCCCAAAACGCTGACGACTGAATGCTTCAGGTTGTTCGTCACCACTTCTGTCGATCGCAAACGCTTTCAAGAGGTGGATGTTGAGCAGTCCGAGAACGACAAGCAGTGTTGCAGGAGTCGCGATTTCCAGAAAACGCTCCGGGGACGGATGCATACTGGCGATGAACAACAGGCCGGTCATTGTGACACCGGCGTTGAACACGTACACAAATAATTCGTCCTTCAGAACCCATGCGGAGATCCCGTAGAGAAGACTGACGATCACTGCGAGAACCCACAGATTGCCCTCGATCGTGATGAGATTCTGAGTGTGGCAGTACCAGAGATTCAGCGGCATCAGCAGGCACGCGAGCAAGGCCAGTGATCGCCCGGCAAGTTGATAACGCGTCAAGCGGATGATCCCAAGTCCCGCCGTGAGCAGGGTGATATTACTGACTGCGAGGCTTGTGGCCATGATTGGGGGTGTAAAGAAGTTGTTCAAATACAGCAGGATGACAAGCCCGGCCGTCATTAATGCCCCTCCGACTCCAATCAACGCCTGGATACTGCGCGGATCCAGGATGATTTCGATCAGAGGACGGCGCGGGCGATCCGGTTTCCGGACCGCAGGTTCCGGCGTCCGAGGTGATCTCGGCCGCGCAGCCCTCGGGGGATCGTCGGACATGGCGGAATCACCGGTGGGTGTGTGGCCGACTGTCTCACTGGAATCGGCCCCGGCGTTTGCAGAAGCCGGAGTTGTTTCTCCCGCTGCTGCGGCTGCCTGCTCGGTCACCGCTGCTGCCGATGAATTGATATTCGCCGGATTCACCGCAGTTCGTGGGACGAGGGATTCCAGTGCATCAGCATCCAGACCGTCAGATTCCAGCTGAATCCGTACGGCAGACATCCGCTTGGCCCAGTTGGCTTCAAGATCGGCAATGCGACATGCATTGACTGATTGCTGGGAGGAGAATTCAACGGATCGCTGTTCGCCTTCCAGCAGGGCCTTCGCCAGCAACCCGGCTCGCAGTCCTTTCACGCTGAGCGTCTCATTGCGTTGTACGGGCAGAAAGAACGCAATCCCGTGCGCGGAATTTGCTCTGGTCATCGCACCGGCAGTACTTCGGTGCAGTGCGTTGACAGCTTTCCGAAATCGCTCAACCTCCGCTTCAGTCAGGCCATACTGTGTCTTCCACTGACCAATACATGAGTGGATCGCATCAATAGCCCGACTGAGAGCCGAATTGTTCTGTTCGAGTATGGATTTGATGTCTTCTGATTCCGCGTTGCTCATGAGCCTGCTCCTGTCTGGAAAGCAAGGAAGCAAACTGAGATTCGTGCTTCATCTGCTGCCTTCATTCCATGACACGCGAAGAATCAGCGGATTGCGGATAGATTTGGTGAGCACAGCGCGGGGATAGAGCGGGATGATCGCCCCGGTTCTGAGTCGATACGAAGAAAGATGGTACGCTCAGAAGCGCCAATAGACGGCCCCGGGAATGAACCTGAATGTGGCTTAACATGAGATTTGGAAATGGTTTACGGTGATTGTCTGTTGCAGTGCAGCATTCAGCGAGGCAGAACCTGCCTTGGCGAGTTCGGGCAGCGTTTCTTGATTCCCGGTCTGGACCGGGGGTAGGATCTGCAGCAGATCGAATCACACCCGAATGACGGAGGGCTAAACAATGCAGACATTTGATCGCCGAAACTTCCTGAGACTGGCTGGAGCATCCACTGTGACGCTGGCTGCGCCAACGGTCTGTCGGGCCACTTGCCCTGTGCCTGCGACAGATGCGACTCAGGATTCTTTGGCGATGCAGCTGTATAAAAGTCTCAGCGATGAACAGCGAGAAAAGGTCTGCCTGCCCATTGATCATCCTCGACGACAGTACATCAGCAACTGGTGGTACATTCATCCGGAATATCGAATTCCAACCACTTTTCATGATGAGCAGCAGGAGTTGATTCGGAGAATCTTCGATTCGCTTCACAGTGCGGAGTACATCGAAGATATTCAGAAGCAGGTGCGGATAGATCAGTATGGTCAGGCAAAAAATGCACCGGCGGCTGGGTTCTTTGGTAGTCCTGAAGACGACGATTTTGAGTTCATTTTTACCGGTCATCACGTGACACGTCGTTGCAACGCCCATTCGGATCGAGGGCAGGGTTTTGGCGGTGCTCCGATCTTTTACGGTCACTATCCGCATCCTGAAGACAACATGCGGGAGAATTTTCATGAGACCAGTACACACCCTGGTAATCCGTACTGGTACCAGGGACGGGTCTTTAATGAATTTGTACAGGGGCTTGATACTGCTCAGCAGAAGCAGGGTCTGGTGAAGGGGAATCCTCGCAGCGAACGCGCCGATGCTGTGATCACGAAAACGACTCCGACAAACGGACTGGATTGCTCCAAACTCAGTACCGATCAGAAAACGCTGCTGCTGACAACTATGAAGAACATGATGGCGATGTTCCGGGCAGATGACGTGGACGCGACCATGACCTCAATTCGGGATAGAGCCGTGGTTGACCGTTTGCACGTATCATGGTTCGAAGGCAAGTACGATATCGGCTCAGATCAGGTTTGGGATACATGGCAGATTGAAGGTCCGGATATGGTCTGGTACTTTCGCGGGGAGCCTCACATTCACTGCTATTTCCATCTGAAGAGTTGAGTACAGCAGGCTCTTCATCTGCCCGGCGATCCTTCTGTTGTGAATTGTGTCTGAACCATGGACCGCGCAGGATGGGGGGGATCACTGGCCAGGGGGGCATTCTGTCAATCAGGATTCGGGGCAACGGCCCGATGTGTTTGATTGTGATCTCGTGTTGCTGCGGTTGTCGGGCGACGATCGTTCTGACAGCGGCGAAATTAAAAATCCGACAAAATGAAGCCTGATCCTGTCGCGGGCAGAGAGTTCTTCACTCGGTTTCCGTCTGATTCCGGTGACGATAACGGACGAACGATGGTGACCGATAGCGGAACCGGAGCTCTTAACCTGATTAGCGAAGGCGGAGGCAAATCTGATGATTACTGCAGCGCGATTGGTTTTGATGGGTGCCTGTCTGGTAGCGAGTATCAGTGACACCATGGTCGTTGCCGCTGACCACCAGAAGCTCGAGGGACTGTGGCAGGTGATATCGGTCATGGCTGACAACGCCACCGATGACGTCAACAGGTTCCTGGGAAAGAGGCTGCTGGTCCGTGGCGAGACTGTTGCCCTCGGCACCCCGGCGACCTTCATCAGGGGGGGCATTACGGCAGCGGCAGATGCGGGAGAGATTACTATTCCGGCGGAAGATTCGCCGGATGGAATCCCGGCAATCTGGCGCCGACAGGGAGACCGTCTGGAAGTGTGTTTGTCGAACGGTGGTGAACCGCATCGTCCGGGCAACTTCGACGTTGATGGCACAAAGAATGTGGTGCTTTCACTGAAACGAGTGCAGGCTACTGCCCTGCAGGACCTGAAGCAGAAGCCGGAGAGGCTGGAGGTTCGCTATTCGCAACTTGGCTACCGGGACACGCTGGCATTTTACTCATTCTTCAGCAAACGCAGAATTCTTGTCGTCAATCTTGGAAACCGCGACGAGTCTTTTCCAATTCGTGCCCGCGTGCATCAGTTCGCTGAGTCAGTGACAGAGGAGGGAATGCGCATGTGGATCAACAACCAGCATTCGGATGGTTTGTTTGTGGATGTTCCGATGCCGCTGAAAACGACCGCGGTATCTGGCGAGACTTGTTGGGTTGTCGGTGTTCAGAAAACCGGGACCAGTCAAAACCCCGGTCCACTGGGCGGTACCAGTACAGATTTTGAACTGCGTATTCAGGTTCAGCCTGAAGACGGCGACGACGAAGTTGAACTGCCCGGATTCAGCGACTCCCTGCGTGTGCACGTGGTGCAGGGACTGCAGTGATTCCCCATTGCTGCTGGTCGAATTCCATCAACCGGGGGCTGCTGACCGTCAGTGTTACTCCGGAATTGACCGGGTGTTTTTCTCCAGCTGGAGGGGCTGTGTGACTGAAGTCTGCGGGATTCTGATTTCGCTGCTGCTGCTGATGCTTCTCGCGTGGCGTGGAGCGAGTGTTCTGGTCGTTGCTCCTGCCTGTGCAATGGTGGCAGTTCTGGCGGACGGCAACACCCCTGTTCTGGCGGCGTGGACACAGATCTTTATGCCGGGAGTGGGACAGTTCATCGCTCGATTTTTCCCACTGTTTCTGCTTGGAGCTGTCTTCGGTGCGATCATGCAGTACTCCGGAGCCGCCAGACGAATTGCCCTGGTGTTGACGGAACGCATGGGGCTGGCACGAGCTGTTCCTGCGGTCGTGCTGACGTGCGCCCTGCTGACGGCCGGAGGCGTATCCGTTTTTGTTGTCGTGTTTGCGGTGTTTCCAGTCGCGGAGGATCTGTTTCGACGCGCGCAGATTCCGCACAGGCTGATCCCGGCATCGATTGCGCTGGGTTCATTTACGTTCACGATGACGGCTTTGCCAGGGTCCGTGCAGTTGCCGAATTTGCTCCCGATGCCGTACTTCCGGACAACACCATGGGCTGCGGCAGGAACTGGTCTCGTTGCGGCCGTTGTCATGGCTGCGGCAGGGGTACTTTGGATGCAGTATCGAGTGCGGCAGGCGGCTGTCAGCGGAGAAGGTTATGGTGACGACAACGCGACTGCTGCGGGTGTTGATGAGCGAGGAATGCCATCGACATTCGCATCATTTCTGCCAATTGCAGTGGTCGTGATCGCCAATCTGCTGTTGTCACTGTGGGTGTTGCCACAAATGGGTGCGGCGTATCTTGCAGAAGAGAGGTTTGGCAGCACAACGCTCAGCAAAGTAATCGGGACCTGGTCTGCCATTCTCTCACTGTTGCTTGCAACAGGAATTGCCGCGGCAATGTACTGCAGATCGATCGGACGTTTGAATCAGTGGCTGACACAGGGAGCGCAGGCTTCTCTCCTGCCTGTCTTCAACACGGCGGTGGAGTATGGCTATGGTCGCACCATCGCTGCTCTGGCCGGTTTCGCTGCAATTCGAACATGGCTGGGTTCGTTGAGTTCCTCAAGTCCGCTTGTTTCCGAAGCTGTTGCAGTCAACGTCCTGGCAGGAGTGACCGGTTCTGCTTCCGGTGGACTCAGCATTGCAATGGAGTCGCTCGGGAACAGTTGGTATGAGCAGGGGCTGCAACTGGGAGTTGATCCGGACTTGATGCACCGGGTTGCCGCTCTCGCCTGTGGGGGCTTCGACAGTTTGCCGCACAATGGAGCGGTGATCACGTTGCTGTTGGTTTGTCGCTGCACGCACCGGCAGAGTTATGCGGACATTGCGGTTGTCAGCGTACTGATTCCTTTTCTGACAACGGTTGCTGTTGTGCTTTGTGCGACTGCCGGTTTTTTCGGGGGGTAGCGCTCGGCTCTCCGTGTGCTGCAGCGGTTGATACCAAAAGGTGGTTCCGGTGTGGTTCCGATGGTTTGGCTGTTCTGTAACAGGTGCTGTCGAATGCAGATGAAAGAATCTCCGTGCTTCTCTCAGTCAACCTGCGGGAAGAGCCGTGTGCAGAATGCGGTGTTCGCTGGTTTGCTTGTGGGACTGTTGGGACTGGCCTGCATCATGGAAGAATCCGCGGCTGCGGACTCCCCCAATATTCTGTTTATCGCTGTGGACGACCTGCGTCCCTCACTGGGGTGCTATGGCGACCAGCATGCAATCACACCGAATATTGACCGCCTGGCTGCGCGGGGAAGGGTGTTCAGTCGAGCCTACTGCCAGGTGGCTGTTTGTAACCCATCCCGCGCCAGCCTGATGACCGGCCTGCGGCCTGATACACTTGGCGTCTGGACGTTGCCGATCCATTTCCGAGAAGCAAAACCGGACGCAGTAACGCTTCCGCAGTGGCTCAGACGGTTTGGTTACACGGCTGTCAGTCACGGCAAGATTTTTCACAATCCGACACCGGATCCGCAGTCCTGGTCAGAGCCGATCCGGGCAGCGGCGGAGGTGGCTCAGGGCTATCCGCAGGGCTGGCGTGACAAAGTCAGGCAGGCTCAGAATCAGCTTGCAGACAATGACTGGCGGAAAAAGAGTTTACGAGGGCCCGCCACGGCAGCTCCGGAAATTGCTGACAGCAGTCTGATTGATGGGGCTCGAACGCAACTTGTTATTGAAGATTTGCAGCGACTCGGACGGGCGGACAGTCCTTTCTTTCTGGCGATGGGGTTTATTCGTCCGCATCTGGCATGGATTGCTCCGAAGAAATACTGGGATCTCTACGATCCCTCCACACTGCCGGTCATTACTGACGGGCAGGTGACTCCGGGGACACCACCCTGGGCATTATCGGACAGTTATGAATTGACTCACTATGTGGACCAGATTGACTTTCCAAAACCGTGGGACAGTCAGCGAGTCAGCGATGAGAATGCACGGCATTTGATGCACGGTTACTACGCCTGTGTGTCATTTGTTGACGCTCAGATCGGTCTCATTCTGGATACGCTGGAACAGACGGGGCTTTCCGAGAAGACGATTGTGGTGTTATGGAGTGACCACGGATGGAAGCTCGGAGAATTCAACGGCTGGGGAAAGATGTCGAACTACGAGATCGATACGCGAGTACCGCTCATCATCTCCACGCCCGGCATGCAGCATGCGGGGGCCGTAACCGACAGTTTGGTGGAGTTGCTGGATCTGTTTCCAACGCTTTGTGAGCTGACGGGAATCGACATCCCGGAATTTGCTGAGGGCTGCAGTCTGGTCCCGATTCTGAAGGATCCGCAGGTCAGTGTGAAGCAGGCTGCCTACAGTCAGTACTATCGAAAGCACGAGGGCCGGGAGTATATGGGTTATGCCATGCGGACTGATTCGCATCGATTCGTGGAGTGGCGTGATTTTGCAACCGGAGAACCGGCAGGCAGCGAATTGTATGACCACCGTCAACCGGAAGCAGAATCAAGGAATGTGCTGAGTAACTCGTCAGCACAACTGCTTGCTTCGCTGACCGAAAGTCTGCTGCAATCTCACCCTCGCAGGCGGCTGAACATGGTGCCGGCAGTACATTCAAATCCCAACACCGGTCGATTTCCTGCTGCGATCACATTTTTGAACCACACCGATTTGCAGTTGCAGGTCTACCCAATTAGTCCGTCAGGCCGACGTAATCGACCGAGAAATCTGCAGCCGGGTGAGGAAGCCACAATCCAGGCACGCATCGGAGGGGTTTTTGTTGTGGAGAGTTCCGACGGTACGATTCATCAGATTCATTCTCCGAGCTGGCCGGAGGGAAGAATCTCGATTGAATGAGGTTATCCAGCGACACGCATTGAGGATGGAAAACGAGCGGAATCCAGGCGTTTCAAAGGGCTGTAGCGAAAATCGAGCGGGCGTTGGAACGTGTCATCGATGCATTGTCAGCAGAGACTGAATGCGTTGACTCAAGTTGGTTTTTGAACGACAAAATCGGCAGCAGAGATTGCTGATAACTGTTACGAAAGCAGGCAAGCCGAAGAGTTGATTGAACCATCGTTTCAGGTTTTTCGAGCGACTGACAGCTTGCATATGAGATGACAACACTGGTTCGAACATGGGATAGAGAATTGAGCGGCTCGCCTCATTCACAGCACGAGAGCCCCGGTCTTCCCATCGATTCTGCAATTGGAATCCGGACCCGCGTTTTCTGGATCACTTCAATTCTGAGTTGTGCGGCTTTGTGGGTCTGTTTTCTCTGAAAAATTGTGACAGAGTCTGCGGAGTTCAGCTGGCGTGCCATTCTCGCTGCTTCCTCAGGAATGATTGCAGCGGAGTTTTGTTCCGGCCTGATTCACTGGGGTTCCGATACCTGCGGAAGTCAATCGATGCCGTTGCTGGGAAAGCGACCGTTGCATCCATTTCGAGTGCATCATGTGAATCCCGGAGATCTTCGGGAACGCGGTATTTATCAATACGAACGGTGAGAGTGCCTTTCGTGGAATTCCTGTACTGCTGGCGGCAGTGCAGATGCCGCTGGACACACCGCTGATGGGAACACGGGCTGTTTTCATTGCGGCGTTTTCGAGGGTTGGGCTGATGACGAACCAGATTCATCAGTGGGCGCATATGAGGTACGCTCCGCTGCCAGTTCGGATTCTGCAAATTCTTGGGATCATCCTTAACCATGAAGCACATGAATGCCATCATCGTCCGCCTGTTGACCGGAACGACTGCATTCCTACAGGCTGGCGCAACAGATCGTTCCAGCGAATGAATTTCTTCCGTCGTGCCGAGGCACTGATGACCTGGGGCACGGGGCTTCAACCAGGGGAAGATGACCGGTGGTTTGCCACAGGGACCTCTCTTCCGACGCAGAGTTTGGACAATCAATGAACAGAGATCCCTCGACGTCGGGAGCGAAGAGTCACCGGGGCCAACTGAAGCCCCGTTGCGGGCCGGGGCTGAATTGCCCCGACTTGCCTTGCAGATATCCGAAACGACGGCGTTTGGACATGGTTGGCTCCGCGGCTTCTTTTCTGTCCTGCTGGTTTTTCAGAGCAGGCTATGGCCGGCGATCTCATCATTGTTGTCATTCAGGCCACATTGATTCACGCCGACGTGCACTGAGTGTTTCGGCTGCCTCAGCGATGGGTTGCAACACCGTACTGGCATCACGCAGCAGAACTGGACGCGATTGACCGCGACTTTGCCGTTCAGACACCGATCCGGGATCGTTTGTTCGGGACATGTTGCCTGGCGGGGCGATGGCCTGTGCGATACGGAGTCTGTGGTGACCGCAACATTCCTGCCGACTGATTACGGCAGCTCCTGCATCCATTTTTCTCAGGACGGTCACGGGAGGCCACAGGCGTGCCGGTCCAACGTTCGGAATAATCGCCGGCTGCATCTCTGTTACGTGCATTTCCATACGACAATCTGCGAGAATCCCGGGAGATGCGGAAACCTCTCCGCATTGTCCGGTTGCTCGGTGGTCATTAACGCTGCACATGTCAGGCAGGGTGTACTCAGGTCATTTCCCGCTGGTCACGGAATCAAGCATGCTCACTCTACTGGGTGGTTCAGGATTCATTGGAACGGCGATCAGGCGAGAGCTTGATGTCTGCGGTTTGCCATATCAAAGCATTTCGCGGGCTGAAGTTGACTACACAAATCGGTCGCATTTCCGTGAATACCTGCGTTCGGTCCAGCCTCGTTTTCTGATCAATTCTGCAGGTTTCATCGGGCGTCCAAACGTTGACGCGTGTGAGCGTGCCAGGGCCGAGTGCCTGTTTGGCAATGCCGTCCTTCCCGGGCTGATTCGAGAAGTCTGTGAAGAGTTGCAGCTCCCGTGGGGACACATTTCATCCGGCTGTATTTACGAGGGCACAAAGCCGGATGGATCAGGATTCACGGAAGTCGACGAGCCAAATTTCTGCTTTCGCAGCAATCGCTGCAGTTTCTACTCCGGCACAAAAGCGCTTGGAGAAGAAGTTCTTCAGGGGGCGGAGCGGTGCTTTGTCTGGCGGCTGCGAATCCCTTTTGGAGCTGAGGATTCCGAGCGGAATTACCTGTCCAAACTGATGCGTTATGAACGTCTGCTGGATGCACGGAACAGTCTGAGTCAGTTGCAGGAATTTGCCGCGTCCTGCATTAGCGGGTGGCAGCGTGAAATCCCATTCGGCATCTACAATCTCACGAATCCCGGTTCCATCAGCACGCGGGAAGTTACGGAAATGATGACTGCCAGCGGGGGAATTTCCAAACAATTCAAGTTCTTTTCCAATGATGACGAATTCTACCAACAGGCTGCAACCGCGCCGCGTTCTAACTGTATTCTGGACAGCTCAAAGGCGACCGCTGCGGGAATCGGTATGAGCCCGATTCGCGAGGCTCTTGAAAAAACGTTGAGGAAATGGACCGGTATGTAAGGTCCTGATCGGTCGAAGATCAACAGGTCTCGATCGCAGGGGGGGGAAGCGAGATTCTTCTGTTCGTTAAAGCGATGAGGCCACCTATTCTCCCCCAGGGGGCTTACGAAAGACCCGGTTGAAGGACAAAAAATGCCGGTGGTATCTGTCTTGATGACGGTTTTCAATCGTGCACATTTCCTCCCGGATGCAGTGGAGAGTGTGCTTGCCAGCAGTTTCACAGATTTCGAACTGATTATCAGTGATGACTGTTCGACCGATGGCTCGTGGGAACTCGCACAGAAACTTGCAGGCAACGATAAACGCCTGCGGCTGCATCGAAATGAAACGAATCTCGGGGACTATGGGAACAGGATGCAGTCAGCCTCACTCGCAACCGGAGAGTTTATCAAGTACGTCGATTCGGATGACTTGATTTATCCGCATGGTCTCGAAGTGATGGTTTGCAATATGCGACAGCACCCGTCTGCAGCGCTTGCACTCGCGCACTCTGCTCCCGAGGAATTGCAGCCGTATCCGATTCTCCAGACGCCTGAGGAGACTTATCGGAGGCATTTCTTGGGACGCGGCAGTTTGGGCTGCGGCCCCGGTGGAGCAATCATTCGCAGGGAAGTATTCAATGAGCTTGGAGGATTTCATCCCGAGTGGGGAGTTCTGGCAGACCTTGAATTTTGGCAAAGGGCCGCCGCTCAGTACTCGATTTTGTTGCAGCAGCCCGCGCTGGTTTGGTGGCGGCAGCATGAGGGACAGGAGTTTCGAATTGGAGACGCAGAGCGAGTTTATCTGATTCGCGGCTATGAGCTCTCACGAAAAGCGTTGCTGGAGATGAAGTGTCCACTCAACGACGAACAACGTGCTCAAGCGTTGAAACTTCTGCAAAAACGGTTCTTCAGATCACTGCTTCGGATCGGAGTGAAACAACGACAGCCTTCCGCCGCTCTAAAGCTGTTTCGGGAGTCGGAGTTGACTGCAGCAGAGGCCGTGAGAGCACTCATCTGAACCCGGGCTGCGACTGCTTCACGGTAAATGCTCATCTG
>JAFMMM010000366.1 GCA_017859815.1 Planctomycetota bacterium | reverse complement strand
TTTATCTGTTTTTGGGGGCAGTCTGGCCGTGGCTTCAAGGCACAGGACCGCTGTTTTGTTGTGACCGCTGGCCACGTTTGAAAATTCCGAATCATAAAGCACTGTCACTATCGTATCCTGGACGTCGGACTTTGTTCAGACAAGTCGGAAACGCGAATTCGCTGCTGCGGTAGTGTGGTCTCCTGTCGTCGCAGCCTGCTTCCGGTGGGAATTGAATTCTTCTGCGGCAGGAATTGCGTTTTTCTGATGATTGTCGACTGGTTCTGCAACTGCACAGGACGGTGTGAATTGTCAGTCGCCACAGTTCTCCCGCTCCAATTTCCGTTCGAATCGTTCTTGACGGTCACGGTTCCGCGTCTACAACCCGGTGGCAATGTGTCCAGTGAGATCGCTTGCGGGACAGGGTCGGGTTTTGTCGCAGAATGATCATTCAGGGTTCGTGCCGACCGGCGACAGAGTCGTTTCAGGCGTCCGGATATAAAGGAAGAGATCGATGATCGCCCGCGTTGGTTTGGTTGCAATCTTGTTCACAACGTCATTCTCCGCAGCTGCCGACAAGAGTCAGTGGATGCAGTGGCGGGGGAATTCCCGAACCTGTCAGATCGAGGGGGCAGCAGGCTGGCCGGAGAAGCTTTCGGGCAGTTTGAAGGAGATGTATCGCGTACCGCTTGGCCCAGGGTACTCGGGGCCAATTGTTTCCGCAGACCGTGTTTTCCTGACCGAGACCGTGAACAAGGAGAAAGAGGTTACTCGCGCCGTTGACCGAGCCAGCGGGAAGGAATTGTGGAAGATTGAGTGGGAAGGCGCGATGAGCGTGCCATTTTTTGCCGCATCAAATGGCAGCTGGATTCGCGCGACGCCAGCCTTTGATGGCGAGCGTTTGTTCGTGCCTGGAATGCTGGACGTGCTGGTCGCGATTAACGCCGCGGACGGCAGCGAAGCCTGGCGACAGGATTTTCGGCAACTGTTCAAGACCTCGGGACAGTCTTTTGGGTTCGTCTGTTCGCCGCTGATTGATGCCGGTGCTCTGTATGTGCAGACATCGGGCGGTCTGGTCAAAATGAGCTGTGAAACCGGTGAAATCATCTGGCGTTCACTCAACGAAGCCGGTGGCATGATGGGCGGGGCATTCTCGTCGCCGATGATTGGAGAGCTGGCCGGAACACGGCAGCTCATCGTACAGACGAGGGCCAAATTGTGCGGAGTCGATCTGGAGTCCGGTAAAGAACTGTGGTCCATGGCCATCGCTTCATTTCGCGATATGAACATCCTGACCCCTACGATCATCGGAGATCGCATCTTCACGAGCTGCTATGGCGGAGGGGCTCACATGTACGAAGTGACCAACAGTTCGCAGGGGTGGGCGATTAAAGAAATCTGGAAGAATACGACCGAGGCCTACATGTCTTCTCCCGTGGTTGTCGGTGACGCCATCTACCTGCATCTGCGAAATCAGCGTCTGGCCTGCCTGAATCCCACCAATGGCGAGCCATTCTGGCGGACGACCCCATTCGGGAAGTATTGGAGTATGGCGGTCAATGGCGATCAGGTGCTCGCGCTCGACGAAACTGGTGACCTGATTTTGTTCAAAGCGAATCAGCAGGAATTCCAGCTGAGCGACCGACTGCATGTTTCTGACGCTTCAGCATGGGCTCATTTGGCGATCGCGGACGAGCAGGTTTTCGTCCGTGCTTTGGACGAACTGATCGTCTACAGCTGGGGGCAGTGACGCTGCACGCCAGTTAGTGATGTTGTGGGCGACGGACGCCTGCGACAAGTTCTGCGGCCCAGCTGACGACAGGAGTGAGTGGCTGTCAAATCTGAAGAATGTGGACTAAGATCTGCCAAGTAGTTTCCATGGCTGATGGTGTGTCCCAATGCACGCCAACCAGCTCAGGGATGTTCGTCGTTCAGATTTGTCTGTCTGACGTTCGGGATGGTCTTTCCCCAGCCGACGAATCGCAAACAGCGGTGGTTATTCCGGACCGGCCGTGGTCCTGAATCCGGAATGGCCCTCGTTGATTTGGCATACTATGCGACGTCGGCTGCATCGCAGTTTTTTCGGAGTCAGCACATGTTCGGTCTCTGCCGAGGATTCACATTCAGTCAGTCGTTGCGTCGGTTGGTTTTGCTTGTTGTCGTTCTGCACTTCAGCCTGAACTCGGCCGGGTCTTTGAACGCCGATCAACTGCGTCTGTATATCGGGACATACACCAGCGGAGACAGCAGCAGTCAGGGTATCTACACCTGTTTGTTCGACGATGAGTCTGGCAAGCTGTCAGCGCCAAAGCTTGCAGCTGAACTGACCAATCCGTCATTTCTTGCTGTGCACCCCAGTGGTCAGTATTTATATGCCGTCATTGAGGTCAGCAATGGTGACGGACGCGGGGATGGCGAAGTTGCCGCATTGAAAATTGCGTCCGATGGTTCGCTCACGCTGATCAATCGTGTTGCCTCTTCCGGCGGCGCTCCCTGCCACTGCAACGTTGATGCCAGCGGAACAAACCTCCTTGTAGCCAACTATGTGGGCGGCAGCGTTGCGGTATTTCCAATTGGAGAAGATGGTGGTTTACAGGAAGCTTCCAGCGTAATTCTGCATGAGGGCAGTAGTGTGAATGAGGCGCGGCAAAAGTCGCCGCACGCACACTCAATTAATCTCAGTGCGGACAATCGATTTGCCTATGCAGCCGACCTCGGTACTGACAGGATTTATGTGTACGAATTCAATTCTGCACGACATACGCTCCGCGCGTCAAAGCCCGCTGCCGCACTCGTGACTCCCGGCGGCGGTCCGCGTCACTTCGCACTTCATCCCTCCGGGAAATTCGCGTGGACCAATTGCGAATTGTCGATGATCGTGACTGGGTTCCGTCGCGATAATTCCAACGGTCGTCTGTTTGCGATTCAGGAGATCACCACGATTCCGGGAGGCTACACCGGCCGTTGCAGCACGGCAGAGTGCGTTGTGCACCCCGGCGGTGGTTTTCTCTACGTGAGTAATCGCGGGCACGAGACAATCACCGTCTATGCCATTGATCAGGAGACCGGGCTGCTTAGTTATGTCGAGAACGAGGCAACCGGAGGGCGGGAACCCAGAAACTTTTTCATCTCCCCGACCGGTCGCTGGTTGCTGGCGGAAAATCAAAATACGGATACGATCAATGTGTTTTCGATTGACCCGGAAACCGGAGCACTGACAGCAACAGACACTTCCGTCGCCGTCGGCAGACCCGTGTGCATTCGTGCAGCGGTGCCCGTCAGTCAGTAGTAATTCTCTCGTTGGGGGGCAGTTTCCTCGAATCTGCGGGGGGCCATTTGACTGAGAATCAGTCGGTGACAGCGGTGACTCGCGGTTTTCTTCTGCAGGCCTGAGAGCTGTTCAATCTTCCGGGTGGTCCGCTCAAGTAATTGCCTTTGTCGTCCTGAAGGATGAGTTGATGCCGATTTTTGAATTCGTTTGTGAAGACTGTGAAAAGCAGATGGAGTTGCTTGTCGGGCGAAACGAGATCCCCAGGTGCTCGCATTGCGGTTCTCCACAACTGGAGAAGCTGATCAGTGTCTCTGCGGGACGTGTGGGTGGGCCTTCACTTCCGCTGGCGTCTGCCTGTCCGCCCCCGGAAGCAGGACCATGCAGTCCAGGCTGCTGTCGCCTTCCCTGATCAGAAGGGCCAGCCAGTGTTGGTCTGACAGAACCAATCGTGACTGTCGATTTGGAACGCCGCAATCGGTTGCTCCACAGTTGATTTTCCTGCCAGGTGCGGTCTGTCTGCCAGCGTACTCGCTCGCAATAGCTGACGCCTTCGCAGGAGTTCAACCTGACTTTCTGAACCTTGTCTCAATCGGGAGCTTGCGAAATGGATCGGCGATGCTGTTCATTTGAATCCTTGATACGAGGTGTGATCACAGGGGGCCTTCTGATGTTGGCAGCGGCTGTTGCTCCTGCCGATGACCTCGCTGCGGACCGAACACGATGGACATCCGGAGGTCCTCGCTCGGAGGTTCTTCCCGAGTTTCAGTGGAATACTCAAGAATCGTCCAATGGCCCGCCCGGTCTGCTGATCAGGGCTGGAGATCAGGCTGGACTGCATGGGTGGTGGTCCGCTGTTGTGCCTGTCACAGGAGGCCAGTGCTATTCGTTTTCGGCAGATGTCAGGATCACAGGTGTCAAGTTGCCGCGTCGCACGGTGGTGACGCGAATCCAATGGATGAACCGTGACGGCAGGTCACCACTGCGTGATCAGCCGGTGCACAGCAGTTATCGGCCCGGCGAGAGGCCTCGAGCAGAGCCCGAATATGTGCCGCTGAAAGAAGGTAAAGCAGGGCTTTCTACTGCAGCCGGATACTACCGCGCACCGGGTGATGCTGTGACCGCTCGCATTGAACTGTCTCTGCGATGGGAGCGGAATGCTGAGGCTGTCTGGAGTGACATTCGGCTCGAACAGATTGAGTCGATTCCGGCTCGTCCCGTCAGGCTGGCCACGGTGCACTTTTCGCCTCGTGACGGAACGACGGCCGCCGACAAATGTGCTCAGTTTGAGCCCTTCATTCGTTCCGCCGCCGACCAGAATGCCGATCTGGTTGTTCTGCCTGAGACGTTGACGTATTTCGGGTCAGGGCGACCAATGTCGGAGTGTGCCGAAGCGATCCCCGGGGAGTCAACGAAGTTTTTTGGCCGACTTTGTAAAGAGCTGGACCTCTACGTCGTTGCTGGTCTGCTGGAGCGGTCGGGAAATCTGGTTTACAACGTCGCGGTTTTGATTGGTCCATCCGGGAAGGTTGAAGGCGTTTACCGTAAGACATGTCTGCCCCGTGGAGAAATCGATGCTGGAATTGTTCCCGGTGACGACTATCCCGTGTTTCCAACAAGGTTTGGGAAGCTGGGCATGATGGTTTGCTACGACGGCTTCTTTCCGGAAGTGGCTCGGCAGCTCAGTAATCGAGGTGCCGAAGTGATTGCTTTCCCGGTGTGGGGCTGTAATCCGATGCTGGCTGCAGCGCGAGCCTGTGAGAATCACGTTTATGTCGTCAGTAGTACCTACACGCAGGCAGATGCGAACTGGATGATCACCGGAATTTTTGGTCGTGATGGCAAGGTTCTGGCAAAAGCAGATGAGTGGGGGCAGGTGGTCGTCACAGAGGTGAATTTAAACGCGCCTACGCTGTGGCACAGTCTTGGCGACTTTCGCTCCGAGATACCTGTGCACAGACCGTTGTCTTTTGGTGAGTTCCAGGAATCTGTTTCCGGCC
>JAFMMM010000053.1 GCA_017859815.1 Planctomycetota bacterium | reverse complement strand
CAGCCCGGCAAAAAAACGCCGCGGCCAGGTGATTTGCAATGACTCAGATGCGAACCATGCATAGAACGACCATCCGGTCATCAGCACCAACAGGATTCCACAGAGCACCAACATTCTTCCGCTCCGGTAAAGACTGAAACACCCGGACTCTCTGGGCGATTCGGCGTGCCGCTGTCTGCTCTGTGACCAATACCGAGTGCGGGAGATGGAATTTCTGAATTCGTGCCGGATCTGCCGACATTATCGACAACCCCAGTACCGGGGGCGCCCGTCTCAGGATGTCTCCTCGCCAACTGCCGGAACGACTGTTAGATTTCACCGCACAACCATTGATCCAGCCGATCCGCTCAAACCAAAGTTCCAACACCATGACCCGCATCATTCAGATTACCGACCTGCATGTGCTGCAGGAGGCCGATGCCCGATTGAAGGGCGTTCCGGTTCGCTACTTTCTTGAACGCGTCATCGACCATATCTCGGAGCATCAGCCCGACTGCGACGCCATGGTGATCACCGGCGACCACACCCATGACGAACTGGAAACCAGTTACCGGTATCTGCATCAGTTGCTGACCCCCTGGCGGGATCGCCTGTATCAGGTCCCGGGCAATCACGACGACCGCGACGTACTGCGAACGGTCTTCGCGGACTGCCTGCAGCCAAACGAGCACGGCTTCATTGAATTTTCGTTTGCGGCCGATGGATGGCACTGCCTTGGCCTGGACACTCATCACCCGGGAGAGGTTTCAGGAATGTTGACTGAAGCGCAGATCCGCCGCGCTCGTTGCACTGCGGAGGAATCAGGCCAACCTCGGATTGCCGTATTCTGCCATCACCCCCCCGTGCCAATGCAGAGCGTCTGGATGGACTCCATCGGACTCAGCGGTGCAGAGTTTCTGGCCGACTGGTGCCACTCGGACCCCCGCGTTCAACTGGTGTGCTGCGGACATGTGCATCATGAATCCGAACACCGTGTCGGTGAAGCCTCTGTCCTGACGACTCCATCCACCGGCGTTCAGTTTTCGCCGGAAGGTGACGTTCCGAACTTCGTCGCCGATTATCCGGGATATCGAGTGATTGAACTGACGCCTGCAGGAGCCAGCACCCGCGTATGTCGGATCTCTGAGCTTTCGATTCCGGAAGGCTGAAAAGAACACACTCCGTCGGCAATGATATTCGCACGCGGACTCACTAAACTTCCGCCACACTCAACCGCAAAACACGATCCCGGGAGATCGTCCCTTGAAGAAGATCCTGATTCAGTTTGACACCGACACGCAGCCTTCCGTTTTTGACCGCGTTGTGGCAGTAGACGCCGGTGCCGAGCAGTTGTTCAGCTACGGAAATACGACACCGGAAACAGTGACCGGACTGGTTCACGGCGCCATGTTCACCCGGGGACCACAGGACCTGAAAAACACGGCGATCTTCGTGGGTGGCGGTTCGGCGGCAGCAGGAGAAGCTCTGACCAGAGCCATTCTGAAAACGTTCTTTGGCCCCATGCGTGTCTCGGTCATGATGGATTCCAATGGCTGTAACACCACAGCGGCCGCCGCAGTCGCTCTGGCTCGAAAACATCACGGACTGCAGGGAATTCAGGCCACTGTACTGGGTGGCACCGGGCCGGTTGGTTTACGAGCAGCGGAATTGCTGGCCGCAGAAGGGGCCAGTGTTCGACTGGTTTCTCGCTCTGCCGATCGAGCGGCCGCCGCCTGTGATGCGATTGCCTCTCGGCATGAATCTGCGGCACTCACACCAATCGCCGCAGAGACAGATTTCGTCTCTGTTTGTGCGGGCAGCGAAGTGGTGATTTCCGCCGGTGCCGCGGGTGTTTGCTTTCTTCCGGAAGGCAGCCTGCAGCAGCTGAACCAGCTCAAAATTGCCATCGATTTGAATGCTGTCCCGCCAACGGGGATGCAGGAAATAGAACTCACGGACAAGGCGGTCGAGCGTGATGGAACGCTCTGCTTTGGAGCTCTCGGGGTGGGCGGGCTGAAGATGAAAGTTCACCGCAGCGCGATCAGCTCACTGTTCGAATCCAACGACAAAGTGATGGAGACAGCTGCGATCTACCAACTCGCCTGTGAGCTGGCCGGCTCTGGTTCCTGAGGACAAAGCCCCTTGTATTCATTCAGTACCGACGAGGCGTCTCGGGACGTCATGATTACCGGTACCGGTCTTTGCACACCGCTGGGACTCAGTGGTTCTCAGACATGGACTGCGCTGACAGAGGGACGAACGGCAGCCCGCGGCATTACCACGGCGGAACTGCAGCACTGGGAGCAGCTGGAACAACTGACCGGATTCGCTCCTGCTGGCTGCCCGGTTGACCACAGCAGTGTCAAACGGCATCTTTTCGAACGCCCGCCACTGCCCGGAAGCCCGCAGATTCCTGATCACTGGATGTTGGAGCCGACTCTGGCAATGACAACCGTGGCACTGCACGATGCGTGTGACCACGCCCAATTGAATGTTGCTCAGGTTCAGGCAGCAAAAGCTGGCGTCTGCATTGGCAGCAGCAAAGGCTCTCTGCGTGCAGCGGAACACTGGTATTCCGCACGCCGATTGGACGCGAACAATCGCAGGCTGCAGACCACAGGGCCGCATGCGATTAGCGGATTCCCACTGCTCACTGACAACGCGGCAAAACTGACCGCTCGATTACTGCAGATTCAGGGCCCGGTTCAGGTTCCCGTCGCCGCCTGTGCCAGCGGATTGTTGGCGATCCTCCAGGCGGCCCGCCTGATTTCGTCCGGAGTCTGTGACTTATGTGTTGCCGGTGCGGCTGATGCTTCGCTGCGGCCGGAGATTCTCGCCTCGTTTCACCGGCTGGGAGTCACCTCACGAAGTCGACCTGCTGAAACGGCATGTAAACCGTTCGATCAGCACCGTGACGGCTTTCTGATTGGCGAGGGTGCCGGAATACTGATTCTGGAGTCTCGTCGGCACGCGCAGGCACGCGGTGCTCGACCGCTTTGTCAGATTGTCGCCGGAACGTGGGCGTCCGATCCGACAGGGATGACGCAGGTCGACGAATCCGGAAACACAATTGCCCGCCTGCTGCAGGAAGGAACGCGGCTGTGTGGACAAGTTCCCGACGTGATCGGATTTCACGGCACCGGTACCAGTTCCAACGATCTCGCGGAAGCACGTGGCGTGATTCAGACCGCCCCGGCAGCGATATGCTACGCCACGAAGGGAGCAACGGGCCACCTGCTGGGAGCATCAGGGGCCGTGGAAGCAGGTCTGCAGGCGATCGCAATTCAGAAAAGACTGATTCCCGGCACACGCAATCATGAGGCTGCAGACCCGGCTTTCCAGGAAATCAGGGTGACAGGGGGCTGCGTGGCGGCTCCGCACGACGCACTGTGGGCTCGACTGTCACTTGGGTTCGGTGGCCACGCCGGAGCCGCGTTTTTTCGACCGGTCAGGTGAAATCGCCGCCGGGCAGAACAGCAGCGGCCTGGAACGGTGATCTCGACTCCAGGATGATCCACCACCTGCTTTTGACTATCATCTCCGGTAGGTTAAGCACTAGACTTGCGACAGAAGCAGAGGTTGACGTTGGCAACGTCCTCTGAATCGCTCACCGGCTCCCGCGAGAGGCCAGCAAAGATGCGTTGCAGAATTGATGAATTGTGCACTTATGGACGCTGGTTCCTGATTGTGCCGCTGCTGATTTCGCTGCACGCTGCCGGGGTTCCGTGCAACGCGGACGACCCGCTCGCTGCCGACATTGCCGCACTGGCTGCGAAACTGGCATCTCCAAACTTTGACGAACGCCAGCAATCCATCGGCGAACTTCGCCAACTCAGTAACACCGCAGCTGGCGTCGAATCGATCTGTCAATTGCTGCAAGAGAATCCTCATCCCGATGCTGCAAGACGATTGATTGAACTGCTCGGACTGGTTTACACACGCGGCTCATTTCGCGATGAAACTGTGCTGCGGGCATCCGTGGCGTTGGAAGAAGCAGCAAAGTCGGAACAGTGGTTTGTCTCCGAAGCCGGCAATGAGATTCTGCAAAACGCGACCACCCAGAGAGTCAGCATTGCCATCGCCCGGTTGACAAATCTGGGAGTTCCGATGGAACCTCAGGATCCGGACGAGTTGTTTCAGAACGCAGTGCCTGCCGGCGGTTTTCGTCCGGACCCAACCAGCAACCAATACCTCAAGATCTACGTTGACGAGCACTGGCCTGATTCACCGCTGGTGTTCGAACTGCTGGAACGACTCCGTGTCCTTGCCGGTTCGCTTCGAATAGGAGCAGGCCGAATCAGTATCTATCAGATCGACGGTCACCCGCTGCCTCCGGAAAAGATTGCCCGACTGAAAGCCCTCTACGGAGATCTGCGAGTCCAGGAACGGGGACGTGTTTGCCTTGGCATCGTGCAGGGTACGATGTTTGGCGGGAATCTGCAGGGCGTTCTGGTGTCACAGGTCGATCCAAAGAGTTCCGCTGGTGAGGCAGGACTGCGTCAGAATGATGTGATCACCCGGATCGATAAGAAAGAACTGATTGATTTCAACGACCTTGTGGAAGAGTTACGTTCCTACAGAATCGGCGATGTCGTGACGCTGAAAGTCATTCGTAACGGTGTTCAGGCGAATCGCACTGTTGTCCCGCAACCCCTGCCGCTTAACCCGCCTCCGGAACAACCGTCGGGGGAAGAGGAACTGGAAATCAAGGTGACGCTGAAGGGCTGGTACGACCCGGCGATTCTCAATAAAAAAGCCGATGCCACACAAAAACCCGAGTCCACAGCCGTTGAGTGACGCAGAAGACCGGCACTTGTCAGAAGCACTGCCCCCTTCGAGAGTCAAGCCTTTCCGGGAGGCCATGGGGGAATCGGAATTAGCGTTCCATCACATCTGACGGCAAACCGTTGAACACATCCGTCATGCGATGCGGACAGCGGCGACCAAGAAACTCAAGGCAAACTGCCGCACCCTGCCCCCGCCTGCCCAGAATTTCTTCACGAGCCTCAGTGATCAGCAAAGCTTCAACATAGCCGCGGACCGAGGTCGGAAACTGTTCTCCAAATCTCCCCTCGACCTCGTCAAGCACGTCAAAAGCGGCATCGTAATCGTGTGCTTCAGCCAGCCTGATGGCATGCGAGAGTACCCCACTGGCAAATGACTCCTGCAGGTCTTTGAGTCGAGGCGACTGCGAACACCCCGCGTTCAGCCCCGCCATAACATCGCAGCTGATCGCCAAAGAATCAGCCCCAAAGCCCTGTTGAAAATCATCCATGACCTGAAATCCGGTTTCTTCGAATGCCCGCTGCAGCGCCAGACCATCTTCGGAAGACAGTCCAAATTCCCCTGGAGTCTGGATCATGGGGACCAACAGAGTACAGTCCGAGTCCCCTGAACGGATTCCTGACATCAACGCCGCCAGTTGCTGCTCCGACAGTCCGCCATCCCCGGAACCGCTCGCGCCCAGTGCTGCCAGTCTGGCGATGCCGACGGAATCTTCCGTTCCACTGGCTCCGGCCAGAGCATCTGCAGCCACTTGTAAGCCCGGACTCTCCACCTGCCTGAGCGTCAGGCCACCGCTGTCCTGATCACTGCCTTCGGCGTTTGGCATCGCCAACTCGTCGTCCGCTGTTCCGCCGTCATGCTGCGCCGAAACAGCCGTTTCATCCTCAGACGTCCACTCGCTAACGCTCTCAGTGGAAGTCTCACTTTCCGAACCGACGTTCTGAGTGTTCCGCTGCAGAGATTCCAGCAGGGGAGGTAACGCCAGGTAGACAACCACAGCAAACACGCCGACCAGCACGAATCCGGGGACGCGAAATCCGAATTGACCTGATTTGCGAGTGTCGCTGTGTCTGCGGCCAAACCTCTTCATCGCCGCAGTAAAGTCGACGTCCTCAAGCCCCATCTCATCCAGCAGCGCGAGATAGTGTTCTTTTTCGGAGAGCTGAATCAAGGAATCAGGATCCTGTTCCCCAAGACTCTTCCACGCAGCTTCCTGACGACTATACAGGTAGCGGACTTCCATAAGTCCGCTGGCAAGCCCCGTATCCCGAACCTGTTCCGGATTCTCTTCCGCCAACTGTAACATTTCCATGAAACGACATTGCTCACGCAGTTCGGCAAATCGCTCCCTGAAATCTGTCGGCTGATCTCCCGAATCCACGTTGTTGAGAGTTTCTGCCGCATGATCTGATCCAGGAGGGGAGACAGCAGCCTCCGCAACGCTCTCCACAACACCGGCATCTTCAGCGGGACGGCGACTGTTCTCCAAAAGTGCTACCAGACGCAAGTCCTGAAAACTGTCATCCTCAACACCCCGCTGCTCAGCTTCGAACTCTGAATCCTCCTGATGATCAATCAGTCCTGCTCGCTCAGACCGCTCACTCTCGGAAGTACTGGTATTCCCGCATAAGCGACACCGCTGACCACCCCCGAATGCTGAACTGTTCGCCAGTGGTGCAGAACAATGAGAACAATTACGGGGCATGGCATGCCTCACTCAGGCTCGAGAAATTGCGGAACATTTCGTTACAAACGGCAGACTCTTCAACGTAGGTCTCAGCCGCTCGTCATCAGGAAATAATCTCGAGCGAGCACGGGAAAACCCACACCAACCCTGTCCTCGCGTCTCCCTACAACCACTACCAAACGGACCAGCGGAATTATCCGCCCCCCAAAGAGGTCATCCCGCCCATCAAGCGATTCCGTCTGCGCAAGAAAAAACCCGCGAATTAACGCGGGTTCCATGATCCAGCTGATGTGCGTCGCCGAGACTCTAGCGGCATCCGTAGTCAATCAATCGCGCCAGTTCCGTGCGCAACTCTTTGCGAGACACAATCCGATCGATGAAGCCGTGCTCAAGCAGAAACTCACTGGTCTGAAACTCATCCGGAAGATCAATTCCACAGGTCGCACGAACCACTCGCGGGCCGGCGAAACCAATCAGAGCCTGTGGCTCAGCCACAATAATGTCACCAAGCGATGCAAAGCTGGCGGCAACCCCTCCCATTGTGGGGTTCGTCAGCACAGAAATGAACAGACCGCAGGCGCGACGATACCGTGCCAGCGCAGCAGAAACCTTGCCCATCTGCATCAGAGAAACGATCCCCTCATGCATTCGTGCCCCACCACCAGATCCGCTGACGATGACCAGCGGTAGGGACAACTCTGTGGCTCGCTCGATCGCTCGAGTCAGTTTTTCACCGACGACAGAGCCCATGCTGCCCATAATGAATGCGGAATCCGTCATCCCAAACACCAGCGGACGCCCCCGCAGGTAGCCACGGCCAACCGTGCACGCATCAGTCAGGCCGGTCTTCTTTTGCTCCGCGCGAACTCGATCCGGGTAACTTCGGCGATCACTGAAACCCAATGGGTCCCCGCTCTGCAGGTCCGCATACCATTCCTCAAAACTGTCGGGGTCGAGCAGTTGTCGGATTCGCATCGCCGTTGGAACGTAGGAATGATGGTCGCACTCCGGGCAGATGTTCAGATTGTGCTCCACCTGTTTGCGAAAGACGGTGGCACCGCACCCGTCACACCGAAGCCACAATCCAGCCGGGACGCCGCGTTTCTGAGGACGGGCGGACGCAGAACCGGCCATTTCCGTATTCTTGAGCGTGCTCATGTTTCAGTTCCTTTATCGGCCGCGGTCACAAGCACGCCGCCATCGGGATAGTTCTCCGGGTCCATCGATGGCAGAGAAAATTCCTCCACTTCGACCACCTGGATCAGTTCATTAGACTCGTCGCCGCAAAGGCATTCAGAAATCCGAACACGGCGTTTCTTCAGCGAACACAGCGTGGCCGTTGCGAGCGGTTCAGCAATGACCACAACAATGCAGTCGTACTTGCGAATGGCGCGATCAAGGTCGCTCTCCACTCGCCGCAATGCTTCCTGAAGGCTCTCACCCTCCGGGGCACAAATTCTGGACGGATCGTCTCGTCCACTGCGAAAGACTCTTGGAAACCGCCGACGTACTTCTTCTTCCCGCAGCCCCTGCCAGAGCCCCTGATCAACATTGCGAAAGCTGTTGACGTTCTTCAGACGAGCAGACGGATTGGCTTCAGCAACCAGTTTCGCAGTCTCAGCAGCAGGATTCCCGGAAGAACACAGAATGATCTCCGGACGAATCCCACGATCTTCCAGCAGGTGAACAACCTCTGAAATCTGCTGGCGTCCACGATCGTTCAAAGGCACATCAAGCGTCCCCAACAAACGATGATCTTCATCGTAGTCAGTCACACCGGCACGAATTACCACCACAGTTGACATTCAAGTGAAACCCTCTTCAAACAGCCTGCGCGTCCATCGCTAACTGCCGAAGCTCGGACATTGCCTCCGAGTAGCACGGTTGATCAAAAACAGAACTTCCAGCGACGAACAGATCGCAGCCCGCAGCAGCGCACTGTGAAATTGTGGACTTCCCTATCCCGCCGTCAACCGAAATTACAAGCCCTTGCGGACCGGTCTCTCTTGCCGCCTGGATCTTCGAAACAACATGCGGCAGAAACTTCTGCCCACCAAATCCGGGCTGCACACTCATCACAAGAAACAAATCAGCTTCTTCAAGGAACGGAGCTACGCGTTCAAATTCCGTATCCGGGTTGACGGCGATTCCTGCCACGAGACCGCGACTGCGGATTTCACGCAGGAGCTGCGTCGGTTCCGGTACTGCTTCCACATGGACCGTGATGCCGTCGCAGCCAACTCGAACGTACTCGTCCAGATACTGCTGTGGATTAGAAATCATCAGGTGAGCATCAAAAAACGTGCGTGACCGCTCACGCAGTCGCTCAATGACCATCGGACCGTAAGACAGGTTCGGAACAAAGTGCCCGTCCATGACATCCAGATGCAGTACGCGTGTCTGTGCCCGATGAAGCAATTCCATCTCTCGATGAAGATTTCCAAAATCACATTTCAGCATCGATGGACCGATTGCCGGTAGTGACTGCTTTAAGAAATCCAATCTCTCTTCATGCGTCTGCATGAATGCCCTTTACACTGTCTATGCTTCGTTGATCCACCTGCCTGACAACCGCATCCCGCAATCAGCGAATCGACACTGGATTGCCGAAAACGACCCGCCGGGAGGTGGAATTCTACCCGTCCTGATTGCAGGCTGCCGGACCTGACGCCAAAAACCTCTGAAGAACACAACGTCAGATTTCTTCCAAAACTCAGCAAAACACCAGAGAAACCGATTCAGGGTATTGTCCGGAGTCCAGCGATCCATGTCCAGACCACGTTCGATCACATCCCCGACAGGGTCAGACTTCCCGCAGACGATACTTGCCGCTGCCCCCCCCTCAGATCGCCTCCAGACTTAGTCCTGGAGAAGCACGTTCACGCCTTTTTTGTTTGAGAGGACAATGTCCGGCTTTCCGTCTGCATTCATATCGTGGATCTGGAACTGCGTTCCGACGCCAGTGCCCTCCCCGGCAACAATGCGATGCATCGTAAATTCCGGCAAACTTCCCGCCTTCCGCTGCACTTCAATCCAGTACATGTTGACCGGATCGTGAGCCCCGGGATCCCCGCCGTTGTGTGCAAAGAATCGCTTCCCCGTCACGTAGTCCATTTGTCCGTCGCCGTTGATATCAACCTGTTCCACCGCATGCGTCTGGGAAACGGCCATGCTGATTTCGTGCAGATTCCATGGTCCGTCGCCCGTATTCTCAGCCCACCAGATTCCAAATCCGTGAGCCGAGGAAAGCACGATGTCCATGTCCCCGTCGCTGTCGAGATCGTCGCCGTACATATTTGCACACCCCGGCAGTGGCTGTTCCCCGTTGTCGGTTGCCACTCGGATCGGGTGAAACTGCCAGGATTTTCCTCCCTCAAGACTGCCGGGATGCTGCCACCACCCGTGAGCAATCAAGACATCACGGTGCCCGTCACCATTCATGTCGCTGACGCCAAGACCATGATAGTACTTAAACGTACCATTCTGACCCGGATCACCCTTGTCACTGACGGCATGGAATTTTGAAGCCGCTGTCGCGTTGTCTTTCTGCGGCAGGAAATTGAAGCCCATTTGCGATTCAGGTTGCGAACCAATCACAATTTCCGGGATTCCGTCACCGTTCAGGTCCTCGAATTCGGGCGACTCATTGCAGGCACTGGTCCAGATGACGTGCTGTTCCCATAACCCGAACTGCCCCTGACCGGGATTTCTATACCAGTGATAAGGGTCGCCGGGGAATCCAATGATGATGACGTCCTGAGCCCCGTCGCCATCGATATCATGTGCAAAGTTGCAGAAGCTGTTGCTGTAGCCCACGCCCGCGACAAACTCGCCAGGCTGTCGGATCTCGTGAATCTTCCACTGGCTGCCATCGGTGTGCTGACCACCTTTGAGAGATGGCGCCTCGTACCAGACGTCGCCAGCAACGACATCCGGAATTCCGTCCCCGCTCAGGTCTGCAGCCGCGGTTCCCTCAGATCGGAACCGCTCATCCAGACGAACACGCGTCCAGTTCGAGTCGTCGTCGGCCATCAATCCAGCCGGCAATGCCAGCAACAGCGTCAGGGCAACAGTCAGCTTCACTTATGCTTCTCCAGAGACAACAGGAATGACCGCGAGATGACACATCGCATTAAAAAAGATGTCTCGCGAACGGCAGCAGCGTGCTGTTGGGTGTCGCCACACACACCGCCGCCCGGATGATATCAGGCAGGACGGCGTTTTCGTAGCCGCCCGCAAGTTCCGGCACGGCTGAACGGAAACCCCAGTGCCAACTCCTGTCAGTCTGCCTGGGTTACGGAGTCCGCCATACGATACAACTGGCGGAGCATTTTCTCCGATGCTTCCGTCTCCAGTCGACTGGTGCCCAGCCATGTCTCATACCCACCCAACTTGTGCTGTTCCGGTGTTGGCAGATAGCCAAAGTAGCCCTGCGATAGCGAAAGCAGGACTGCAGGCTGCCCTGCGAAATGCTCCCGAAAGGCCATCCCGGTTTCGCAAAAGACCTCGCAGGGCATCGTGCCAATGGTCACCGGGCCAAGCTTCAGCAACTGTAGGGGGACGGGAGCCACCAGAGGCTGTCGTGAAAGACTGCGTACACGCTCGGCATAAATCGCAGGAAGATCCACCCGCCCGCCAGCGGATGGTTCACTGGCTAATGTCTGCACCGCCCAGTCCAGTTGCTCCGCATTCGGAATTCTCCAATGCAAATCCAACTCGGAAAACTGGGCACCAAGAACCATGGATTTGCTGTGGCTCAGCCGGGGCAGAAAATCCACAACCCGATCGGCCACATCTTCCGCAACAAACCGCATTTGCTGGTACGGCTCCCGCGATGGTCCGCGATTACGAAAATCAATATTGTTGATGTTCCCGCTGGTGCCATTGGAGAGCAGTCCCAGACATCCGCCCGCTGGCGATCTGTCCGCCAGCCGCTGCTCCACCCGATCGCAGAAAACCCCGAAGTAGTCAGCAGAAACATCGCCACTGCGCACCCCACCGACATAGTGCAGGGAATACACAGCCCAGACCGCCAGCTGCTCACCATTCTCTGTCTGTACAGAAAACACTGTCACGTGTGGATCTGTCGGACCGGCTGGACGCACCAGGTTGTCGCTTCCTCGAGGAGGATTCATTTTGACAAGGTCCGTTTCACCAAACGGATTCACCGGCACAGTGCCCTCACGCATGAACCAGCGACGATTGAAGACATGCTCGGGCACCGAGATTGCCCCGGAAGCAAACTGCGCGGGTTGCAGCTGATTCATGGCCTGACCAACACCCGCCGCAATCTGCTGTACGACGTAACGCTGGTAGTCATCCAACTGCTGTATGTGAGCAAATCGATCCGCTCCCAAAGCACTCACGGCCGAATGCGTGTGGGTCGCTGAAATCAACACGTGAGATGCCGGGATTCCCGTGGCCTGCTGCACTGCAACTCGAGCGGCGTCAGCAAGTGACCGATGTACGCCCAGCAAGTCGCAAACAACGATGGCCGTTTGAGTCCGACCGTCGTCAAATACAAGGCAACGCGCATGCAGCGGATCGTGAACCTGCTGCATGGGAATTGGTCGGAATCCACCGACAATCTCACCCGCCTCGGGAGTGATGGATGTCTTCGCAGCCCCGGCACGAAAGTTCGACTCACCGCCCCCTGCCCATGCAGACCGCACCGTCACCTGGAATGACAGCACCATCAGCAACAGCAGGATAATTCGAAGCTCAATCCGGTTTCGAGGACCACCGGACTCAATTACCGACGCACGACTCACGCATCTCAAATCCAGCATTTGCATCCTCCATTCCTGTCCGAACTGATCATCAGGAGCAAACCGCTGTCGCTCTTGATCTACCGGAGCAGATAACGGTTGGCAATTGTGATGCCAGACAACATGGCCCCGACAATTCCGAGAAAGCCCTGGTCTGTGCCACACAAGAACAGATTCGACAGCTCTGTCTGGCCATTTACGGATTTGTCCGGGGCACCATAAACGCAGCCATTCAGGTGCCCGGTGAATCGTCTGATTGTACGTGGCGTGAACACATCGGTGTCAACCACATGCTCACGGAAGTCGGGGATGTGCTGCACGGCACTCGCGATGATCCGCTGGTTCCACAAATCCTTTTCTGCCACGTACTGCTCTTCCGGCAGGTTCATCCAGTAGTGCGGATTGGCTAACGCAGTGATGCGAATTCGCCCATCTTCCAGTGGCTCCGAATAATCGAAATTATTGGGGGAGCAGATGATTCCACTGCGCAGATCCACAGGTACGTCCGGTCGCTCGTAATGAAACTCGGGGGAATCACAATAGAAAACAATCGTCTGGTCATGCCCCAGTGATGACGGCTGTTTGTCCATGACGCTGATCGACTCGACAAAACTGATGTCCCCCGGAACGGCCTCCGGCGGAGGCTGCTGAGAACTGATCATCCGCATGGTTTCTGCAGCCCCGGCCGAGGACAGGATGTTGTCCGTTTCAATCTCTGTCCCGTCGTCCAGCAGCACGGATGTCGCTCGCCCCTCACGATGGCGAATCTCACTGACGCCGGCACGCAGACGCAAATCTCCGCCGAGCGATCTGAAGTGTCGGACCAGCTTCTTCAGGATCAGGCGAATGCCCTCGAATGGACGACCAAACCCCTCGTGAAAAATGCTGCGAAACATGATCACGAACTGACTGAAATCCATGTCGCGCGGAGTTGCGCTGCCGTAAAACATCAGCGGGCAGAAAATCATGTCCACCAACCGCGGGTCACCGATGTACTCGGAAACGACCTGACGAGCCGAAACAGTGGCACGCTGAAGATTCAACGCGTCATGCCCGGCGATACGTTCCACCAATTTTTGAAACCCATCAATCTGGTCCGGAAAAGCCTCCGCCACCTGCTGCACGAAGTCATTGAATTGGTTTGTAAATTCAAGCCGGCACCCGGGAAACACGATTGACGAACGGAGTTGCGGACGCAGGTCAAAGTCTTCCCACGTCATTCGCAGTTGACGCAACAATTTGCTCAGCGGCCCACGCTTCGTGCCCGGCTCGGCATAGTTTGTGATTGCATGCAGACCAACGTCGTAATTCCTGCGACGCAATCGATAGAAGGAGTTCAATCCGCCAATCGTGGTGTGCCGCTCCAGAATGCAGACCTTCTTTTCGTAGTAGGCCAGCCGGACACCCGCTGAAAGACCGGACATCCCGGCACCGATGATGACTGTATCGTATCTCACCTGTTCGTTCTTTCTGGAACAAACCTGCACCCAGGTTCTGAAGCGTTCTCACGTCCAGACTTCCGCCACGAAGGCCTCCGCAAACAACTGCCGAAGACCAAACAACAACACCACGGGCTGCAGAACAACCAGTGGTGTCAGAGACTGTCCGGAACGTGTTTCCGGCGATACCGTCGAACTGCGTTCCCCTAAGCGGAAACGGCTACGTCTTTGAGCAGCGGTGTTAAGTACTCCACCGTTCCTGCCATCGTGTTCAGGTGGGGATAATCCTCTTCCGGTATCTGGATGCGATACATCTTGCGAAGTTCCATCACGATATCCAGAAAGTCCATGCTGTCCAGTTCCATCTGCTCACGAAACGGACGAGCATCATCCAGGTCGGACAGATCTTCATCGGGAGCGATTCGCTCCAGAATGTCCAGAATGACCTGCCGGATCTGATCTGCCGTCATCAATCTTTCCTCTCGAAACTTCCACTTCACCCAGAGCCCGAAGAGCCATGCTGAATCGCACAGCCCCTTTGTCATCACGACATCGCAACACTGATCGTCGGGCTTCCTTCCCAAACAATTTCCACCTGTGGAACATCGCCGGAACAGTGTCGCCTGTGAGATGCTGACTTCGATTCAACCAGCCCTCAAAACGGCTCAGCCCCCCAGTGGGCCGCTGTCTGTTCCTGACAAGTCGCTCCACAACCACTCGGCACGGAAAAAACTCCCCAGTTCTTTCCAGCCCTGTTTTCTCCAATTCAGTTCATTTCACCCGGCGTTGCCAGACTTGTCCCGCCACCAAAATTTGCCGGCGAGACGCCCTTAAGACATCACAGCAGGAACACACTCAGGGCGAAATCCACCCCAGCAGATGCTTGCTGGAAGTACCCGGAAGTACTCAGCCAGCCTGTTCCCGTTGGTCGTTCGGTATCGCCGCGTTCAGACACGCTGAGCGTTCAACCCAAGTCCGTGTTCTACGGGTTTTCGGTCGCTCAGGAACAGTTCAACGAGCCTCAACCCTCAAATTTCCTGACAATCACAACAGAATTGATCCCCAGCATCCCAAACGAGTTGTTCAGGATACAGTTCACCTGACCAATATCTCGTGGCTCGTTCCGAACCAAACCTGACAGCTGACAATTGGGGTCGGGCTTTTCGCAGTTGATTGTAGCGTGGACGATGCCATCGTCAAATGACGGGATATTTCCCAGCAATTCCAATGCTCCCGCCGCACCCATCGCGTGCCCAATGAAACTCTTGGTGTTGTTGATGTACGTCGTGGAGCTGTCATCAAAAACACTCCGCAGAGCCGCAGCCTCCTCAATATCGCCCTGTTCCGTAGCCGTCGCATGGCTGCTGACAATATCGATGTCGGTGGGGGTCATCCCTGCTCGCTTCAGGGCCAGACGAACGCATTCCGCCTGGCGATTGGAATCCGGTAAAACAAAGTCGCGAGCATCTGAATTCATCGCATGGCCAACAATCTCGCCATAAATGCGAGCATTCCGTCGGAGGGCATCGTCCAATCGCTCAAGAACGCAGATCCCGCCCCCCTCTGCCACCACAATTCCACTGCGATCACTGTCAAAGGGACGACAGGCAATCGTCGGATCCTCATGCGTTGCAAGTGCTCCCTGGGCAGCAAAACTTGCGAAAATCCCAAACGTGTGAATGCTCTCAGAAACACCACCGGCGATCGCCTGGTCAACCTCTCCCAGACGCAGCATCTGCACCGCCTGAATCAACCCCGCATTGCCAGCAGCACATGCCGCACCTATCGTCAGATGCGGCCCGGTAATACCCAGATTCAATGTCACTTCGCCAGCAGGATTGTTCGCCACAGTACGCGGATTGTGGTGGTGTGACCAAACCTTTGTGTCGTAGTCAAACTGGGAGATCTCATAGATCTCATTCTCGGTCTCGACGTTCCCGTGTTCCGTGATTCCCAGATAGACCCCAACCCTGCTGCGGTCCAGCTCTTCCAGATTCAGACCGGAATCTGCGAGCGCCTCATTCGCACAGTAAACCGAAACAGAACCCGCTCGAGTCCCCCGGCGGAGATCACGCCGCTTTTGATAACGCAACTCGTCGAAGTTACAGACCCCTGCCAGAACAGGGCCCATGTAACGCGTTTCGTAGTTGACAACGCCCGAGCGTCCCGCCAGCAAGGACTCGCGATACTCAGCAAGATTGTTTCCGTTGGGAGCGGTCAGCCCAACCCCGGTGATTACGACTCGGTCTTGTCCCATAACTCTGCCAAATCCTGCGTTACAGCCCTGATCACAGATCTGTGGTTGTCATGATGCTGATCCATCTGCCAGCAGAGCGCCGTCCAAAAAACGCAGCGCGGTGCACGGTTCGGTTCAGTACACAATTCGGCTGAATCCTGTCGGTAAACGCACCCGGATCAGTCATCTTCCCACAGGAATCCCAAACGCCGCGAGCCATTGCGAGGCTTCCGCCGACCCAATGTTCAAAACAGTCTTCAGAGTCGCCCGGAGAACAACGTGGACTGTCTACAGCCGATGCGAAAGCCGCGATTTCTCACTCTTCACAGGGTCGAAAGATTACCGGGATGAGGAAATCATAACAAGCAGCACAGGGCTTTTCCCCGCCCCCATTATCAGGCTCGCGAATCGTTCAAAATCGCCAGCAGTTGTCGTCTCAGTCCCGAGCCCCCCAGCGATCCAAATCAGCCTGCATTCGCTGCATCCCCTCAGCTGTGGAGATTGCCGGTCGATAACCAAGGTCCCGACTTGCTGCAGCAATGCTGTAGCTGTGTGAACGGGATAACTGCAACGCGACGAAACGAGTCATCCGTGGCTCCCCGCGAAGCCTCAGACCGCGCCAAACAGTCTCCAGAACAGCACCAACACGGAAGGCTGCGGGGGCTGAAATCCGCCCGCTGACCGGAGACATACCGGCACGCTGAAGAATCTCATTAATCCAGTCCCACAAATTCACAGCCTCGGGTTCGTTGATGAAATATGCGCGACCTCCCACGTTCGCCTGACTACGCAAGGCCGCATCAGCCGACAGGTGTGCCGCCGCTGCATTCTCCACATATGAGACAGACACAACATTGCTCCCGTCGCCAACTCGACGCAGTTGCCCACGACTTGCCCGCTGGAGCAACTGAGGAATCAAATGATTATCTCGGGGCCCCCAAATCAAATGTGGCCGCAATGAAACTGTTCGCAACCCGTCGCTTCGGTGTGCCGCAAGAACTTCCTGTTCCGCAATCGCTTTCGACCACGGATAATGGCACAACCACCGGTCCGGATATGGCAAACTCTCGTCACCATCAACGTGATCGCTGCCGTCGAACACAACACTGGGAGAACTGGTGTAAATCAGCCGTGCAACCCCGGCATCACAGCAACCGTTCAGGATGTTTCTTGTCCCCACAACATTCGTCGAAAAATAGAATTCACGGCTGCCCCACACACCCGGCACTGCAGCTGCGTGATAGACCGTCTCGATATCGCGACAGGCAAGACGGACCGCAGCGGTGTCACGCAGATCCCCGCGCACAACTTCCGCGCCACACGTCGTCAACTGCGGGTAATCACCTCGTGCAAAAACACGAACCTCGTCACCTCGCGCCAGCAACTGTTCAACCAGATATCGTCCCAGAAATCCGCCACCACCCGTGACAAGTGTCTTCATAACTGCCTCTGACCTGTCGGCTGCCATACGCTGGCGCTGTCAATCCTGATCGTCCGTTCTTCACCAACCGCCGCTGGTGTCCGGGGGTAGAGCAACAAAAAAGGCACTGCAGAGCTGCAGTGCCTCAATAATACTCCTGAATCAGCCAATTCCCGTCAGAAACCGGATTCGCCGCCTTTCCCGCCGCGGCTACCTCGGCTGCCGCGTCTGCCGGAAGCTCCGCTCATGGAACTTCCACGGCCCATGCCGCCACCGAAGTTCATTCCCGAGCCGTCACCGCCAAACATTCCGGAGCCGCCGTAATCACCGCTGCCACCAAGCCCACCCAGTCCACCCTCATCGCCGTAGGGGGAAGTAAGCTCGGATTCGCTCTGTGGCCGCATGTAGTCGTACGTATCCAGCACAAATTTGGTCAGCCGGACATCATCAGCCTTGCTGACTTCCCGAGTACCAATATCGACACGATCGCCGACATATCTGCTGAGAATCCTGCCGGATCCATCCACGATGGTGACTCGATCGCCAACTGGACGGACGTTGCCGAGTGCAGCAAACAAGTCACGCAACTCCGGAAAATCGCCTCGCGAAAGTCGAGGAGCCTCAGTCACTGCCGCAAGGAAGTCGTCACTCCGGATCTCCACATCCGACATCTCCAGTGTGCTTTCGCTCAAGTCGACGACTTCGACAGATTCCCTACCCCCAATTCGAGTTCCCACGGGAACACGCACATTGGCAAGCAGAGGGGTTCCTGCGGTTTCATGCTCGTAATACATGGACATCGCCGCGTACTCATCCGCTCTGGCACGAGATTCAATCTTGTCCGGGTAATAACGGTAACCGGCAGGAACATAAATGGCCTGCGTTGGATCGCTCCAGTCGGAAAACAGTGTCGGTCGGCTTGCCACTTCCGGGTCGACCAGCATTTCCACAGGGCGATTGAAGTTGGGATTCCGCATCTCAAGGCGAACACGGTAGATATAGGCTGCCCCACGTTCACACGTGAAGTCCATGAATCGCACCAGCAGGATCCGCTGGATTGCCATGGAGTTGCGAATCTGACGTTCCATGTCTTCCCGCGATTCCTCGTCGTCTCCCGTCTGTTCCTGCTGATCTTCGTTGGAGTAGAAGTCATCCATCATTCCACCGAATTGATCTTCTCCGCCATAACCGGCATTGCTGAGTCCGCCGTAGAGATCGGTACTGTCAATTCCAAACTGCCGGAACCCCTGGCTCTTCGCCTGCTGCGGGGGAAGTTTCGCATTGACCTTCCCTGCTTCTTCACGCAGTTTTTCGTTCCACGCGTTGATTAACTCCTGTTCTCGTTTGGAAAGTGCGAAGTTGTCCAGCCTGTCGTGCGAAGCATCAGCAGGCGTCCATTCACCGGCCGCACGCCGCGGCAGAGGCATCGTAATTTCTGCGCGAGTCACCGATGGATTCACAATTTCCAGATCAGCTCCCAGAGAATCATTCAGGATCTCACCCACATCATCGATGGACAGATCCTCCCACTCGCCGGTCCAGGGATCTGCTCCCGGAACCGAACGCTTACGCTGAATCTCAAGATCCACAAAGTCGACATACGACACACCCGCCTGACCTGAAACATTCAACGCATTCGCAATCTGCTGTGCCTGCTCGTACAGATCAAAAACGTATCGAACCGAAACACCGGCGTGAGACCGAACTTTTTTCTTTTCGAGTCCGGCCTGCATTCCCATCCCGCCATAGTCGCCCATGCCTGCGAAGTCACCCATGCCGAGTCCACCGTACGGGTCGCCACTGTCTTCGCCGTAGTCGTCTCCATAGCCTTCGCCGGGGAAACTTCCCATGCCACCACTGCCGAGCTTGCCGCCACCAAGACCACCAGGGCCGGAAAGGCCGCCGGCCCCGCCCAGGCCGCCAGGACCAGACAAACCACCGGCTCCACCAAGACCTCCGGGACCGGACAAACCACCGGCTCCACCAAGCCCCCCAGGTCCGGACAACCCGCCGGTGCCGCCGAGTCCAAGTCCACCACTGTCGCCAAGCCCACCGGGGCCGCCTGCCAGCTGATTGCCCGTTTTCGACCTGCCGAACAATTTCTCGAGATCTTCAGTGTTCTCTTCAGGCTTGTCGCGTCCTCGTGCCGGGGCTTCAGCCTCGTCGTCAGCTTCTTCTTCCAGCTCTTCCTCCCGCTCCACCAGAGGAAAGATCACCAGTGATGACTCGGGGTACATCGCCGCCAGCACAGTAACACTTTCTGCCTTGGTGCTGATCTCTTTCAACGGTTCGTTCCAGCGGCGCAGAGTCGCGTAAGCTCCTGTCTGCTCCAGTGATGATGACATCTTCCGTGCCATGCCTGCAGCATCCGGGGTGTTTTGAAATTTCGCTCGGTCTTCCAGAGGAAGCGTGGAACTTAACCACTGACTTCTCGTGTTGTCCGCGTCCCGTTGCAGCTGCCCGGGATCGAGATTACATGCGTTCCAGCTCGCGCTGGCGAGGCTGTAAATACCAAGTAATGCGACGAGCCCGGCTCCGACCTTCTCGAAATGGTTGAGTGCCAGCGCTTTGAAATCAAATTTTGCCTTTGCCATGGCTGCTCTCCTGCCCCAGTGCACGGGGTAATTCTCTTCAAATCAAAACAATCCACCGGGTCAGAATACCCGCCGCAGATCATGCACCTGACTTCATTCTTACGGTCTCAAAACACACAAAATCACTGTGGCGATGTGTCGGCCGGTGCTTCCGCGGCTGATTCGCCCTGAGTACCAGAATCCGATGTCGCCGACGCTGATCCGGTCGGATCACCAACAGCATTGTCGCCACTATTCGACTCGTCTGCAGAATCGGTGTTTGCCGGAACCGACTCTGCTCCTGTGTCAGTTGTGTCGGCAGCAGGATCAGCAGCAGCGTCTCCGCCCTGATCCTCTGTCACTTCGGGCGTCACAATCGTTGGCGGCTTGGCTGTGCTTCCTTCCTCCGCTCCCGCGGCCTCTGTTGCCTCAGCCGCTTCACTCTCGGCCGCCGACTGATACAGCGTCATTAAACCACCAATTTTCACTTGCAGCAGAGACTGATCAGACAGCGCCGCGTTCAGTAATCCGCTGCCGCTTTGCCCAACTGTGCCACCATATTCATCACCCATCATCCCGGATTCACCCATTCCGGATGAACCGCCAAGTCCAGGCGCTCCCATCATCCCGGAGCTGCCTTTTCCACCACCCATTCCCGGAGGACTCATCATCCCG
>JAFMMM010000365.1 GCA_017859815.1 Planctomycetota bacterium | reverse complement strand
ATCACAGCACTGCGCTGGCAACTGTTGGCGGGCAGTCCCGCAGCCTCAGTGTGACAATCAAGTCGCAGTAACCGACAGCTTCGCGCCCATGCACATCAGAAACAAATCAGGAATTCGAGGTCGCTGGATCCGCATTCTGATCTTCGCTGCAATCATCGGCGTCACGACCACGACCGTATGGTGGCGTGGTACAACTCCAATCGCTGATTCTGTTCGCCAGGCACGTCAGCGATACAGCAACGGCGATTACGTAGCGGCCTCAAGAATTGCCACTCGGGCACTGCAGCGGGACTCCAACCACCCTGAAGCACTCTGGATCGCCGGCCAGGCTGAACTCCGCATGCAGCAGTATCAAAAAGCGGTATCACTGCTCGAACGTATCAGCGCAGACAGTCGCCACTATCGACTCGCTGCTCAGACGGCAGCACAAATTCACCTCGACCATCTGTCTCAGCTCGGGCGCGCCGCCGAATTACTGGACGGACTCCTGCAGGTCGAGCCGCTGGATATCGCCACCCTTGAAGCACTTGCGCGACTTCATGCTGTCACGGGAGCGCGAGCGGAGGCAATTCCGCTCATATTGCAGCTTGTCCAATTGGAGCAGTCATCTGATCTGCTCATGGTCCTCGCTCGTGAAACAGGCTCCATCGCTGACCGACCACTCCTTGAACGAGCAGCGGCGGCAGTACCGGACGACCCGCTTCCCCTCACCGGTCTGGCCCAGCAACTCTACTCTGAGGGCGACCCGGAGGCCGCCGCAGAAAAGGCGAGGGAGGCATTGCTGCATGACCCTGCGCACCTGCCTGCCCGTCGTATCTACGGGCAATGCCTGATTCAGACAGCCCAATGGGAACGCCTTCGAATTTGGCTGGATCAGCAACAGGATACGATTGAAGACCCGGAGATCCTTGTGATCCGCGGGGTGTCTGCTTTGCACAGTGGTAATCGCAATACTGCTGCTGATCTGCTTGTGCGCGGCGTGCAGAAACGAGCTGATCAAAGAATGGCCCTGTGGCAACTTTCCCAGCTGTGTACCGCGGCAAAAGAGACGAGTCTGGCCGACGAGCTCAATCGTCTCATCGAAGATTACCGCAGGCTGCAGGAGGCTCAGGACGACGTCTTCTTTGGCGGCGGAATGAATTCACCAGCGGCAGTCATCCGGATGCTGCATGCCTTCGAGTCATGTGGTCGTATCCATGAAGCTGCTGGATGGGCTCAACTTGCTGTCGTAGCCACTCCCGAGAATCCACAGTTGCTTCGTGAGGCAGTCCGTTTGACGAATCAGTTGCAACACCTGCCACTCCGACTTACTCAACCAGTCCCGCTGTTCGAACGCATCGCCGAAACTCTTGCTGCCGGTTCCAATCTGAGTGAGCTCACGCAGGCAGTCGGTCCCATTGATTCGGACCAGCAAACTGCAAACGCCGATTTTCGGTTCCTCGACACTGCCGCCGAAACGGGACTGGATTTTACCTTCATCAATGGAAGTGAGGGGCCTCCCACACGTCGGATGATGGAATTGACCGGAGGAGGCATCGCGGTCGTCGACCTTGATGGCGATACGTGGCCGGACCTGGCGATGACTCAGGGCGGCCTGATTTCAACGGCGGGGCTCTCCGATGTCGGTCAGCATCAGTTGTTCAGAAATCAACGTGGTCAGCGATTTGAAAACGTCACGATCGGAACTGGACTTGAAGGACACCAGTTCGGCCAGGGCATCACTGCTGGTGACCTGAACGAAGACGGGTTTTCTGATCTTGTTATCTGCGGGATCGGCGGCGTCTCAATCTGGATGAACAACGGTGACGGGACTCTGCACAGCAACGGACCGCTCCCTGGCACGGAAAACGCATGGCTCACCAGTTGCGCAATCGCCGACCTGAATGCAGACTCCATTTCGGACCTCGTTTGTCTTGGTTATCTGCGGGGAGAAGATCTTTTTCAGAGATTGTGTCAATCAGGTACCGGCGATGATCGCATGTGTTCACCTTCGGTCTTCTCCGGAGAAGCCGACCTGTTGCTGTATGGAAATGGTGACGGAACATTCTCCGACGGGCAGGCGGAATTGCCGGAAGACGTGACCAAAGGGCTCGGCCTGCTGATCGCAGACCTCGACAATCAATCGGGGCTGGAAATCCTGATTGCGGCCGACACGACACCCAATCAGATGCTCACTCGCCCGCCGGGGCACGACCGCTGGAATGATCGGGGATTCGCGGCCGGAATTGCCCTGAGCAACGCCGGCAAGGCGGAAGGCAGTATGGGAATCGCCGCGACTGATTTGAATCACGATGGAATCCCGGATGTCGCAATCACGAACTTTCTGAATGAATCCACTGGCCTGTATCTGTCGGTCGGCAGCGGGACATTTCTGGACCAGCGGGAACAAACCGGCCTGCGGAACCACACGCGCGACGTGCTTGGTTTTGGTGCCCAGTTTCTTGACGCGAATCTGGATGGTGTTCCGGAGTTATTCGTCACCAACGGCCACATCGACAATCTGGAATCCGAGGGAGTCGACTGGAAAATGCCATCTCAGCTTCTGGCATGGCTCGGAAATCGTTTTAGCAGCGTCGCCCCGAATTCTGAAAATAGCTGGCTTGATCGCCTGCACCTGGGACGTTCTGTGGCTCGCATGGACTGGAATCATGATGGTCTGGCGGACCTTGCCATTGGGACGCTTTACGAAGCTTCGGCTCTTTTGACAAACCACAGCACGGCTGCAGGCAGCTGGATCGCTCTCGAACTGAGTTCGGCAAACGCCGCCAGAATACCGGTGGGGACGAAAGTACGGATCTCTGTTGAAGCTGCACAAAAAACACATGAGCAGCAACTTACCGCCGGAGACGGTTATCAGTGCTCCAATGAAAAGACCCTGTTGTTCGCTGTGTCGAGAGAGACATCAAAAACAAAACTTGAAGTCACGTGGCCAGACGGCACAATACAGAGCTTCGGCGTCCCGCAATCCGGTAGTCGGTATCGGGTTATCCAGAATACTCCCCGGCTATTTGAGATTCCGGAGTGAACGATGACTTCGGAACATCCGCAGACTGATGCCACATCCCTCGTTGAGTCATGGCGTTCGAGGGCTGTCAAAGCCATCGCAGTGGTGGCCTTACTTTGCGGAGTCGCTGTGTACAGCACGTCTGCCGCCTGGAGGAACCCGACGACGTCAGTTGCGCTGCCTCCACAAGGCTCCCGAACGGTGGCTCTGTTTAACATCTGGAGTATGCTCTGGAATTCCAAACAGATTCTCACTCCACAGCTGGAGTGGTGGAATGCTCCCGTGTTTTTTCCCGAACAGGGCTCGTTTGCCTGGAGTGAGCCGCAGCCGATCACAATGTTGCTGACCCCGCTGCTCCAAAACGGGCAGGGGGCACTGGCTTACAATCTGCTGCTGTTGTTCTCGCTGGTGATGAACGGTCTGCTGACTCTCCGGTTGCTGCGATTCTGGCAGATCTGTTTACCGGCTCGTTTGGCAGCGGCCATTGCGGTTCTGCTGCTGCCCATGGTCCATGAGCAGCTCGATGTCCTGCAACTCACAGCACTGTGGCCATTTCTGTGGCTCTTAACCGCTGCCTCAGCATTAAATCGCGCGGCAGTCGACGCGACCGGCCGTCTCAGGATCACACTCCATGGTGCTGAAACCGGTCTCGCATTTGTCATCATCGCAGCCGGCTCGGTGCATCATGCATTGTTCGTTGCACTGCTGATGGGAACAACCGGCTGGATCCTTGTACCATGGACCAGACTTTCTGCCTGGTGGCCCGGACTGCTCGCCTCTGCAGTTGTCAGTCTGTCGCTGCTGCTCCCCTTGCTGCTCTCCATGAAGGAATCTCTGGAGCGGCACAAGTTCGAGCGATCCGAGAGCCTGGTCGAGAAGTTATCTGTCGACCTCGTGGATTTTTCGATACAGCCGAAAGGGTACTGGCTGTTTCAAAATGCGACTCCGCACAAAACGTGGTCGCCGATGTGTCCCGGCTATGTTCGCTGTGGACTCGCTGGCCTGGCTGCGGTTCTGCTGCTTGCCAAAGTTTTGACAGGACGCCCGGCTTCAGGTCCCCGCTCGCGTGAACTTCTGTTTCTAATTGCGTTTGCCTGCGCGTCCTTTACCTTTTCGCTGGGAATGCACCTTGGAACCGAATCAGTGAAGGTTTGGCCTGTCCTCACGTCAGCCATCCCCGGTTTTGGCCACGTCCGCAGCCCATTTCGATTCGGATACTTTTTTCAGCTCTCTATCGTACTGCTGGCGGCTGCAGGGCTGCACACAATTCTGCGCAGGCCGGTACCGGACTCGCGGTTCGCACGAAGGCTGCAGTTGACCATCGCTTGCGGAGTCGCTGCGGTGCTCGCTTTTGAGATCCTTCCGCAGCCTCTCGCGACGATTGGAGTACCGCGAATTTCCGAGAAGCCGGACTGGGCAGATGTGATTGCCGATCGGCAACAGCACGGCGAAGGGACGCTGCTGCTGCCGTACGCAGTCACATCAAGGGCCGTTGATTTTGAGCAGACCGTGCGCTGGATGATTCAGGCAACAGCTGCAGATCTTCCACTGGCCAACGGTTACAGCGGCTTTTTCCCGAAATCGCATTTCCAGCTGCAAAGAACACTTAATGAGCCCACCTGTACCGCTGCTGCGATCAGGCTTATTCGAAACCGTCGAATTCGCTTTGTCGTTGCTGTCGATGCGGATTCGTCGAACTGGTTGCAAACCGCTCCCCCGGGCACATTCCAGATTTTGCAGCAACTGGACTCCGGGATAACCGTTTACCAGCTCGTTCCTGCAGGCTGAGGCTGCCACACGCTTCGTCCCTGACCGATAACCGGGCTGATGTTTTTTGGTCCCCATGATGTCAAAGCCACAGCAGGCAGACCCAGCCGACCAACGATCTTCCGGTCGGGAATACAGTGGCTGCGCGGCAACAGATTTGAACGACCTCTGTAAACCCGCAAGAATTCAGCCAGCGGCGAATACGTTACTCCATTAGTTCAGCACCTGCGCAGAAACTGGATCAAACAGGAATGTCCGGCGAAAAATCTCCTTTCGGCAAACCAGTCTCACAACCACAACTGCGGATCAATACGGCCGCCGAATTCGAGCAACGACGACTCGAACTGCCGGAAGGCGGGCGGTTTCATGAACTGCATGAAGGACAGCTCAAACTGCTGTCAACGCCCGAAGATATGCACGGTACGGTCGTGTTTAACATCTCCAGGGCACTCGCTCAGTTCCTGCAACAAAGCAGCAGCCATACAACCTACGCCTGTTTCGGTCTGGGACTGCATGTCAGCACAAAC
>JAFMMM010000052.1 GCA_017859815.1 Planctomycetota bacterium | reverse complement strand
GGGCTGGATTGTGGAATTCGCGGACAAGGGCGATGCGGAAAGTTATGCCGCGCAATTGGACTTCTTCGGAATCGAACTTGGGTTGCTGCTGAAAGAGGATTCAAGACTGTATTACCTCAGTAATGCCAGTCAGCCGCGTCCATCGATTCGTGAGGTTCGCACGGGCGAGGGTGAGAAACGTCTGTTCCTGAACTGGCAGGACGGCAGTCAGGATCGCGTGAAGGCGGATATCGAACTTTTTGCAAAGGCGTCGATCAATGCTGAGTCCGGTGTGATCATGCACTTTTATCCGGCGGACGTCGAGCAAATGCTGGCGCAACTGGAGGTTGACTACAACAACCAGCAGCCCTCAGGTATTCGCAGGACCTACTTTCAGGTGAAACGAAAAGGCGGTTCGGAATACGAATTCACTGTGACCCGGCAGATTCTGAAATAGGCAGGTTGACTCTCTTAACAAATCAGTTGAGCGGTTGCTCCCGAGCAGCGGCTGGATTTGGATTCATTATTCTGACAAGGCCGAGTTGTGTTTGGGGCGTCTTTACAGAAAGGCGGCCGTCACGGCAGCGGCTCCTGATGAAACGTTTGTTTGTGGAATTCCCAATGATCAATTTTGCAGATTTCTTGCATTGGACGAGCATTATCGCCCAGGACGCGGCGCCTGCTGCGGGCCCGTCGGCCTTCATGAAGACCATCGAAAACTCCATCTGGATTGGGATCGGTTTTTGTGCCGTGGGTGGTCTGTTCACAGGGATTCTCCTGCTCAGCCGCATTCGGAAGAAGCGATTTCCGGGGGCGGCGGCTGAACAGAATTTCCTGACGGAAATCGGCGAGTGTCTCGACAAGGCGGATTACGACGGTGCTCTTGCTGTCTGTGATAATCCCGGTTTATGGGACAAGGCGTTGCCTCAGTTGACGCAGTTTGCTGTTCAGGCGCGGGACGAGCCGATGAAGAAGCTTCGTCAGGCGGTTGTGGACCGGTTTGAGCGAGACATTCTGAGTGGTTTGGAACGCCTGAATGCGTGGGTGGGAACCGCCATCAAGACAGCACCGCAGCTGGGACTGCTGGGAACGGTTCTGGGGATGATTAATGCATTCGCCAAGATTGCTGGTGCGGCTGCGACAGGTGTTGACCCCAAAGAGTTGTCAGCCGATATCAGCTTTGCTCTCTGGACCACAGCGGCGGGTATGGCGATCTCCATTCCTCTGATCGTGATTCAGGGAACGGCAGCGAACTCCATCAGGAAGCTGACAGAGAATATCGACGAAGGGACCGGCATCCTGCTTGATGATCTGGCGGCAGCGAAAACGCGTGGTTCGGCATGACAGCCGAGGCTGGGACCTGCCTTAATCCTCGTGCTCATTTCACGCTGCTGACTGAACTTTAAGGGGCCACTCGCGATGGCGACTGAAGATGATGATGTACTGCCCAGCCGCAGGCGACCGCCGGCGGAGAGTGCAGAGGTTGATATTACCCCCATGATCGACATGACATTTCAGTTGCTCATCTTCTTCATGGTGACTTCCACGATGCAGGGGAACCCACCGGCAATCGTTCCACGTTCGGTTTCGGGCGGGTCGACGGAGTTGGGGAAGATGGCGTTCAATCTGGTCATCCGATCTCCATCCGACGATGTTTCTGACCCGCCAATGGAGATCGAGAAGAAGCCGATCACGATGGAAGATCTGCGGGGACGTCTGGCTGAAGAGTCGGAAGCTCGACCGGCCGGGATTGAGATTATGATCATGGGTGACCGGGACGTGCCTAACCGCTTTACCAGCGAAATTGAATCGATGATTTCAGAGATTCCGAATGTGGGATTTCATTACGCGGTTGAGGATCGCCGCGAGTGAGTCGCGCGAGGCTTCGGAAAGCTCTCCCGCGTTTACGAACATGATTCCTGTTGTGAAAATCCTGTTGAACTCCTGACCGAAGTGACTGATCAGGGAAATTCATGAGTGACCTGACCGATCAAAAACTGGGCGAATTTCAGCTGTTGAGACACCTCGGCAGTGGTGGGATGGCTGACGTCTATCTGGCCCAGCAGACATCGCTGCAGCGTTATGTTGCGGTAAAGGTGATGAAAACTTCTGTCACTTCAGTGTCGGGAGAAGAGCTGCTGAAGCGGTTTCAGCAGGAGGCCACGATGGCCGCCGGGCTGAATCATCCCAACATCGTACAGGTCTACACAGTTGGCAACGATGGTCCTTACCACTACATCGCCCAGGAATATGTTCAGGGAAGCGACCTTTCGACTCTGGTCAAAGAAAAGGGCAATCTGGATCTGGGATCCATCCTCAGTGTCATGCGTCAGGTCGTCAGCGCCCTGAAAGCTTCTGAGAGTCGCGGAATCGTTCACCGTGACATCAAGCCCGAGAATCTGCTGGTGACAAAGAAGGGGGAGATCAAGGTTGCCGATTTCGGACTCGCACAGCTGGGGGACTCCGAGGCGACAGCCGGCGGCACGAAGAAAACGATGGGGACGCCACTGTATATGAGTCCGGAGCAGGTTTCCGGTCGTGAGTTGGATTCTCGATCTGACATCTACTCGTTCGGGGTGACATGTTATCAGTTGCTCTGCGGGAAGCCGCCGTTCACTGGCAGTAATGCGTCAGAGATCGCGATGCAGCATGTCAATAATCCGCCGCCAGCACTGCAGGAGATGAACCGCGAACTGCCGACGGTGATCTGTCGTCTTGTCCATCGAATGATGGCCAAGAGACGATCGTTGAGATATCAGACTGCCTCGGATCTGCTCGAAGATATCCGCACACTCAGCGCGGCTCACAAACAGGGACGGTCGCTGGATCTCGTGCGACTGTCATGCCTCGAGTCTCTGGAGTCACTTGCTCTGCAGGAACGCCGCCGCCTGATGGAGGAGTCGGGGCAGGCCTCTGCATCGGTGCCCGTCGCGGCGGGTCTGGGCAAAGAAGAGGTGAGTGTCGGTCAAACGACTGTCATGGAAGCTCAACAGCCGAGTGTGTCCTCCCATCCGCCAGGCTCCCTGGAGCCGGAGGAAGAGGACATTCCGGTGCGGGAGCGAGAGCCCGTCGAAAATGCCTCAATCGACCTGACGCCTGCGGTGGATGTGACTTTTCAGTTATTGATTTTCTTTATGGTGACGGCCTCTTTCAGTATGCAGAAGGCGTTTGATGTGCCACCGGCCAAGCAGACGGACGGGATTTCCATGTCAGTCGTGGTACCGGATGAATCTCAGGCGGCTGTGAAAGTTCAGGTTGACGCGGACAATACGGTGTGGGTCGAAGAGACCCAGACGGCAACGTCGTATCGTGAAATTCTGGAGCTGCTGACTGCCGAAAAGGCTCGCAGTTCTGACATTGAACTGGAACTGCATCCTGATTCGACACATGAGGCTCGAGTGATGGTGATAGATGCTGCCGCTCAGGCGGGATTTACACGTGTGAAAAACAAAGTGGCGGAATGGTAAGTCAGGAAATATCAGAGTGGGCAGAAGTCGCCCGCAGGGACTTCAACTGCCGAGTTTGCGAACGCTGATACGGAATGCTCATCGCAGAAGCATCTGATCTGAGAGACTGGAAGATATCGTGGCTGCTCAAAAAGATACTGATCCACAGGACAATTCCGATGGGGTACGCAGTGAACTGGCCAAACAGGCTGGAAAACAGTTGCGGCGCGGGCGTCTGAATACGCTTTCCGACCGTTTAACTGGCGGCCCGCAGCGGCCAGGGGAACAAAAAGTTGGACGTTCCCCTGCGGTGTTTTTGCTGACCACAGTTACTGTCTTTGGCTTTCTGCTGGCCGCAATTTTCTGGTACATCAATCAGCAGAACAGTGAGGATCGATTGCTGAAAGAAGCAATGACGATGCTCGAGCAGAGAAAGTATCTTGATGCCGAGGGGCGATTCAGTCAGTTCCTGCTGAAGTACCCGAAGACAGAATCAACGCCCGCCGCTCAAATTGGCCTCCATCGTTCGCTGGTCGAGAAGTACATCGAAACAAGTACCCCGGATGTCATTCGCGGGATGGAAGAGTTTCGCAGACTGATTAGTGAGTGTGATGGCCTGCCCGGGTACGACGAATTACTGGAGACATGGAAACGCTACGCCAACAGGCTGGCCTATGCCGGAGCCATCGTAGCGGAGCTTGCTCAGTCGGAAGAGGCACTGACGGTCAGCAGAGATGCGGTGGATTTACTGCGACGATTCTCAGGGGAGGATGGAATCCCCGCGACTCGGGAGGAGTACCTGCGAGAACGACAGCGGATCGCTGAACAGGCAATCGCCCGCAAAATGTTCTTTGGCGAGACCACCGAGAAGGTCGACGCCATGCTGGCGGCCGGGGACACTCTTCAGGCGATCGTTGCCCGCGAAACCCTGCTGGCAAGATTTCCAGTACTGGCGGACGATCCCGAAGTTGCCAGCATGCTGACTCGCATTCTGGACAGTGAGAAGGAATCAATTGTTCGCACGGATCTGAATACGGCGGCAGACAGCGTGGAGAAGTTGCTTGATCCACCGGGGGCAGTTGTCCCTGCACTCCGAACACAGGTTTCTTCGGACCTTGTCTCGCAGGGGCGGTTTTTGGTGACGTATGGACTGGACACCTGCTGTTCCGTGGACGCGGATACGGGCGATCCAAGGTGGCGCCGAGTCATTGGTGCGGGAGCACCGTTTGCTCCTTTGCCGATCTCCGGTTCGCGTGCCAGTCTGCTTGTCTTCAGCACGCTGTACAACGAATTCTGGATGCTGGCTGAAGATACCGGCGAAGTGCTTTGGCGGCAGGGCAGTGTCGGTCGGCCTGTCGCGCCGCCGGTTGTGGTCTCCGAAAGCATCTACCTGATGAATGATCGGAGTGAACTGGTGCAGATGAACTCCGTATCCGGTCGCGCTGTTTCCATGCTGACATTTCCACAGAAGATTACCGGCCCCCCGGCTGTGTCTTCCGGGAATAATCAGCTGATTATTCCCGGGGATCAAACGCTGGTCTACACGGTCAGTCTGAGTCCATTTGAATGCGCAGCGGTTTCACATATTCCTCACGGGCCGGACAGTGTGAGAACCGGAGTAATTACTGCCGGCCGATACTTTCTTTTCTGTGATAACTATCAGGCAAATTCGGCACGTATTCGGACGCTTGAAATTGACGAAAATGGTGTGCTGAGTGTTGTGGCCGAGGATTTTGTAGACGGTCATATTGAGGACCCACTGCTGTTGCGGGGCTATGAACTCTACGTGCCGTCAAGTCCGCAGCGAGTTACAGCATTTCGAGTGGGAGATGAGCCGGGCAAGCAGCCTCTGGCAAAAGTTGGCGCGAACCTTCTGGAAGAGGGCGAGCTGACACGGATGCATTTGTTGGCGGGACCCGGTGGTCAGTTATGGCTTGCAGGTCGCGACCTTCGCAAGTTTCGGACTCGAGCCAACAGCGTGGACCTTGATCCAGCGCTCACAGCCGAGGGAACGCATACACAGCCAATTCAATTGCTGGAAGAAGCTGTGTTTCTGACGACGAGAACTCCGCAGTCAGTCTCACAACGGGCGTCATCCTTCCTGACCCGCGCCAACCGCGACGAAATGACCGGCGTGTGGAGGACGTTGCTGGCTTCAAGAATTGTTGCAATGACAGAGGCGGCTGGAGGAGAAAACCTGCTGGCTGTTTCTGACTACGGTGAGGTCTACCGGATTGCGGTTTCGCAACTGGGAACGGATGCATTTATCCTCGACACCATCAGTCAGTTCCGGTTACCGGACAAGCTCAGCTCAGAAGTTGGGGGAACGGTCCTTGCCGATGGCAGACCCGCTGCGTTTGTGGGGACGCCGGAACCCGCCATGTGGACGTTTTCGACGTCCGGTCAGTTAGAACAACGGTGGCCGCTGCCGGGAGAACCGGAGCTGCCCCCGGTAGTCCTCGATGACGGTGTTGTGTTTGCGAGTTCCGGTCGTCTCCATTTGACGGGGCTGACCGGCGGGCGTAAGGCGGATGATTACCTGGCCGCTCAAACTGGAGCAGGACAGCAGCCCTGGAAGTCGATGGTTGCCATTTCCGGTACACAGGTTCTTGCCGTACGGGGCGACAATTCGCTTGTTCGCGTGGAGTATCGATCATCGCCATCGCCGCATCTCGCTGAGATTAGTGTGACAGCGTTCGCCAATAAGATTGAGCAGCCGCTTGCCGCCGGAAGTGGCTTTGTTGCTGCCGCAACTACGAATGGAAAACTGCTGTTAATGCAAGGGGCGAGTCTTGAGGTGCTGGCAGAGCAGGACCTTGGCGGCATCGCTTCGGGAGCACCGCAGATCGCCAGTGGTATTGTGACCGTCGACGTGGCAGGTCAAACCTGTCGTATTTTCCGCCTGGACAGCGAACTCTCGGCAGCTGGTGAGATTCCGCTGAACGGCTACGCCACGATCGGTGCACCGCTGGAGACAGCAGACGGTCACCTTGTTGCTCGGCAGGACGGGACGCTGTTCCTGCTCAATTCGGATGGAGTTCCATCTGAGTCCATGCAGCAACTTGGACAGCAGTTACAGTCCGGATTGACTCGCATCGGTGAGTACAACGTGGTTGTTGGACTCGACGGCAGCCTTTATTCCATTGATTCGTCCCTTCAGCAATGAATTCCTGTCGAACAATGACGTTTCATACCATCCCAGTCCGAATTGACTGGAATCAGCTTATGAGCAAGTTTCTTTTGCTGCTTTGCGGCCTGAGCTTCTGTTGCATCCCTGCATCTGCAGACGAAAAGGTTTCCTCTGGTGAGCTGCCACTGCTCTCTGAGATGAAGCTTCCGTCTGCCGAGGAATTGTTGCGATTGGATGCGGATGACAAGGAGTACGACTGGGTCGTGCTCGAAGCTGCAACAGAGGATCAGCGACGAGTCGTTTTAGTGACGCCGCTGTTTCCTCGGCCGGACATTCTCAGTCGACAGGAGCAGGAGTACAAAAAAGTCGAGGCTTCCCGACCGCGAACGGCTAAAGAACGTGAAACTCGAAGCAATCGCCTGCGCAGCCTGAAGCGGCTGATGTTTACGATGCCCGGAGACCTGACTGAGTATTCGATTCCGGTGGAGCGAGTCGCAGACATCATTTTCTTCGAGGATTTGATGCTGCAGGTGGTTGATCAGTTACTGACGGAGGGAGATTTTCGAACTTCGTGGGAACTGCTGCTTCGTGTGGAGACTGAGATCCCAGGCTGGGAAAAATCGGTGCCTCGTTTTGAACGATTGTTGCTGACTGAGGCAGCGGATCTCGCCGCGAAAGGTGAGCCGTGGGCTGCGTTGGCGAGGCTGGATGAAGTCTACGAGCGGAACCCTGAGAGTTCCGAACTGGCCAGCCAGATTACGACCCTTGTCGGGCCGATGATTGACGATGCTGTTGCTGCCGAAGACTTCGGCAAAGCCCAGTTGCTGATCAGTCGGGTCCGAGATCGACTTCCGGAGCATCCACTGGTGCAGCAGAAGACCAGTGAGTTAAGCGGTCGCAGCTTGTCGCTGATCTCAGAGGCAGACACTGCCTCTGCCAGCGGAGAATACCTGCGCGCGGCGGAACTGGCCGTCGAAGCTGAAAGAATCTGGCCCACCGCCGGGAACAGTCGCGCCAGCTTTACTCAGCACTTTTCGAGATATCAGGTGCTGCGTGTCGGTCTCTGTCAGTTCGACAAACCCGGGATTTTCCCGGCAGCAATGGAATCTGAGGAACGACAGCGAGAGTTGACGCAGGTTTCGCTTTTTGAGCCCTCATCGGCTGATGAGCTGACCTACTTCCGGTCCAGCTTCTTTGAGATCTGGGACCCGACGGATCTTGGCCGGCAGGTGGTCTTTACGCTTCGGCGTACTCGACCGTCATGGCAAACCCAGCCAATTCTCAACGCCAATACTCTGGCGAATGCGATTTCAGAGCGGCTGGATGAAGACAGCGAGATCTATGATTCCCGCCTTGCATCATTTCTGAAGGAGATTTCGGTCCGCTCTCCCCAGGAGCTGAAACTCACGTTCTCACGAGTCCCGCTGAGCATTGAATCACTCTTGCGATTTCCAGTACAGGTCGAGAGCAGATCCAAAGACGACTCGACCGGGGAATTGAAACTGCTGTCCACTCGCTTCTCTCAGATCGATGCGGCGAACGAGAGCACAGGCTATGTGCGAACGATCGGCGAACCTGATGGCATGAGTGCGGGCAAGTACCACATTGCAGAGATTCGGGAGCAGAATTTTGCAGACCGATCGGACATGATTCAGTCGCTGGTTCGCGGTGAGATTGATTTCATTCCGCACCTGCTTCCACAGGAAGTTGATGCCTTTAAAGCATCGGGGTTTGAAGTCCGTCGTTACGCGCTTCCGATGACACATGTCATTGCATTCAATCCGCTTTCTGAACGGATTACGAACGCCCAGATGCGGCGTGCTCTTTCCTTCGCGGTGAACAGAGAAGGCATCCTGCGATCAACTGTACTGAATGACAATGAGCTTAAGTACGGACGTCCGACCAGTGCGGCATGGCATCAGTCAAGTTATGCAACAAGACCCACAGAACCAGTTCCGCCGTACAATCTCCGTCTGGCGTTTGCCCTGCGCTTCGCGGCCGAGCGACAACTGCAAATCAAAGAACTGGTTCGTCTGACGGAAGAGGCTCGTGCTCAGGCCAAACGCGATCGGATCAATTTCGACTCGGACGACTTTCGCCTCAAGACCAATGTTGACTACATCAAGCTGCCAACCCTGCGGTTTGTCGTCGAACCTGACCCGGTGGCACAGGCAGCTGCGGAACGGATGGTTGTCTACTGGGAGAAAATTGGTTTTCAGGTGGATCTGATTGCGGGAGACCGAGAGGGGAAGCCGCTGGCAGACGACGAGTGGGATATGTGCTACCGTCGCCTTCGCATGGAAGAGCCACTGCTTGAGCTTTGGTCACTTCTGGCCAACGATCCGAATTTTGATGTGAATCGACTATCGCCATTTCCTGACTGGATGCGTCAGGAACTGATCGGGCTCGATTACTCGTCCAGCTTTTCGGATGCTCAAACCAGGCTGTATCGAATCCACCGCCACATTGCTGCTCAGGCATTTGTGATTCCCCTCTGGGAGGTGGACGAGTTTGCTGCGTTTCGCAGGAATGTTACGGGGATGCCGGCCGAACTGATGTCGGTCTACCACAACGTAGAACGCTGGATTATTCGCCCATGATCAAATTCCGCAAGAACAATGCACTGGTCATTCTGATCTTCACTGCGGCGACGCTGCTGGTGGATCAGTCTGTCGCCTGGCAACCACAATCGGACGAACCTCAGACCGATGTTGAGACATCATCTCAGGCTGATGTGGAAGAAGCTGCGGCGCCCTCAGAGGAGACCGAAACGGCTGTGGAACCTGCAGCCACTCCTCCGGAACCGGAAGATGACAGGACTCCGCCGGCTCTGCAGGACACCCCTTATCGAATTTGCATTGAAATCGGATTTGCCGGGTCGGAAATGGCGTTGCCGAGAATTCGGGAGACGCTGGTAGAACGGATTCGTGCGGGTTTCGTACGAATGTTCGGGCCAATGTGGGATCTGGAAGTCCGCCACTCGGTCTGGCTGACTCCCGGAACGGCTGGCAGGCTCACTCGAGTGCCCGCCGAAGAACTTATGGAGCGATACCCTGCCACTGATTTTGACAAGGTCCTGCTGGTCACTGCAGACGGGAACGCTGGTGGGGTTCAGGTCACTGTTCGTGAGATGGACTTAAGGGTTCAGGAGTTGTCACCGGTGTTATCGGAACATGCTGCTGACGTTAACTTTGTGCCTGGGTTGGCGTGTCGACTGGGACGAGATGCTTTTCGTCCATACCTGATGTTTGTTGGCAGGACGGTCGATGACAGCGAGATGGAGTTTGCCATTCAGGCGGGTAACCTGACGCCCCCGGATCCAACTGCGGTGCAGTTGGCTGAGGGAGATGTCCTGCGGCCCTTCCTGCGGCAATTGGAGCGTCGGGATCCAAACAAAGTCAAGCTGCTGCAACGGCTGGATCTGTGCTACATCCGGTTAACAGAACTGAACTCCGTGATTGGCGCAGCCGACGAGAATGAAGCAGCGGCGGATCCGGTGCAAGTTACGGGATCAGACGCGGCCCCCGTGGAAACAATTGTCGATCGGGGGAGAGTTCGCGGAGTTCTGTTGTCGCATGGTCTGGTTCCCTATGGCGGTCGGGCTCGTCGTTCTCTCCAGCAGGTCGCTTTGCGGCAGCGTCCGGCTTCTTCTGCAAGTAAGGTTCGGCTGGTCCTGCAAAATCGTCCGGAGCAGCCGCTGGTCTGTATTCGTGTGGACAAGGTCAGGAAGTTCCTGCAGACCGATACCAGTACAGAGCCGCCTGTCAGAATCATCACGGATCGCAGTGGAGAGATTCAGCTTGAGGTGGATCCGGAGAACCCAACGTGCTGGTTGTATGCATACAGCGGAAGCATTCTGTTGGCACGGGTTCCCTACGCTCCCGGGCTGATTCCGTTTGATACGGTGAAGTTACCAGATGACTCGATCCGTCTTGGTGTGGAGGGAGATCTGTACCTGCTGCGTGACCAGCTTGTCGACATGGTTGCCGAGAAAGCCGTTAACATGAGTCTTGCGAAGCGTGCTGCTGAAGAACGGGAGCCGGAGAAGCTCGAAGAGGCAGTGAGTGCGATTGATCGGTTGCCGGGACGCGATGACTTTGGAGTCAAACTTGTTGAAATACGTGCTCCCGCCGTTGCTCAGGCGGATGCAACCCGTAATCCTTACGCGCGACGACGAGTCGAAAAGCTGATCGGGGCAATGAGCGACTCGCTGGACAAATTCTTCGACCAGGAAAAACGGGTGAAGGAAGCGAAGGAAATCAACCAATTAAGAAAGCAGGCCGGCTTACCGCCTGCTGCGCCATCTCCAACAGGTGGGCAGTGATTTTGCGGAATTGAGTTGCCTGCCGTGAAGAAGTTCTCGGACCAATCTGATGCATCTGTACCCGGTCCTGAGGACATCGAGCTGATCCACGAGGACAACCACCTTTACGTAGTGGACAAGCCGTGTCATTTGCCCACTATGGGGGCCGCACCGGGGATGCCGACGCTTCTGGAATACGGTCGCGACGATATCCGGCGGCGGTATCGAAAGCCGGGAAACGTCTATCTTGGCGTGGTCAGCCGTCTCGATTCGCTTGTCGGCGGTGTGATCGTGTTCGCTCGAACTTCGAAAGCGGCTGCACGGTTGAGCAAACAGTTTCGGGAACGAACAGTCTCAAAGACCTATCATGCGTTGATCAAAGGCCGCCCACCAGTTGATCAGGGCCGTCTGGAGCATTGGCTTCGCCGCGACGACCGGATTCGTCGCACCCTGGCAGACTCTCAACAGCATCCGGATGCGGAGTTTGCCGCACTGCACTATGTCTCCCTCGGGACGAAGCAGGGCCAAACCTTGATTCGCATTGGACTGGAAACCGGTCGACGACATCAGATTCGCGCACAACTGGCCACTGCTGGGATGCCTGTCACCGGCGATCGAAAATACGGCAGCCGGGTCACTTTTCCCTGCGGCATCGCTCTGCACTCCACCGAATTGGCGATCGATCACCCGACCACCGGACGACGTCTGACCTTTCACAGCCCATTCCCCACTTACTGGCCGCGTTGGAGCCGGCAGTTGCTGGGGAATTTCCAGAGGGATTAGCAGTTCGTATCAGGCTGCAACTCCATCGAGATTGAACTCTGTCGGATCGAGAAGAGTCTTTAGCTTCTCCATCGCCTTCAGCTGCAACTGTCGAACTCTCTCTTTGGACACGCCGAGGTCTGCGGCGATTTCTCGCAATGTTTTGGCACCGGCGTCTGAAGGACCGAGTCCAAAGCGGCTTTTCACAATCCACAATTCACGTTCATCGAGAACCTCGGGAGCCCTGCTGAGGAGTGTATCAACGGCGTGATGTGGATCCGGACAGATTGGGGCCTCGTTGTCCATCTCAGCAACTTCAGGCAGAACTTCGGCAGAGGTGCATGGAATTTTCTCTCGCCGACGGGCGCGCACTTTCCAGGACCTGAAGAAATACCGTTGTATTGAGTGGGTGGCGTAAGTGCTGAATCTGTAGCCGCGCGAATAGTCAAAACGATCGATTGCTCCCAGAAGAATCATGCAGCCATCACTGCTGCAATCATCGACCTCCGCGAATCCGGCAGAGAATTTCCTTGCGATCGCTCCGACAAGTCGGAGGTTTGAGCGCACCAGTTGTCCTCGCACAGCCTCGGAAAGTTCCAGCAGCTTCTCAGCCAGACGCACTTTCGCTGCGGAGGGTCTTTCTTCAGACAGGCGTGATCGAATGCAGTTCGCCCTGTAACGCAGCAGGTTCATCGAGCGGAACAGGAACTGTTCCTGTTCGAATGTCAGCAGCGGATCATCAGCCTGCCATTCGCGGTCGGCCTGCTGTACGGCATCGCTGCTGACGGAAGATGCCTGTTCAGCACCTGTTTGTCTGAGGGTTTCCAGGAGTTCTTCCAGAGCGACGAGGGGCAGGTCGTCATCGTCAAGTCCTTCGAATTCTTCGACGTAGACGAATCGAACTTCCGTTTTGAGGAGTTTCCCAGCACGCTTTCTCAGCGAACTGTCGACCTTCACTTCTGGTGCTGTGGGGCAGCGGAAATCTTCAGTTACCACGTCTTCAATTACCGTAGACATCACACCGACCTTTCTCGGGATAGTTTTCACTGGCTGGTTGCGATCATGGCTGAAACGTTCAAAAGAATCAAGAGATAACGTTCACTCAATCCTGCGAATCGTGCACTTTAACCCGCCGTAAACGTTCCCTTGATAACTCGGAAACTCAGTTTTTGTTGGAATTATCGTTTTTTTGGTGTGGATACTGAAGCTGGATGCGGCTTTACGTTGAGAAAACGTTCAATTCGTGTATGCTCTGAACGTTTGCGGTTGTGGTTTGCGGGTGGGTGTGGACGTTTTTGGCGATGATGGGTGTTGTCGGATCTTTTTGAGGTGTTTTTCCAGCAGGAGCTTGAAGATGGTGGGAGCGAGCAATTTGGTTCCTGGAGCACGTATCCGTCGTTTGAATAACGCTCCGGTTCGGCACGACGGCGAGTATGTTCTGTACTGGATGACGGCTTACCGCCGTTTACAGGATAATTATTCACTCGACCGAGCAATTGAGCTGGCGGCCGAGTTGGGGCGCCCGCTGTTGATCTTCGAGGCTCTCCGTTGTGACTACCCGTGGGCCAGTCGCCGTTTGCATCAGTTTGTCATTGAGGGGATGCGTGAGAATCAGAGCCAGGCTGCGGCAGCGGGGCTGAATTATGTTGCCTGGGTGGAACCCGGCACAGGTGCGGGGCGCGGGCTGATTGAAAAGTTGTGCGAGCGTGCTGCAGCTGTTATTTCGGACGATTTTCCGGCATTTTTTCTGCCACGGATGCTCCGTGCGGTCGCTCGCCGGATTGATGTGGCCATGGAAGTTGTGGACTCGAACGGTCTTTTTCCCAATTCGCAGGCTGACCGGGTTTTCACCACAGCCCACTCGTTTCGCCGTTTTCTGCAGAAGAATCTGTTGCCATACCTGCAGGAGGCACCTGCTGGCGGTCCCGCAGTTGCGTCGCAACTGCCGCGTCTTGCATCGCTGCCCGATTTCCTGCGGGGGAAGTGGGCGCCATTGTCTGTCGAGGTGGCCACGTCTCCTGGTGAATTGTTGAGTTCGCTTCCGATCGATCAGACTGTTCGTGAGGTTTCGCTGCCCGGGGGGAGTGCAGCCGCCGCAGTGCGCTGGCGGGGATTTCTTGCCAATGGTCTGGACGATTACGGAACCGACAGGAATCACCCGGATTCCGAGTGCGCCAGCGGGTTGTCGCCGTATCTTCACTTCGGCCATATCTCGGTGCATGGCCTGTTTCGGGACCTGGCTGCCCGCGAGAACTGGTCCACAGACTCACTGGGTGATCCGAAGCAAACCCGTGGAGGTCGGTCCGGATGGTGGGGGATGACTGAGCCTGCGGAGTCATTTCTTGATGAACTCATCACCTGGCGCGAGCTGGGATTCAACATGTGTTTTCGAGACCGGAAATACGACCGTTGGGAGTCACTTCCGGAATGGGCACGTAACACGCTGGCTGATCATGCAGCGGACCCTCGCCCTGTAGTTTACGATCGCGATACAATGTTACGCAGCGAGACTCATGATGAGATCTGGAATGCTGCACAGAACGAACTTGTGAGCAGCGGGCGAATGCACAACTACCTCCGGATGTTATGGGGCAAAAAAGTTCTGGAGTGGTCCGCAACTCCTCAGGAAGCATTGTTGACATTGATTGAGTTCAACAATCGGTTCGCGCTGGATGGACGAGATCCGAACTCGTGGTCGGGGATCTTCTGGGTGTTCGGTCGCTATGACCGTGCCTGGGGACCGGAGCGGAAAATCTTCGGCAAGATTCGTTATATGACGTCCGACAGTACACGTCGCAAATTGAAGTTGACCGAGTATTTGAAGAAGTGGAGTATTGCCGATCGCTGAGATTGACCCGGGGGCGAGGGGCGGATTCTGCCGAAACCGGGGGCCGCGGGAGTCTCAAAGATTCTGATATTGTGGTTCTTGAGTGAATCCTGAGGAATTCCGAACTTGGCTCTCAATTTAGTCGTGTTCTCTTCCGATATCGAAAGCGGGGCTGCCTGTTTGGGGGTGGATTTCATTGAACTGCTTCGCCAACTCCTCCGGAAGTCATGAACGTGAAGGACGTATTCGCACAACTGCCCAAAGGAACGCTTGCGTGTCTAAAGCTGCCGGGTGAGCGGCGGCAATTGCCTTTTCGGCCGCTTGCGGAGGGCACTGCCTCGGTTGGCAGCGGGATTGGCTGCGTCATTCGACTTGGCCAGCCTGGCATTCCCGAGCTTCATTCCGTGCTGGAGATTTCACTGCTGGCGACGACCATTCGTGTTGTCTGTGAAGACCCACCGTTGTACAGGAATGGTGAGCCATGTGCATCGGCTGTCCTGTTACATGGTGACTTGCTTGAGATCGGTGATTTTCGGGCGGTATTCCTTTCCCGACAGCCGGATCTCATCACCACGAGAAACAGTTTCTCGAGCGGGAGAGCCGAGAGTGAGCAGCAGAGTCCCAGCCCGGCCGGAAAATCGGCATCGGAGTCCGCACTGACCAGCCAAACTTCAGCCTGTGACCACGATCTCGTTCGACTGCAGCATTACCTTGAGCAGCAGCAAGCAGCGGAACAGGAGTCGTCTGAGATTCGTTCTCGACGTTACCCGGCCTGACGTTGTGTGACGCTGTTGTGGGCAGGGATGCGAAAGGGAACCGAGCGACCGTGGGTGCATCTGTTCAGGTTGAAATCGAGTTGCGAATCCAAAATCAGGGTCAGATACGCTCAAACCGGTGACGTGATCCGACGATTGACAGACTACAACGGTTGCAGTGCACGGGTACTGCAATGAGGCCACGAGTTTTTTGGGGCATCCTGCCCAGATTCACGCGGTTCTCGTTTGATGATTCAGGATCGGGAGCGAATAATTAGTTGCTCCGTATTGTCCAGCCAGTGAAACTCATCCCGGAGGTTTGAATGTTGACCGTGAAGAACACAGTACGCGTTGTCTGCTCGCTCGCTTTGGTTGCCGCATTTGTCATTTCAAGCGGCTCAAATGCGATCGCACGTCCGAAGTACAAAGATGCAATGTCGACGCTGTATCCGAAGCTTGCTGAGAAGCACGGCAAAGATGGCAAGCTCAGCTGTGCCGTTTGCCACCCCGGTAAGAGCAAGAAAGACCGTAACAACTACGGGGTTGCTGTGGGGAATGCCTTGTCAAAGAAAAATGAAACCGATGCTGCCAAGCTGAAGGAAGCTCTGGAGACGGCCGCAAAAGAGAAGAGTGCGACCGAGGGCAAGACGTTCGGTGATCTGATCGAGGCGCTGGAGTTGCCCGGAACCGATGAAAAGGCCAACTGACGCCTAAGCGTCCGTCGGTTTTTCGAAAATGAGGCCCTGGATAACGATCCGGGGCCTTTTTTCGTTTCTGAACGCGGTTGGCTGGTGATTCATTGGATTTCACGATTGAAGTCCGTGAATCTGGCTGATATTTTCCTGCTCCAGGAATTCCCGGTCTTGTGAAACAAGGCGATGGGCGGCTGGATATGTTGCTGTGCGGTTCGCGAAAACTACAATCTGCGGTTTCCGCTGAGCTTGCGTCTCGGAATCTGCCGATTTTCTACGATGAGTGAATGGCGGATGACAGAATGAGAGTCGCGGGATGTCCGCTCAGGTCTTGCAAAAGATTGTCGAGAGGCACGTCAACGGCATTCGGTTCTTGAGTTGGGTTCGACTGAGTCTTGGGACGCGGGGATTGAAGCCGCGGGGAATAACAAAGTCATGAGTACTCTGAAGAAAAACAAGCGGATTAAAAGAGCGGCCCGGATTGCACTCTACGGGGATTTGAAGCCGGGACGCGGTAACAAGAAGACCGAGCGTGGCAAGGCAAAATATTTGGGCGGTAACGGTCGTAAGACCACAGGCATTTGCAGACGCGTTTATCGCCGCAACCTGAAGAAGATCCGGGTTCTGGAGAACGGTTCTGCGGTTACTCGTCGCGTACCAGTGAGTCTGATTCGATCGGGCGCAGTGACCAAGCCGATCGCTCAGGACCCATTCTCACTGCCGACAGAGTGAAGTTGTTCCCGGAGACTCGGTACCGCTCGTAAAGATCAGTCACTGCTGCCGGGGAACACAACTCATTGGAACAGCGTCGTACGGTAACGTGCGACAGGGTGATCTGCCCGCGGCCAGTCCGGCACGCGGGTTTTTTATTTTGCGGGATTCCAGTTTACAGGTAAGCGCTGTAATTCCCGCGAATTGAGACCAGACTTTCCAGTCATCGCATTGATCTGATCGCCTCACTTCCTACGATGCGATCGGGCGCAGGAACGTGTTTGTTCGTTCAGTCCGGGGCCGCTGTAGATCGGTGGCTGCCGTGGCGGAAACCGCATTCGCTGCAGAGCGGCGAATGAAGAAACATCGTCTGGCTCGCCGCCCCTCGAATTCGTTTTCTTGACGGCCTCACTTCCCCCTTTAACGTCCTCGGGTTCATTCAATGCCAACAGCGGAACAGCTACAGACCCTGGTCTCAAATGTGACGGAGCCTTTCACTGGTCGCTCTTTGGGCGAACTGGGGATGATCCGGGATACTTTCGTGAACGGGACGGATGCCCGCGTCCGTATCTCTCTGCCTACGCCTGCTTACCCCAGCCAGAAGGAACTGGAGGAGCGACTTCGTGAGCGGATTAAAATGGCAGCGGCCGAACTGGAACCGCGGATCGAACTGCATTCCACGGTCCGAGGAAAAAACACCGGTGGACGAGTCGGTCTGAATGTTGCCAATGTGATCGCTGTAGGAAGTGGTAAAGGCGGAGTTGGCAAGAGTACAGTCGCAGCGTCGCTGGCCTGCGGCCTTCATTCATTCGGCTGCCGTGTCGGCTTGATGGATGCTGACGTCTACGGCCCGAGCATTCCGCACATGATGAATGCTGAGGGAAGACCAGCAGCGGAAGAGAGTACTGACGCACAGGGCAATCGCGTCATGCGAATGGAGCCAATTGATGCCGGGGGCGTCAAACTGATGTCGATGGGATTCTTCATTGACCCGGCTCAGTCTGTGGTCTGGCGTGGCCCGATGCTGCACAAGGCGCTGACACAGTTTCTTTCCGATACCCAATGGGGGGAGTTGGATTACCTGATCATTGATCTGCCGCCAGGTACGGGCGATGTTTCATTAACGCTGTCCCAGCAGGTTGGACTTGCCGGGGCGGTGGTGGTCTGCACGCCTCAGCAGGTCGCGCTTTTGGACGCTGTGAAAGCGGTGGACATGTATCAGAAGGTCAATGTTCCCATTCTGGGGTTCGTCGAAAACATGTCGGGAGACATTTTTGGGCGTGGAGGAGTGCAGCAGGCTGCCGAGCAGATGAAGTTGCCATTCCTCGGAGAAATACCGCTCAACGCCTGCATCCGTGAGTACGCGGACAGTGGACGTATGCTGCAGTTGCTGATGGAAGAGAATCCGGCACGCGACGGGATTAGAGACGTTTGTCAGAACGTCGCGATGCAGGTCTTCAGTGAACTTGTACGTTCTCCCTCCGGACCCACACTGGAGATTCTGTAAATCTGCGGCTGTCGGATCCGGATACTTTGCCTGCTGAAAGTTGCGGGGGGCCGGTGCCAGACAGAATTCGGTTGTCGCCACGTACCTACGGGCATGCGTCCCCGAACTGACTTTGATACCTACTTTCCCGGCATGTCGAACCATGACTTCCACTCTTGAAGAGATCTACGAGGAATTCGAGGACCTTGACCGCCAGGACCAGTCACTGTTTCTGCTGGAGTTGGGCGACGAGCTTGCGGATCTTCCTGACTCCGCACGAACAGATGAGAACCTCGTGCATGGCTGCCAGAGTCAGGTCTGGCTAACGGTCAGCTGTGACGGTGAGGGGCCCGACAGCTATTTGGAAATTATTGCGGACAGTGACTCCAGCATCGTGCGCGGGCTGATTGTGATTTTGCAATCGGCTTACCGCGGTATGTCTGCGAGGGACATCCTCAACTTCGACGTTCAGGCGGTTTTTCAGCGGTTACACCTGCAGCAGCACATCTCACCTCAACGCCGTAACGGCCTGCGCGGAATGGTCGAACGCATTCTGTTGCTTGCTGCCCGGGTCGCAGGGCAGGGTGCGGAAGATTCGAAAGTTGAAACCGTTGCTGTCAAGTCGACTCCACAGCTGCATCAGACGGCAGTTCCGTTTGACGCCGGCCTGATTCGAAAGCAGTTTCCGGTCCTGAATCACCCACTCGAAGACGGTTCGTTGCCAGTCTACCTCGACAGCGGTGCATCGGCTCAAAAGCCACAAGCTGTGATCGACAAGCAGCGAGAGGTGGAAGAGCGTTACTTTTCAAATGCTCATCGAGGAACTTACCAGCTGGGTGTTCGAATCGATGAAGAGCTGGAAGGGGCTCGAGCGAGCGCCGCAACGTTCATTGGTTCGGCGACTCCGGATCAGGTGATTTTTACTCCAGGCACAACGGCGGGATTGAATTACATTGCCGCGGGCTGGGGAAGGCGGCACGTCCAGGCTGGGGACCAAATTCTGACTACGATTTCAGAGCATCATGCCAATTTTGTGCCGTGGCAGCAGCTGGCCAGGGAGCGGCAGGCAAAGCTGGAGCTGATACCGTTAACGGAAGACGGTCGGATTGACATCGCCGGGTTCCAGAAGCTGCTGGAGCAAAAACCTCGGGTTGTGGCGGTCTCGGGAATGAGCAACATGCTGGGCACCATCAACCCGGTGCGTGAGATTGTGCGTCTGGCCCATGACGCTGGTGCGTGTGTTGTGGTCGACGGGGCTCAGAGTGTGCCACACATGCCTGTCGACGTGGTATCTGATGATGTGGATTTTCTGGTATTCAGTGGGCACAAAGTTTACGGCCCGACCGGGGTCGGCGTGCTCTACGGTCGAGCGGACCGGCTGGAGGAGATGGATCCGATCATATTTGGCGGGCACATGATCGACCAGGTTGAAGCGAGTGGCTCCACCTGGGCGAAGGCGCCGGCCAAATTTGAGGCTGGGACGGCCCCCATCGTGCAGGCAATTGGCCTTGGCGAGGCGATTCGCTGGACGATGGATGTCGGCCTTGCTGCCATTCATGCCCACGAACGCGTGCTGGTACGACAGGTTCTGGAAGGGCTCTCCGATGTGCCCGGGTTAACGGTCTACGGCCCGGGACTGGAATATCGCGGCGGAATCGTCAGTTTCAGCGTTGATGGTGTGCATCCCGAAGATCTGGCGGCCCTGTTGGATGAACGCAGTATCTTCACTCGCCACGGGCATCACTGCACAATGCCGTTGCATACTTATCTGAAGCTGTCCGGCACAACTCGAGTTAGTTTTGCTGCCTACAATACGGAGGCAGACGTCACTGCCTTCCTGAGCGCGCTGCGGCGGGCAGTTTCTGTGCTTCGTCACTGAGACTGCTGGCGGGCAGGTCTGATCCGCTGTCGAGGATGTTTCTCTGCCCAAGGATGTTTCTCTACCCCTGGTTTTGAGGCAGAGAACGGCGGAACTGCGTCAGGCCTCGACTGCAGGAACTTCAAACCCTGATCGATACTCGCGTGTCAGCAGCGCATCTGCGGCGGTCATGCCTGTCGTCATTTTCTCGGCATCCCAATGGATCAGCTTTCCGGGCAGTCGAGCTGCGATGTTGCCCAGTTGCACTGTTTCGGTCAGTGGTCCTGCATAGTCAAAACCATCCGTGGTTTGTTCGCCGGCGAGAGCGGCGTCGACCCAGTCATGCCAGTGACTGCTTCCCGCAATTTCCGGCAATTGGAAGTCCGCAAACTTTGGTTGAGGATACAACTGCGGCATCCCCACATGTGGCAGGACCATGGTTCCTTTTTCTCCAATGAACAGTGACCCGCCTGAGGGAAGGTCGGTTCCTTCAGGCATCTGTGCGAGTTCTTTGGGAGGCTGGAGTCCGCCATCACGCCAGATCACCTTGATGCGGTCTGTCGTCTGGCTTGTGCCGCGAAATTCCCACGTAACAGTTTCGGGGCCTGGCCAGACTTCCTCGGTCGTACCGGCGTGTTCGGCCTGAACGGTCAGAGGATCTTTAATTCCCAGTGCTCCAAA
>JAFMMM010000051.1 GCA_017859815.1 Planctomycetota bacterium | reverse complement strand
GACGTTGGGATAGGTTGCCCAACCGTGTCCATGCGTGCTGCCGAATCCGACAAAAAAAGGCCGCGCAGCAGTTGCGCGGCCTGAGCATCGCGTCGTTTCGGGAACGGTCCGTCACCGGACAGCGCGACTACGACCGTCGGCGATGATCTTCTGCAGCTGCTGCTGCAACTTCTCAGCAACTTCAGGATGCTGATCAATCACGTTCTTTTTCTCCGCCGGATCATCCGCAAGATTAAACAGCTGGAACTTGGGCACCTTGGTGTTTTCAAGCTGCTTTTCAACAACCTGATTACGACTCGATCTGCGATCATGCCGCTGCAGTTTCCAGTCGCCAACACGCAGGCCATAAGATCCACTTCGACCATTGTCCTGTTGAACAAGATGATCGCGTCCCCTCGCATCGCGGTCGCCCAGTAATGCCCCCAGCACATCAAAACTGTCCAAACAGGCATCGTCCGGCAAAGTCTGCCCTGTCAGGGCCGCCAGCGAAGCTGCGAGATCAATCGTACAAACCACCTCGTCACTGACCTGAGGCTGAATTCGCCCCTTCCAGCTGGTGATAAATGGCGTTCGAGTTCCGCCTTCGTACACGCTGTACTTGCCCCCGGTAAACGGTCCGGCAGCTCGGTGGTCACCCAGCTTCTCCAGCGCCTCGTCTTTGTAGCCGTCATCCATGACCGGACCGTTGTCGCTGCAGAAGACGACCAGCGTTTTTTCCGTCAGATTCAGCCGCTCGAGTGCCTTCATCAATTCGCCCACACACCAGTCCAGCTGAACGATCGAATCTCCGCGAAATCCAAGTTTTGTGCTTCCCTGAAATCGCTCATGAGGAACACGAGGCACGTGCAGGTCATGTGACGAAAAGAACAGAAAGAATGGCTCGTCCTGGTGCTCTTCCATAAAACTAACGGACCGGTTCACCCATTCGTCGGCCAGGTCCTCGTCGCGAAACCGCGCTGCATGCCCGCCGGTATAAAACCCAATGCGGCTGATGCCATTATGGATGGTTGAGTTGTGTCCATGCGACCAGTCCATCTTCAGTGAGTCACGGTGAGTCAGACCGGTGGGATGATCCGGCGATGGCTTTTTCATCCCAACCCAAAGTGGATCAGCAGGATCCAGATTGGGAACCCGATGATCATGAACGTAGACCTGCGGCACTCGGTCATTGGTGGTCGGAAGCAGGAAACAGGTGTCAAATCCGATTTCCAGCGGGCCCGGTTTCAGATCACCGTTCCAGTCCGGGCCGTCGGGGCCGCCCAGACCCAGATGCCACTTTCCAACCACCGCGGTCGCGTACCCCGCACGTCCAAGGACAGACGCCACGGTTTCCGTTCCCGGTGCAATAATCGAGGGGGAATTCGGTGGTGCAATTCCAGTTCGTTCTCCGCGAAATGCATATGTGCCGGTCAACAGCGAATATCGTGTCGGCGTACAGGTAGATGCAGAACAATATCCGCTGGTGAATCGAACACCTCCTGCCGCAAGCCGATCGAGATGCGGTGTCTGTAAAGAATGTGCCCCGTAACAGGACAAGTCTCCGTACCCCATATCATCAGCCATGATCACAACAACATTCGGTCGCTCCGCCGATAATTTCTCTGCGGCAACGGAAAATTCCGTGATCAGAAGTGACAGCGCTGCAAGAACTTGCAGCCCCGTCAAAACTCGCACCAGATTCATAACAGACTTCCCATAAGAAAAAGACAGACAGCACAATGTGCCGATAATCATTCAGGGCACAGAATTGCAGCGTTTTTTGCGACAGTTCTGACCGGTGTATGGAGCATTACACGACGGATTCCACGGGGATGCAACCAGTGCCAGGTGACTGCCGGAACTGGGTTGTCAGGGTTCTCCGGGCAGCAGGTAATACAGCGGTTGGATCCATGCCACAGACTTACCAACCGCTGTAACAGTTTCCGGCAGCATACTCAAGATCCATGCCCTGGTGACCGTACAATTACAGTGCCGGCTGTCTTCCTTCTTCAACGTCTTCGTTTCCAAAAGATCCGAAACAGGATTGCCATGAGTGACTCGACACAAGTTGGTGTGATTGGCCTCGGTCTGATGGGGACTGCGTTATCAGAGCGGTTGCTGGACCTTGGATTTCAACCCGTAGTCTGGAATCGCAGTCCGCAGAAAGCAGCACCGTTACTGCAAGCAGGTGCGGTCTGGAGTGACAATCCGCTGCAGGATTGTGAGCGCGTGATTGTGAGCCTGTTCAACAGTGATGCGGTGACCGAGGTGCTGACAAAAATGTTGCCCGACGCGACCCGTTGTCGCACAATCATCGACACAACCACCTGTGCTCCCGAAATGGCTGAACTCACGGAACGGCATCTGCAATCGCTGAAGATCGGCTATCTCGAAGCACCGATCTCGGGTTCCAGCGTTCAGACGCGTAATGGCGAGGCACTTGTCATATCGGCCGGCGATTCTGAACAGGAACGGCAATGCGAAGATCTCTGGCCGGTGCTGGGAGCAAAACGCATCCACGCCGGCAGGGTTGGATCTGCTTCTCGCATGAAACTGGTCAGCAACCTGGTGCTGGGACTCAATCGTGCAGCACTTGCCGAAGGACTTGGGCTGGCTGAATCGCTGGGACTGGATCTGTCAGCAACCCTGACTATGCTGCAGCAAAGCGCCGCAGCGTCCACCGTTATGCATACCAAAGGAAATCGTATGATCGAGGGCGACTTTACGCCCCAGGCCCGCCTGTCCCAGCATCGCAAGGACGTCGGGATCCTGCTGGAACTTGCGAAACAGTACAGCATTAACCTGCCGCTTTCGATCTGCCATGATGAACTGCTGGCGCAGGCGGAAACGCTGGGATATGGTAATTCTGACAACAGCGCCATTGCAGCCGTCTATCGGTCTTTCCCCTCAGCAGCAAAGCCCTGACAGGTTTTTCGAACGGAATTTACTTTTCAATACTGTGGTGGAACGACAATCATCAGCGGATACGCATGCCAAACGCATGCACGATCACCCGGACGGTCGTCAAGGCAGCGCACTATGCCAAACTATCTCTCGCTGAATCAGATCGCCTCCGCCGATCGCGGACGGATCATCCCCGCACTCACTCGTCTGCGCAAGAAACTATCGCGTGAAATTCCTCCCCGCGATCTGCAGGACCACCTGCTGCTTGCCACGTGGAATCTGAGAGACTTCGACAGCAATCGATATCGCCACGGTCCACGGCTGGAGGAGTCCTTTCACTACATCGCAGAGGTCATTTCCAGATTCGACATCATCGCCCTGCAGGAAATTGGCGAAGACCTCGGGCCATTGCGCCGTGTGATGAATCTGCTCGGACCGTGGTGGGATTTCATCACCACAGACGTCACGGAAGGCCCCGGCGGCAATCGGGAACGCGGGACCATCCTGTTTGATAAACGAAAGGTCCGCTTTGACAATGTCGCCGGGGAAGTTGTGCTTCCCAAACGGACGCTGATTGCAGGAGAACGCCAGTTCGCAAGAACTCCCTACGCCGTCTCATTCCGCGCCGGCTGGTTCTCGTTCAGTCTTTGCACCGTCCATCTTTATTATGGTGCGGATTCCGGTGAAAAAATGCAGCGGAGGATCGAAGAAATCGACACCCTCGCCAAGTTCATGGCAAGACGCGTTAAACGAGAAAACAGCAACGTCATCCTGCTTGGCGACTTCAATATTGTCAGCCCCCAACATCGCACGATGCAGGCACTTCTGGATTCAGGTTTTCACGTACCCGACAATCTGCGAAAGCCGACCAACGCAATGAAAAATCGCTACTACGACCAGATTGCTTTCATGATACGCAGGGGGGAACTTCAGCCAGGCACGTATTCGGAATTTGAAAACTCCGGGGTCTTCGATGTGTTCCGGGCCGTTTATCGTCCGTCTGAATGTGCCGTCTATCAGCAAGTCTGTGAAGCTGACGGAAGAGATCTCAGTAAGTGGCTGAAGAAATCTGATGGAACCGCTCGGTCAGAATCTGAACGCAAATCCTATTTCGTCAAAGACTGGCGAACCTTTCAGATCTCCGACCATCTGCCGTTGTGGTGTTCCCTGCGAATCAACTTCAGTGAGAATTACCTGAAGACCCTGCGACCCAATTAGCCATACCACTGCCACACAGCCCGGTTCCTGAACACTATCCCTGAGCCGTCGGAGCATCATCGTCATCACGAAACTCAGCCAGCCACGCTGCCAGCTCCTGCAGGTCATCTGCACCCATTCCGCGGATCAGTTCAATTCGATGCGTGTTATGCACCGCCAGAACATGATCAGCATGAAAACAAATCCGACTGCCGGAACCAACTTCGTGAAATCTCTTTTCAATAAGGTGGTTGTCGACGATCCCACTGAACACATCACCGTCTCGTGATTCCACTCGAACCCAGAAGTCTTCACCCCAGCCGCGTCCCGATACAGCAGACTCCGCGATCGACTGCAGTGTCAGTGGCTGCTCATGACTGAGTACTGGCTGACTGACTTCGCCGTTGCACGATGGGCAGGGACACCGATCCGCTGCGTCATCATGAGCTGAAAACCGATCGGACACTAAACGCAGTTCGACAAACATCCCTCGCCTGATATGCCGTTTGATCACTTCCGGCGGAATCAGGAAGTGCTTCGGGTTTTCAGCATTCTGCTGCACTCCGTTGGCCAGCTGATAACCATTGGCAAATCTCTGCTGCTGAAGTGTCTGTTGCAGGTCCGTCATCAATCACTCCCGTTTCCCTGAGTGCTTTACACCAGCACACAAACAGAATCACAGCTGAACGGTCCGACTACAGACGCATCACTGCACTGCAGCAGCACCACCACGCGGCATTGGGCTGCCGTCACCAGACCAGACGGATTTCATCCTGTGAATTTGCAGGTCCTGCAATGCTGCATCCGGACCACCCGCAAAAACCTCCAGAACCGGATCTTTCCCCAACGGAAAAATCCGATCACTAATAACGGCCTCACCGTCATTGATAAACACTTCGACCATCGATCGGTCGACAAGAATCCGCAGGCTGATTTTGCCAGCGATCACTCGTGCCGGAGCCAGATGCCTGCCGGCAAATGCCGGATGAAAACTCACATTACCGGATCTCTTACGATCAACGTATACACTGTTCTGCCAGCGATCAAAACCAATCTCGGTAAACTCATCATCGCCAGTACGAATACGTAACCCGACAGATCGTGCACTCCCCGTTATCAGCCGGACTTCCACCTCAAACTGGTACCCCTTCAGATCACCGGGGTTCGTTACTGCCACCGGTGGCCACGCTGCAGCAGAGACATCCACAGGCGTGCTCGAAACACGCAGCTTTTCGAGTTCCTTCACGGGGCGCTGCACCAACACGAGCCGTTCCGGTTCCTCGCTGTTGAATGCGACCGATCTCAGACTCAATGACCTTGGTACCGACATGCTGCTTCGCCACGGAGTCGTCGGGATCAGACAGGTTTCCCAGTTATTCAACCACCCAATCCAGATCCTTCGTGCGTCCGACCGAGGCAAATTGTCCCAACTGACGGGAGCATAGAAATCGCGTCCGAAGTCGACCCACTGCGCGGCCTGTTCTGTTCGAAAATGCGTTCCATCAAAGTCACCAACGAAGTACTCACCCCCACTGCCCCCGGCAATGGAACCACTCCCCATGTCGGCTTCCAGAACCCAGCGAGTCTTCCCGGGCTCGCCTTCCACCGGCAATTCGAATAAATCCGGACACTCCCAGTTCGGCTTATACAGAGTTCCCGCCGGACCAAACCGACTGAGTTCCTGCCAGTCTTTCAGGTTTGGGGAGCCGTAAAAAATCAACACGCGTTCCGCTGCCAGCGAAACCACCATCACCCACTTTCGGGTTGGTTCGTGCCAAAAGACTTTCGGATCACGAAAATCCGAATTGCCAATGTCGAGGACGGGGTTTTCCGTAAACAGCGACCACGTACGACCGCGATCGTTGCTCCATGCCAGATTCTGCACCTGACGTCCATGACCGTGCCCGGTGTAAATCGCCACCATTGCCGGATTTTCAACAGTGCCGAATCCGGATGTATTGCCGTGGTCCACCACGCAGCAGCCACTGAACGCCATGATCCCGCCCTGTTCAGGGATTGCCAGCGGCAGGTGTTTCCAGTGCACCAAATCATCGCTGACAGCATGCCCCCAGCTCATATGTCCCCACGAATTCCCGGCCGGGTTGTACTGGTGAAACAAATGATATTCTCCCTCGTGCCAAACCAGGCCATTGGGGTCATTCATCCAGTTGATCTCGGGGCTGAAGTGATACTGCGGACGCAGAGGCTCATTCATATAGTCGGCGGACTGTCGATACTCTGCCAGTCGCTGCGAAAGATCGAATCGCTTCGGAGGAGAATTCGTCTGGGTCAGCTGATCAACGCTGATGTGGCCCCAGCCACCACGTGACAGATCATAGATTCGAATCTCAGCCAGACGCCCGCGGAGATCACTAACCTCCCATGCATCCCAGGACAATTCCTCGGATTCCGATCCACTGGCCCGACGAACCACGCGACCTTCAACCACCAACTCCAGACCGACTTTCGAAATATCCGCCCCCCCTCCAACAAGGAATGCAATGTGGCTGCGTTCTATGCGGAAAGGACTGCTGACAGCCGTACCTGTTGTTTCGTCTCCGCCAACGAATGTGTTTGCCAGTTGCTGCCCCTGAAATCCAGTGACCGCCATCTGGCCGGGTAATGCCCCGGTGGCCGGGGCATCGCCGAACGCTTTCCCCGTCACTGTCCAGGTTTCCCACGACTGCTGCTCAAAATCAGCAATGACCAGATCATCAGCGAAAGCGGCCTGAGTCCCAACGGCGAGTACGGTCAACAACAATTCCCATTTTATCGAGTGCTCCACCTTCAACTCTCTTTCTCAGGCTGATACCGGCTGCGTAGTTAACAACGCAAATTGGCTACGCCTGGTTCTCAGGGCTTCCGGACCCCGCACGGCGACTGATCAAACGGACGAGAAATCCCACAATCAGACACACGCCTCCGGCGATCCACACTTGCGAATCCATGTGCAGTGACAACAGTAAACACAGAATCAGCCCCAGCCATGAAAACAGACGCGGGTAAAGCTGTTGTGATCCGGTCAACTGCAGCGCGGCCAGATTCGTCAGTGAGTAGTAGATCAGTACGGTCAATGCGCTGAATGACCACGTCAAACGAACATCTCCCAGGCAAACCAGCCCGATGATGACCGCTGATACCGCAGTCACTGCCCCCGCAGGGGTTCCGGTGGTTTCCGTGACATGGGCCAGCCCGGCAGGCAGGTCGCAGCGACGTCCCATGGCAAGGACCACGCGGGAAAGTCCCAGAACAAGGTTCAGCAGGACTCCCAGCATGGCCGTAATCGCACCAGCGGTCATCAGGATTTCAACCCCGGCAATCTCCGACGCCGCTGCGACCGCCAGCAACGGCGCAGTACCGTCGGCAGTTGCGGCAGCCAGAGCCTCAGCGCCGATCGTTCCGACAGCAGTAACGGCCACGACCATGTACAACAGCGACGAAACCACCAGAGTTGCAATCATCGCCCGCGGAATCGTGCGCGCCGGGTCTCTGACCTCTTCGCCCATCGTTGCGATTCGACCATAACCAGTAAACGCCACAAACATCAGCGCGCAAGCTTGTCCAAAAGCCCCCCATGTGGAGAGACCATCCAATGGCACAAACAGAGGTCTCCATGCCGTCTTCGCAGTCACGGACAGATCGGGCAAAACACCGATCACCATTGTCAGCAAACTCACCAGGGTCATTCCGACAATGATTGTGTTTACCAAACTGGTTCTGCGAATCCCCTGCAGGATCAGGGCCGACAGCACAACCACGGCGGCAATCGCCACCGGGATATGCAAATCCCCGCTGTCCTGTCCCACCACGGCCAGCAGATAGGCGGAGAATCCGAGAGCAGCCGTTGCCGCTGACGCACTCTTGGCACACAGGAACATCCAGCCGGCAAGGAATCCGGCAGCCGGATTCAGCCACCGATACCCGTATTCGTAGGTCCCGCCGCTCACAGGGTGACTTGCAGCCAGTTGGGCACTGCTTAACCCGTTACAGACGGCCACGACACAGCCAGCGGCCACAGCCAGCACCACCGCCGGGCCTGTCACGCCAGCTGCAATTCCAATACTGACAAAAACACCCGTGCCAACAATTGCCCCCAGCCCCAGCATCATGGCCTGAAAGACACCCAACTCACGTCGCAATTCAGTCACATCTTCATCCAATTTCTTCGATCGCCGGTGCGTTCCCCGCACGACGCTGGACTGCAGTTCCAATGCGACAGCAGAATAGCGTGCAACAGACAGAAATTCGAACCATGCGGTCGCTGGCTGCTCACTGCTTGTCACGACCTCGTCGTGAGTCCAGCCTCACTGGTTGCAGGATCTGCCGCGCGGTCGGTATCCTTGGCCGGAAACACTTTGCCTGTCAATCATCTCTTCCCACCGGAGACGGCAACACTATGGATACACTGGCTGTCGCAGCCCTCGCCTTTGTCGGATACATCATTGCGTATCGCACCTATGGCCGCTGGCTTGCAAACAGAGTCTTTCAACTGAATCCCGATGCGGAAGTCCCCAGTAAACAACTGCGAGATGACGTTGATTTCGTACCCACCAAACGGGAAGTAGTCTTCGGACACCACTTCACCAGTATCGCAGGTACAGGACCGATTGTGGGACCCGCGATCGCAGTCTTCTGGGGCTGGCTGCCGGCTTTACTGTGGGTGATTTTCGGATCCATCTTCATTGGTGCGGTACACGATTTCGGTGCACTGGTCGTGTCCATGCGAAATCGAGGCCAGACAGTTGGGCAGGTCGCCGGTCGACTCATCAGTCGCCGTGCTCGTGTCCTGTTCCTGCTGATCCTGTTCTTTGCACTCACCATTGTTCTCGCAATCTTCGGGCTGGTGATCGCGATCATTTTCAAACTCTACCCGGCCTCTGTGCTGTCCGTCTGGCTGGCCATGCCAGTGGCCATGGCAATCGGGTACTGGGGCTACCGTCGGAACGGAAACCTTCTGATTCCGTCACTCGCGGCTCTGGGGCTGCTTTATGGGGCCATCTGGCTGGGTGCTGAAGGCTGGACGGTTGAGTTTATTCAACAGACCGCTGCTGATGGCGAGGCTACGTCACTGGTCGATCTGCGTGTGGGGGCAACCAACATTCTTACCGGTCTGCCATTGGTGAATCCTACGATCGCATGGACCGCGATTCTGATGCTGTACTGCTTCGTGGCATCCGTTCTCCCCGTCTGGCTGTTGCTGCAGCCCCGTGATTTTGTGAACAGTCACCAACTGCTGGTGGCTCTGGTTCTGCTTGTCGCAGGACTCGGCGTGGCCGGGCTCAGTGGAAAAGCCCAGCTGGTGAACAGCACGCCCGCACTGGTAGCCAGCGATGCACTTCCCGCAAATACACCGAACATCTTTCCGTTCCTGTTTATCACCATCGCCTGCGGTGCGTGCAGCGGATTTCACTGTCTTGTCAGCAGTGGAACCACCAGCAAACAGGTGGCCTGCGAAAAAGATGCTCAATACGTGGCTTATGGGTCAATGCTCCTCGAAGGCGGGCTGGCGGTCATCGTTATTCTCGCCTGCACGGCCGGAGTTGGAATGGGGTTGTTCTCGGCGGAAGAGAACGGTCGCTACACAGCGGTTCTTGCCGAAGACGGAACTGCCGTCAGCGGGAATGCCGCCTGGGCAACTCGCTATCAGCCTGACGGCGACTGGAAGAACTTCAAACTGCCAAACACCGTGGGGGCATTCGTCGAAGGAGGAGCAAACTTTCTTAGCGCTCTCGGAATTCCGCTGCGACTGGCTATTGCCGTCATCGCGACACTCGTGGCCTGCTTTGCAGCAACAACACTGGATACCGCAACACGACTGCAACGCTATGTTGTTCAGGAACTGGCCAGCTCGTTTCACGCAGGCCCGCTGCAAAACAAATACGTGGCCACGGGCCTGGCCACCGGTCTGGGACTTCTCGTCGCTCTGCTTCCAGGTCCCACAGGTGTGCCCGGTACAGGGGGCCTGATTCTCTGGCCACTCTTCGGTGCGATTAACCAGCTCCTTGCCGGACTGGCATTCATGGTCCTTGTATTCTACCTCTGGCGACGCAGCCAGCCGATCCTGTTTGCCCTGCTGCCGATGCTGATGATGCTCATCATGCCCGCGTGGGCACTGCTGCTGCAAATGTTCAGCCCGGAAAACGGCTGGTGGTACACAGAACAGTACCTGCTGCTTGGCTTCGGATTCATCGTGATGGCACTGCAAATCTGGATGATTGCTGAAGCAATCATGATCTGGCCGAAAGCACGAGGAGTCCTGGAGGAAGGTCTGCCCCCATTGCCTGCGGCAACCTCCTGATAAAGTCAGGCAGCGCGATACAGCGACCGACGTCCACCCGGATCGATGGTCGCTGCTGCTGCGTCTTTTGAGTTTCCCGGAGCCGCACTGCAACGCAGGTTGCAGCCCTGTAATGCTTATTGCAGCCCCAAAAGTTCCTGTGTGGCAGTCTGAAGCCTGGGGCAGATCAGTCACACCGTCAGACAGCAATTGAAAACAAACACTTGCCCGCATCAGGCCTGTGCCATCAGCGTCAAACAACCTACCACTTCAGCGAATAACCGCTTTTGGTCAGCTTTTCCAGCAGACGCAATTCGTTTTCGGCAACGGCCCGACCTCGGTCACTTAACATCCAGTTGTCCGCTGTGATCCCTTCGCTGATGGCGTGACGCCCCAGCCGAATCTTTCCCGGCAGATGTTTCCGCATCACGATATAAACACGCAGCACATGCCACGCACTGGAAATCAGCAGGGCTGACTGTGCATCCTGCAATCGCTGCTCCCCGCGAAAAGACTTTGTGATCGCCTTCGCCAGCCTCGTCAATTCGCTGGAACTGTCCTCGATCAGCAGCGACTCCTCAGCAACACCGTGTTCCATCGCCAGCAACTTCATTTGTTGCGCTTCAGATGGCCCATCGGACTGCTTGCCACGGCTGTCTCCGCAAAGCAGCAGAACAGGTACCTGTTGCCGCTTCCAGAGCTTCACTGCAGCCATCACACGGTATCGCCGCTCCACTTCATCAGCGGCCCCGAGAACAATCCCCACGTCTGCTTCCCGGTCGTCAGCACTAACAAAGACTTCCTTCGGTTGCAGACGCATCCCGGCTTCCATTGCAAAAGAAGATCGAACCCACTAAGCCACACCAGATCACTTCAGCTTCTGCTGTCCCCGTCGGCGGTGGAGTCCATTCAGCCAATCACCTGATTCAGAGTCTGGCTGGGACGCATGGCGGCACACACTTTGTCTTCGTCAGGCCGGTAATACCCGCCAATATCCAATGCCCGGCAGGAGGCCGCACGAATCTCTTCAAGAATCTGCGATTCCAATTCTGTCAGCAATCGGGCCGCTTCTGCAAATTCCTCTGCCAGTTCAGGATCTTCCGTTTGCACCGCCAGTGCCTGTGCCCAGTACTGAGCCAGATAAAAATGGCTGCCCCGATTATCAAGCTGCCCTGGCTTCCGTCCCGGTGATCGATTCTCTGTCAGATATCGGCCGTTTGCTGTATCCAGAGCCTTGGCAACAACGGCCAGTCGGGCATTGTCGGTCTTCTGAGCCAGATCTTCGAGGGAAACAGCAAGCGCCAGGAATTCGCCCAGTGAGTCCCACCGCAGATGTCCCTCTTCCACGAATTGCTGAACATGTTTTGGAGCAGAGCCGCCCGCCCCTGTTTCGAACAGGCCACCGCCGGCAAGTAACGGAACGATGGAGAGCATCTTCGCACTGGTGCCCAGTTCCAAAATTGGAAACAGATCCGTCAGATAATCCCGCAGCACGTTGCCAGTCACAGAAATCGTGTCCAGCCCCTGCTGGCAACGCTCGCACGACAGAGTACAGGCGTCGACCGGAGCGAGGATCCGAATTTCCAGCCCTGTCGTATCGTGGTCCTGCAGATACTCGTTGACCTTGACGATCAAATTGGCGTCGTGAGCGCGATTTTCATCCAGCCAGAAGATCGCCATGTTCCCTGTTAATCGTGCTCGGTTGACTGCCAGCTTCACCCAGTCGCGAATTGGTGCGTCTTTTGTCTGGCACATACGCCAGATATCTCCAGCCTCAACATCGTGCTGCATCAGAACCTGTCCGCTGCCATCCACGACCTGCATTTGTCCAGCAGCCGGAACTTCAAACGTCTTGTCATGCGAACCGTACTCTTCAGCCTTCTGTGCCATCAACCCGACGTTCGAAACGTTGCCCATGGTCGGGACGTCAAAGGCGCCGTGCTGGCGACAGAAATCAACAACAGCCTGATACACGCCCGAATAGGAACGATCCGGAATCATTGCCAGGGTGTCATGTAGCTCTCCGTCCGGGCCCCACATCTTCCCTGACGTACGAATTGCCGCAGGCATGGATGCGTCAATGATCACGTCACTGGGAACGTGCAGATTCGTGATTCCCTTATCAGAATTCACCATCGCCAGACGCGGTGCCGACTCATATACAGCTGCGACATCAGTCAGAATCGCATCCTTTTGCTCCCCCGGAAGCTGCTCAATCTTTTGCAGCAGGTCGCCAAATCCGTTGTTTGGTGTGACTCCCAGTTCAGACAGAACTGCGGCATGCTTCTCAAAGACAGATTGATAAAACACGCTGACCACATGCCCGAAGATGATCGGGTCAGAGACCTTCATCATTGTTGCTTTCATGTGCAACGACAGCAGTACATCCTGCTCCTTCGCAACACGGCACTGCTCCGCAATGTATTCCCGCAGTGCGGAAACACTCATGCGAGAGGAATCGATGACTTCTCCGGCCTGCAGCGCCAGATCATCCCGCAATACAGTTGCAGTGCCGTCTTCAGCGACCAGTTGAATTCGAACGCTGCCCGCGTTCTGCATCACATGTGATTGCTCCGATCCGTAAAAGTCACCATCGCTCATGGAAACGACCTGAGTCTTTGACTCGGCCGTCCATTCACCCATTGAGTGAGGATTCCGGCGTGCGTACTCCTTCACCGGAGCAGCCACTCGCCGGTCTGAATTCCCTTCTCGCAGCACAGGATTCACAGCACTGCCAAGCACTCTTGCATAGCGACCACGAATGTCCTTCTCTTCCTCAGTCTGTGGATCGGATGGAAAATCCGGTACCGCAAACCCTTGCCCCTGCAGTTCTTGAATCGCTGCCGTCAGCTGCGGAATCGACGCGCTGATATTTGGCAGCTTGATAATGTTGGCCTCCGGGGTCTTTGCCAGCTGCCCCAACTGACTGAGCGCGTCGTCCAGCCGTTGGTCTTCATTCAAACGATCGGGGAAGGCTGCCAGGATGCGTCCGGACAGTGAAATGTCCCGAAGTTCAAAGGCCACCCCCGAAGACTTTGTAAATCGACGAATAACTGGCAGGAAAGATCGAGTTGCCAGTGCAGGAGCTTCATCAGTGAGCGTATAGATGACGGTTGATGAACTTGTCATTGGAAGCAAAAACCTGAATGAAAAACTATGAGAAAAAAACGAAGATTCGATCACAGGATCCGAGCCGGGAACATGCCGCAGACAGCCCTGAATTCATGCCCATCGCAGCGTGGCTTCCGGCCTGTCAGTGACAACCTGAATTTGGCAGCAGAGGAGATTTCCCGGTTCTCGCAGGAACCCTTGCAGAAGCAGCCGATTGTCACAGGCATGCCCTTTGACAATTGTCCACCACCCCCACGCCCCGGGCAGTGCCTTCACGTTGACGTGAACGTCGAGTTCCGAGGCAGACGTGAATCTGTACTCGGAAGAATATCCGATCAACGATCAAAACGACACCAGAGCCAACCCGTTTCATCTCCGGCCTCCGGGATTCTCACTCGTCTCTCGACAACCCCCGCTGCCACTCCCATCCGCATCCTGCAAAGTTTGCCACAATCTGAAAAAACCACTGCGGCCCCCCGCAGGCTCCTGCGAATGTGGTAGAGAATGCAACACAATCCTGCTAAAAGCACGTTCGATTGACACCCAATCCGGACCCAATCTGCAACGCCCTCAACACCATGTCTCACCTGATCAGCACGGCATCCTCCCGGAGAATCACAAATCCATCCCGGACCAGTCTTTGATCCCCGGCCTCTCACACGCAGGTATTGCTCATGAGCCCCAGTCGCACAATCACCCTCGCTGTTCTCGCGGCTCTGTTTTCGGCAGGTTGGATCCACGCTGCTGACCAACCAGGAGTCATCGTTTTCATCGCTGACGATGTCAGCTGGAATGACTATGGCTGTTACGGAAACACAGCTGCCCGCACGCCCAACATTGACTGGCTGGCAGCGCACGGAATGCGCTTTGATCAGGCGTATCTGACCGCCAGCAGCTGCAGCCCCAGCAGATCGTCCATCATTACCGGCCGATATCCGCACAACAACGGTAAGGCTGCTGAACTGCACGAGCCCATTGCCGGACATCTGCCATGGTTTCCGGAACTCCTCAGAGACGCCGGGTACTACACAGCCCTGTCAGGAAAAAATCATATGAAGTCGGGCCCCAGAGCCGATGGAACACCGGCCAACCGCCCCGCAGCATTCGATCTGATTGATGGTGGCAGACAGAACGGAAACAGCGGAGGTCATGCGAACTGGCGGAAAATTACGGCAGAGCGTCCCGCTGACCAGCCCTTCTTTTTCTGGTTTGCTTCGTACGACGCCCATCGAGCCTGGGACGCCGACAAACAGTGGAATGCAGCAAAGTACGGCCCAATGCATCAGCCGGAAAATGTCATCGTCCCACCGTTCCTCATCGATAACTCCGCCACACGCAGTGACCTCGCCTCTTACTACAACGAAGTCACTCGTTTTGATTTCTACATCGGCGAAGTACTGTCGGAACTGCGTCAACAGGATGCCCTGCAAAACACCCTGATTTTTGTTCTGGCCGACAATGGACGCCCTTTTCCTCGGGCCAAAACCCGGATTCATGACTCCGGAATGAAAACCGCTCTGGTGGCCCACTGGCCACAGGGGATTCGCACTCCGGGTGTCCCCACAGAGTCGCTCACAAGCGTCATTGACCTGGCACCAACAATTCTTGAGGCCGCCGGTATTTCTCCAGCCGAGTCAATGCAGGGCGTCAGCCTGCATTCGATCTTCTCGGATCCGACCGCCCGACCGCGGCAGTTCGCATTCTCAGAACATAACTGGCACGACTACGAGGCACATGGGCGAGGGGTCAGAGGGGATGGACTGCTGCTGATTCGAAATTCCCGCCCCGAACTTGCCTGGCAGGGTCCGGCTGATTCCGTGCGGTCCCCGTCCCATTCCAGCCTGCAGAAAGCACGCGACGCCAAACGACTCAACTCAGCACAGAACGACGTGTTTCTCAGTCCCCGTCCGCTGGTTGAACTGTATGACCTGAAACAGGATCCACACCAACTCCATAATCTTGCCGGGATCCCAGCGTTCCGTACTCGCCAGCAGGCGCTGGAAAACACACTCGACAAATGGATCGAAGCGACCCGCGACAGTGTGCCGAAAGAAATCTCGCACGACAGATTCGATCGGGAAACCGGAGAAGCAATCAATGGGGCTGACTACAGACGGACCACGCCAGGCGAAGATCGTGAAGCAACTCTGACCAACGCCCCAGGACCTCGCTGACCCTGCAGACCAGTCGAACCAGCCTCACCGCTTTGCTGCAGCCATGCGGTCCAGTTCCTCCGGCTTCAGACGCACACTCAGAACCCATGGCTGCTCATCGGCAACCCAGTGGCCGTATGTCGTGGTCACAATGGTCCCGTCCGGCAACAATTCCACTCCCGGATAGCTGGTATCGTACGATTTCTGATTGTCCTTGAGTCGCACCATGTATTGACCAATCCCCCCGTTCACCAGGTCATCCCAACTGCCGACCCAGGCAACCCAGTCACCCTCCCAAGGGCGATCCTGACGGCTCTGCGCAGGTGAGATGCAGCGAAAACTAATAAACAGACGGCCGTCCTGCAGATACTTTCCGGTGTGCCGATCGCCGGTGAGCACCAGCGGAACCTCCCTCGGCTTACTCCATGTCTTTCCTTCGTCATCGGAGAAAATAATATGCGAGTTCCTGCCTCTGCGATTCTCCCGCAGCAGTACAGCCATCGTCTTTCCATCAGGAGACCGAATGCAACCCGGTTCGCAAAGATTCACCTCGGCCGACTCAAACACCACTTCCGGAAACGACCATGTCAGCCCGCCATCAGCAGACCGCGTCTGAAACAGACGAAACTCCGGTGTTCTTTTGTTGCTGCCGTCGAAGAAACGGCCATCGTCGTGGAACATGGCCAGGTAATGACCCGGCGCAGTATTCAGCGGCTCCACAAATCCCATCACAACAATTCCACCCCAGTCTCCGGCTTTCCGCAGCTCGCTCCAACTGGCTCCGTCATCTTCCGAGACCGCCAGTCGCGCCGGGTACAGACCGGACCACATGATCAGGCGGCGTTTTCCATCCGGACCGATCACTCGATGAATCGTGGGCACTTCGCGAGAAGTGGACCAACTCTCCGGTGTCGGCAGTCGATCGCTCCACGTCAGTCCGCCATCAACACTGCGTTTATAAACGATCTCGCCGCGACCATGCCCTTTTGGATAGACGCATAACATCGTACGGCCATCTTCCAGTAGACAAGTGGTCGGATGCCCCAGATATTGTCCCGGCTCCCGGTCCACAACGACCTGGCGATCCAGCTGATCATTCAGATCGAGCAACTGCGGCATTTTCGCGTTGGGTGACTGAGCCAGCAGAGCTCCGGAGCCAATAACTGCTATCCACTGCACCGCCAAGTGGCAGCAAACATTCCTACTTCGAGTTGAAACCGTCATCGCCATTGCCTCCTCTTCCGCCGGTTAAACGGCACAGAAACCTAATCTCTTCAGCCCCGCAGATCATCCACCATCGTTTCCCACTTTCGCTGAAATCCGGGACGATCGAAGACCTCCGGATTCACCGCTGTTGCAGGACGAATCCCCTGCGAAATCTCACGCAAACTGCCACAGGCCGAACGTCCAATATCACGAAACAACTCGTGAGTCCACGCAATCGAGTGCGGTGCCAGCAGGACATTGTCAAGACCGGCGAACGGAGGTGCAGCAATAACGGGCTCGTTCTCAAAGCAGTCCACCGCCGCCCCGGCCAGCCGGCCCGATCTCAGGGCTTCATCAAGTGCCATCTCGTTCACAATTCCTCCGCGCGCCAGATTCAGCAACCACGCCGACGGTTTCATCTGCCTGAGCTGCTCCGCACCGATCAATCCCCGCGTGTCCTCAGTCAATGGACAATGCAGCGATACGAAATCAGCTGTTTCCAGCAATTCCTTCAGCGTCACTTTTCTGACACCACATTGCTCAAAGACTTCAGCCGACACGAAGGGATCAAAGGCAACAGGCTGCCGCATCCCAAAGCCCTGCAGCAAACTCACCAGTTTTCGACCGATGCCACCGAGACCAACAATTCCGAGAATGCGGTCACGTAATTCCGTTCCCATGTGCTGGCTGCGTTCTTCCCAGCGTCCCTCTCGAACCAGCCGGTCCTTCTGCGCAATTCGATGCGTCAACGCCAGCATCCAGCCAACTGTTGCCTCTGCCACTGGACGATCCACTGCTCCCGGTGTGTTTGTCACAAGAATGTCGCGTTCGGTACAGGCTGCCACATCAACCGTGTCGTACCCGACTCCAAATCGAGCGATCGCCAGCAGCTGATCATTGCCTTCCAGTGAACCGACAGTCACACGCGGAGTCAGTACCAGCGCGGCATGAAAACCGTGCAACTGCTCCGCGGAAATCTCGGCCAGATGCTTACTGAAACCACGTGTCACGATTTGAGAAATCCCGGTGAACTCTGCCAGTCCAATATCCTGATAGCGGGGTTCACCGCGTTCGTCATGAAAATCAGCGGTCACAGCAATACGAAATTGAGGCTCTTCAGTCGCCGACATTACCCCTGCCCTCCGTGGTCCCTGACAAACCCAGGCTCGATCACAATTCGTTCCGGTAACGGCCCGGCGTAAACCCAGATCATCTCCATCGGAGCGGTCGACTGATTCATAAAGAAATGAACGCGGCCTCGAGGAATCATGGCCGTTCCACAATCCGACAGTGAATGGCGGCGCCCCTCAACCAGACAATCAGCCCGTCCTCGGATGATGCAAATGGACTCATCAAAATCATGCAGATGATCAGGCAGTCGCCCCCCAGGTTCAAAGCGGGCATATCCCCCGCTCATCTCCAGTCCCGGCATCAATTTCGCATTAAAGTAATCCACGAACTGCGAGTTCGGGCCCACACTGCCGGAACGCGATGCTGTTGCAATCCGAGTCACTCGTTCGAATCCAGCCACTCCCGCTGAATCATCCGGCATGCGCACTTCAGGGAATCTGCGCTCGGTCAGTTCGCGTTCCGGATTCGTTGCAGCAAGCGCAACATGCATTCGCAAAACCTGTCGGGCATCTGGATTCACAGCCTGATGCGGCAGCCAGCGTGGAACCGTGATATTGTCCAGCGGCCCCAGCGTGTAAGTCCGACCGTCGACAGAGACTTCCAGCGTACCCGCCAGGACCGTAATCGATTCACTGCAGGGATGAACATGATACTCCAGTCTCGATTCAGGCTGCATTTCGACAAGACCTGTCATCAGATTCTGAGCGGCAACGTGCTCCCCTGCAAGAATCTCCAGCGCAACGCCGCTCGCCAGTTCGACCGCTGCTCCGCTGCCACGGGTCGTCATGATTTCCGGACGATCAGGAGTCATCTCTGCGGGAGGCTGTGCCAGCGGCGCTTGCACCGCAGTCCCGTCTGCCGGGTTAAGACTGGTTGCAGGAGTTCTGTCACGCTGGACAACCTGCAGAGTCTGATGCAGGCCCCGCAGCAGCAATCCGCTGTCAGTCCCCAGACCCACCATACGGAACCCCTGCTGCAGACGCTCCTGCAGATTCTCAAGTCCCGTGCTCAGCACGCCACAGTGCTTTCCCACCCCTCGAATTGCCTCAGCCAGCTGTAAAATCTGAGCAGCAACTCCAGGGCCTTCCCACTGTCCGCAGTATCCCGCAGTCGCCGAGAAGTCCGCAGGCCCGAAGAATAACACGTCGACTCCTTTAACCTGACACATTGCCGGCACATTAGGAATTGCAGACACACTCTCAATCAGTGGAACCACCAGCACATCATCGTTGGCTGTTCCGGTATGCTCGGTGAAGCACTGTCCCCAGACCGTGGCCCGCTCTCCGCCGATACCGCGACGTCCGGCCGGAGGATAACGGCAATCGCTGACAGCCTCCTGCAACTGCTCCGCGGTCTCGACCCACGGAACCACCACGCCGTCTGCACCGATGTCCAGAGCTCGCTTGCATAATGCCGTGCTGCGTTCGGCGACCCGGACCAGAATCACGGTGTCACTCCGCACGGCCGCGCGGATATGTTCGTTGATCTCCTTCCAGTCCAGATGCCCATGCTCAGCGTCAACCACCACCCAGTCAACTCCGAGAGCCACAGCCATCTCTGTGATACTGGCCGACTCGAGGGTGACCCACAGCCCCAACGCCGGTTCGTTACGAGCAAGCCTGTCGCGAAATCTTCTCAACGCCCTGGTCTTCATGCCTCTGCCTTTTCTGCGTCCGCTGTTCTCGCCTTGTTACGCACAGCAGGGTGAGAACGACGCTGCCCTGCAGTCTGAGTGTTCTGCCGCAGTGAGCTACTTGTTCCAGACAAATGGCGGCGGACGAAAGGCCTCGATCGCCCGGTCATTCGGCAACCTGGGTCCCGCGGTTGATCGCCCGCTCTCGACAATCCTGCGATAGGTCCCCAGCATCCGCTGAACACGTGCAAAATCGGCTGCCGACTGGTCCTCCGTCTCCCCGGGATCAACACTCAAATGATACAATTGCGTGAATGCCGGATCTTCCAGATCAGCATGCTCACGCACCTTGCGAGCCGCACTGCTGATCGCCGTACGCCACGCTTCATCCGACGTCGGCTGGCTGGCAAACTGCCCCGCGCTGCCACTCCCCGGACCAAGAATCAATTTCCAGTCGCCGTCAATCACAGCGTCTGCTCGCGTTCCACGAATAATCATTGACTGGCGAGTCCCTTGATCACCCCGCTGCAACACACTGGCGAAACTGATCGAATCCGGTCCCTGTTCGTCCGACATTGAAATTCCGCACAGGTCAGCCCACGTCGCCATCAAATCGTTCAGCCCAATCAGCGCATCGCTTTCAGTTCCGGCTGGAATTTCCGCCGGCCAGACAGCAGCAAATGGGACTCGCAGCCCTCCCTCAAAAACCGAAAACTTGTAACCTCGCCAGGGACCGGTCGTGTAGTGACCGTCGTCCTGCATCTCCTGCATCTGGTTCGCCGTGGCTTCTCGCTTTCGACCGGAATAGTGTCCAGGACCATGATCTGAAGACACCATCACCAGCGTATTTCTGTCAGTCCCGGTGCGTCTCAAATGTTCTCGAATCCGACCAATGCAGGCGTCGGTATTCATCACAAAATCCCCATAAACACCAATCCGACTGCGTCCTTCGAATGCGGCTTCCGGTGATGTGGGTGTGTGTGGAGCCGTCAGTGCGACGTAGAGGAAGAACGGTGTGTCGGATCCGGCCTGTCGGTCAATGAACTGCCCCGCCTCGTCGCAAAACGTGGACAGGACGTTGACGTCCTCGAAATCCGCTGCTG
>JAFMMM010000050.1 GCA_017859815.1 Planctomycetota bacterium | reverse complement strand
GCCACGATACCAGCCTTGCGAATCTTCAGCAGTGGCATGTTTCGTTGCACGAACGTGGAATCAGAGAAGTTCGGGGAAACGGTGCGGTTCGCGATCTGGTCGCGGCCGGAGTTTGCGAACTGGGGCTAACAGACACGGACGACGCCTTTGCGGCCATTGATGACGGGGCCAGTGTCGGCATTCTTCCAGTGCGGCTTGCGGGTGGCCGGACGATTTGCATTCCCAATACTGTTGCCATGATTCGGGAGTGTCCGCACCCGGAATCTGCCGAAAAGTTGATTCGCTTTCTGCTTTCTGAGGAGGCGGAGGTCTTGCTGGCAAACTCGCAGGCCAGGCAGATTCCTCTGGGGGCTGTTTCGTCCGAGGATCTGCCGGACGATGTTGTGGAATTATTACCGTGGGCTGCGGATGGCGGAACTCCGGCTGCGGCTGCAGCGGCAGACCAGGCGGTGCTGGAATGGTTGCAGGAATTCTATGCCGGGCCCGTGGCAGAATAGCTGGAGGCCTGTGCTGTCGTATTCAACCAGCAAAAGCCCGACCGGCGACCCGATCGAGCTTTTGGGGAGAGTGTGTCGGACTGAGAAAGGTCCGACTGAGTCGATGAGAGCAGAGAGAGTGCGTCTCAGGGGCTGGCGTTTTCGTGAGCGTCAAGGCGATCTTCGAGAGCTGCGATCTGTGCCAGAGCATCTTTTGCGGCTGCATCCGCATCATCGGCGCTGTTTTCAGCGTCGACAGCGACGACGAGTGCTGCGGTCGCAAGACCGGCATAGATCACACCGGGAAGGTTGAACGCACCGAACTGGCCACGAAGCGTACTGAGTTCGCTGACAACAGCGGGAACAGTGATTGCGGACGGTGGAGCGGTATCGTTGGTCCAAAGTCGCACGTCTCTTCGGGAAGCGGGGCTGACAATTGTGTGAAGTCCTGGTCGCAGTCCGGAGAATGCGGCGTAGCCATTCTTGTCGGTGGTTGTGGTGGCAACGATCTGCTGTTTGTATTCGAGTTGAATACTGGCGCCTGCCACTGGAACGCCCTGCCCGTCAACGATTCGCGTCGTCAATTGGCCGACTTCGGTCAGTCGCACATCTTTTACTGCAACGACACTGTTGTTGGCAGCCGCAAGGACGGGAGTTGGAAGCACGAGGGAGAAGACAATTGCTGCGGCCAGCAAATTGTGTGCGACGGTGCGATAGGAGGTCATAAGTCCGTTCCTTCAGAGCATCTGACACGAAGTTGAGAAGACAGGTATCAGTCGCTGAGTGAGTTCTGATCCGGGTGAGGTTCCCTGCGACTTTAGTCGGAGTTTAGACGGAAGTGTGATTTGCGAAAATAGGAGTTTGCGGATTGCTGAAGATCCGAAATTTGCGGCTGCACCCAGCTGCTGAACTTTCCCGGCGCTTCGCCATTATGGATCTTCCGCAGGTAACTTTTGAAAGCCTCTCGTGATGTGTCGCTGTCATTCATGAGGTAGCAGATCCACGCCCAGCTGTTGCGGTAATCATCAGACTGCATCTCGGCGGCGTGCTGCAGTTGCTCCAGAGACGTGAGTCGGGGTGGAAAACCGAGCCGGGCTTTCCAGCGAACAGCTTCACGCCGTGAGGCGAGGCCGCTTTCTTCCGATTGTGTTTCGAGGTACTCGGCGATCCCTTCGTCGATCCAAAGTGGCACGAACGGAAGGTGCTGATGCAGACGCACATGTGTGATTTCGTGTCTCAGATCCGTGGTGAGCCACCGGCTTTTCCACGCATAAATCTGACTCACGTCGTTATCTGAAAAGAATACAGCGCGGCGATTCAGGGCTTCAGGAAGCTCATCTTTGAGGTAGTCCTCGTAGGACTTCCGGGTGTTGAACAGGATGAGTTCAACCGGAGCTTTTGTCGGCTCAATTCCGAACTGTTGCTGCAGGATTTTGGTCACAGCCTGCAGTTGGTGACAGACGGCATCCACATCAACAGGGAACTCAGAATAGATGGTGAATTCCTGCCGCTGCTGCTGAATGACCCAGCGAGTGTTTTCCTGGCCAAATCCGGTGCATTGCAGCGGCAGGATCAGGTAGAGCGCGGCGATGACGAGAGGGACAGGCACGAGCAATCCAGAGGGGGAAGAGGGCGTTGAGAAGCCGTCGGAAGAGGATTCCGGCGGATTGGCCTCTGAGGGAATTGTTCAAAGAGAGAAAAGTCTCAGGGGGCACACCGGCAGATCGTGCCGAATATTGGGGACGCGCGTCAACACCAGAATCGGATGATGCCTGCGTTGCACTTGCTGATGGCTGGCGAGTTGTCATGGCGGCAGAAAAGTGTCGGCAGAGGAACGATAAGCCGGGTTCTGTCGAGGGTGTTCATTTCTCTGGGATGCTGATTACTCAGCACCTCTGGCAGCCTACCCGAAGGTCAGCGAACCGGACCGGTTCGAGGCAACAAAGTTGCCGTTCCTTCTGCTTGGCCTTGCTCCCGATGGGGTTTACCCAGCCAGCCGGTCACCCAGGCTGCTGGTGCGCTCTTACCGCACCGTTTCACCCTTACCACGACGTGGTCATGCACGGACAAGTCCGTTCGTGACCACCGTTCGGCGGTTTGCTTTCTGTTGCACTTTCCCGGTCCTTGCGGACGGTGGGTGTTACCCACCATCGTGTCCTGTGGAGCCCGGACTTTCCTCCAGACGTTACCGTCCAGCGAACACCTGTTCCTCTGCCGACTCGGGAATTCTAGCAGGCCAGGGGGCGGAATGGCGAGAAATTGTGAGTGTGTCCAGACGGCAATCGCCTGAATTCCGAGAGGTTGCTGTAAAGAAAAGCTCTGTTCGGTCTGCAGGACAGGCCACTTTGAAGTAAATTGCACTCCAGACGGCGTATGAGGAGATCTGCGGCGTTGCGAATCTGAACTTGAGATGGCGGGTGAGTGCAATGAAATCGAGACTTCCGATTCTTGCTGCGATATTCGGGCTGTTCTTCAGCGGGCTGGTTGCATCTCGTTATGTGGGGCGAATTCCGCATCGTGGGTATCGGCAAAGCACGGGTGTCTTCCAGTTACCGCACAAGCGGACGGTGAGTCTGCAGGGAAAGTCGGTGCTGCGCAGGCTCTATCGCGAAGGACACTACCAGCGTGCACTGCAGCTGGCCAAAGAGTTTCTGCGGCATGATGGTGAGAATCCCGGGATGTGGGTACTGCGTGCGGTATTCCATGCAGCAATTGATGAATCCGAGGAGGCAATGGATGCCCTGTACCAGGCAGTGCACTGCGGTTTTGATGAGCCACAGCAGTTGCTGCAGGCTCCGGAGTTTTTTGAATTACGCAGTGATCCTCGATTTCCTCTGTTGCTTCGTGAGGCGGCAGCTTCCATTGGCGACCGATCGGAACGAGGCAACTCTGCCGCAGCCGGAATTGTGGAGGGGCAGTCAGCATTGGTCACAGAGCGGAATACGACGTGGGATGATCGAGCGCACGTGCTGGTGACCACGTTTGCAGAGGATCCGCAGGGCCGCCGGTTCTTTCCGTTTCGGAAAAGTCAGCTGCAGGACCCGGTCATCACGCTGGTGAATCAGTGGATCAGCGAAGGAACTGCAGCGGGGTTTCGTGGCATCCTGTATGACAACAGGGATCGCGGACACTCGACGCTGCAACGCACCGATTTTCCTCAATTGGCTTTTGTGGAATATGGTCCGATGGCTCGTGCTTCCGGCGTGGATTTTGGTGCACATCCGGAGTTGTGCTTTAACCTGCCCACATTTGGAAACGCATCAACGGCTCAGGTTGGCGATGTCTTCTGGTGCAGCAACCCGCGAAAACTGATGGGGGATCAGGTGTCCCGTGCTCAGGTGCTGAACAACTGGCGTCGTGACCAGCTTTACTGCTTTCCATCGCATCAGGACTTTTGTGTTCCGCATGGCGATGTGTTTCCATTCAATCTGCCCTGCTGGGTGGTGTCTGAAGGATCGTCCGGGTCCGATCAGCCGTTCCTCCGGGCGATTGCATTATGTGCGGCATCATTTCGGCCGGAAGTCCGCGAATTCCTGGAGACTCGGCAACTGCTGTGGCAAACGGTCCAGTGGCTGATGCGGCGCAGCTGGACGTTTGTGGAAAGCCCCGCCGATTACCTGTCCGGACGTGCTCATGCGGTGGTTTTTCGCGGGCATGAACTGGATCAGGAGCGAATGGTCCGGATGGCTCATGATCTGACCACAGACCGTGTACCCGCGCAGATCATTCTGAGAGTTGCGCAGGAAGATCTGCCACTGGCTGCAGAGACTGCGGAGTTGGCTGCCCTTCCGGAAACTGTCCTGACCGGCGCTACGGCGATCGGCCGGATTCACCGGACCCGACGACTGACACGAAGGATGGTGGTGGATGTTGGAAACAGCGGCGACTTCAACGGTCGAACACTGACATTTGAGTGGCGATTGCTGCAGGGAGATGCGGAGCGAGTTCAGATTCGAACGCTCAACAACGAGGGATCCAGAGCGGAGTTGTTGATTGACTGGCATGACCCCTTCCAGGTGCCGTGGAACACTGATCTGCAGACGGCACGAGTCGACATCGGAGTCTTCGCCGACAATGGGGAATCTCTGTCATTTCCGGGGCTCATCTCAACATGGTTTCCACCGACCGGGCGGCGTGTCTACAGTGACGGAAAGTTGATCAGCGTGGATTATTTGTCTCCTGCTGCGGAAGGGATGTATGCAGATCCGGTTCTCGAGCCGGTCCGGATGTGGAGAGATATTTATCGCTACGAAGACGGGGTGTTGATGGGCTGGGATCGTTTTGGCGGTGACGGGCAGGTTGATCGCTTCAATGCGGACGGTCGTCAGGCAGATCCCGGTGGAGAAGCGAAGATAGTGACATATCAGCGAATCACATTACCATCAGGGCTCGCATCGCTGCAGTATTCTGCGGTTGATCAGCAGCAGCCTTCGGGGCCGCTGAAGCCGGGGAAGCAGGATTCGCTCTGATGTCAGACTCAGGTTTGTTCCCGTTTGGGGCAGACTGTCCGCCTGTCTTTTGTGGGCGGGAAGCTTTACTTCAGCATTTGAGGGAAGTGAAGAAATGCCGGCAGGCAATGGTTTTCGACATCAGGCGTATCCGACAGTCCCGCAGCAGCCGCCGGAATTTCACATGCTGAAATACCGTGAGGGCGTGGATGGGGAAGCGGAGAAACTGCACACAGAGCTCGATGTGTCGCGTGTGATTCTGGTACACGGAACCTTTCTGGGCGACGATCCGTTTGGGGTATCAGATACTCTGCGAGTTCTTTCCGGACAGGTCCCGTTGCTTGCAGCCCCATTTCGGGAGTTTGCTGATTCGCTGCAGACCCGGGCGCGTCCCGTGATCTCTGCGGTTTCCCGCGATATTGGAAATTACAACGCAGTCTTTTGTGATCAGTTTCAGCGGCTGGTGGGTGATGATCCGGTCGTGGAGCTGCTGGAGCCCACGTGGAGTGGTCAAAACCATGCGTTTGCACGGGTGGATCTGGCGATTCGCCTGTTGCACCAGTTGTTCAGCAATCCGCTGCAGGAGGGCCAGCGGACAATGCTTTGGGGGCATTCGCATGCCGGCAACGCTTTTGCAATCCTGACAAATCTGCTGGCTGAAGGGAAATCGGCCATGCAGAGGATTCAGGATATCGTCGGTATTCATGACCAGGAGCACTGGGTGTCTGTTGTGGACGAACTGTCACAGTATTCCGGCCCGCACCCGCTGGCTGAATCACTTTTGCTGGTTACCTTTGGAACCCCTGTGCGTTATGGCTGGGACCCATTGGGGTATCGCGATCTGCTGCATATCAGTTTTCATCGTGTGCATGATCCGCAGCACCCGGACCGAGCCTGTCCCCTGTTTCCTCCCCAGCCTCCAGGGGACGTCATCAGTGCTCGTTGGGGGGACTGGGTGCAGGCATTCGCGCTTGCCGGTACCGATATTTCATTACCGCAGCTGAGAGAGATCAATCAGCGGCTGGATTTCCTTTTGGAAGCGGGGTTGGAGGACCCACAGCATGGCCTCGATACGCAGCTACTGGTTCCCAAACGGTTTCGGGATTTATGTGCCCGCTTGAAGCTGGGTGTCCGCTGCCACACGGACGGCCTGAATCTGCTGGTCGACTATGAACGGTCCGGGGAAACCATTTTTCCTGGGATCCCCATTGAGAAGACGGCGATGGGGCATGGCGTTGCGACAACGGAAGCGTGGTTGGCGACGCATTTAAGGCTGGTGATTGAGACACTTTTGGGGCGGTTGGCTTAGAGCTGTGCCGCCCTTTCCGGGTGTCCCTGAGCCCAATGGTGATTGATGTCTTTCTTTACGAACTGGTTTCGGCAGTCAGAGTGACCATGACCGCTTTATAACCGGGGGTGCGGGATAACGGGTCAACGTCATTGGGGACAAGAACATTGGCTTCGGGATAGTACATGGCCGCGTTGCCGGCTCTGATGTTGCCACTGCGGACGAGGATGTACTGCATTTGTCCGCAGCTGCTTTTGACGGTGACTCGCTGGTTGGGTTGCCAGCCGAGTCGGCTGATGTCTTCATCGTTCAGCAGAATAACGTCTCGGCGTTCCTGTCCTCGATACAGATCTTCTTCGTCGTAGACGACGCTGTTGAACTGCCCTTCGGAGCGGATTGTCATCAGGCAGAACTGATTGTCTGCCTGTTGCCGTGGAGAGATCCGGAACTCGTGGAATTTTGCAACGCCGCCGGGGCGTGGAAACTTGTAGTTGCGAATCGCGCGACCTGGGACATGAAACTCTTTTTTACTGGCGTCGATCTCCTTCAGCCCGGAGTACTCGGGAATAAGTTCCGCGATCAACTCCCGGATGGCTTCATGACTTTCCATGGCGGACCAGTCCAGCGGCGTCGTGTCGCTGAAGAGTCGCTGTCCGAGTTCTGCCAGAATCGCGACCTCGCTGCGGACCGAACTGAACGGCGACTTGCCTCCGTCGCTTAATCGTACGTAGCTGAACATGGATTCCTGGGAGGTTTTCTGAGTTTCCTCATCACGTGGGAGGACGGGAAGAATGAATGTTTCCTTTCCCAGTCCATGCGCGTGACCGGTATTGAGTGTTGTGGACAGATACATCACGGTCCCGATACGGGACATTGCTTCTCCGGCCCATTGAGTTGCCGGATTACTTCCATACAGGTTTCCGCCGAGGCAGAGCGCAAAATCCATTTCCCCGCGATGAGCAGCCTGCATACAGGCCATGGTGTCATAACCGGGGCTCTTCGGGGCAGCAATCTGCAGTCGTTCTTCGAAGCGTTCGAGCAGGTGCTGTTTAAGTGCGGGGGTCACGCCAACGGTTCCCAGTCCCTGAACGTTACTGTGACCGCGGATTGGCATCAGTCCGGCATGTTCCCGACCGACCATTCCGCGGAGGAGTGACAGGCTGGCGATGGCCTGGACATTGTTTGTGCCATTGAGGTGGTGGGTGATGCCCATGCACCAACCGATGACAACGTTGCGAGCGGAGCAGTATTGATCTGCGATGTACCGGATGGTCTGCCGGTCCACGCCCGAGGAGGACACGATCTCGTCCCAGGATGATTCCATGACACAGCGTTTGTATTCGTCAAATCCTTCGGTGTGTTTGTTGATGAAGACCTGGTCATGTGCGTTGCGTTCGATGACTTCGCGAGCGATCCCGGTCAGCAGTGCAAGGTCACCGCCGATATGTGGCTGGACGTAAGTGCTGGCGATTTCGGTACCGAACAGCAGACTGCGGGTATCGCTGGGAACACGGAAATTGACGAGCCCCAGTTCGCGCAGCGGATTGATGACGATGATCTTTCCGCCACGTCTTCGGAGCTGCATCAGGGACCGCATCAGGCGGGGGTGATTGGAAGACGGGTTCGCGCCGATCAGGATATAGAGATCTGCCTGATCGAGATCTTCCAGCTTCACGGTTCCGGCCCCACTGCCAATGGCGGAGCCAAGACCAACTCCGCTGGCCTGATGGCAGTAGTAGGAACAGTTGTTGACATAGTTGGTGCCAAACAGACGAGCCATCATTTGCAGCAGAAAACCCGCTTCGTTGGAAGCTCTGCCACTGGCATAGAAAAACGCTCGTTCCGGCCCGGCCGCCTGCAGCTGTTCGGCCAGTTTCTCCATGGCGTGTTCCCACGTTGTCACTTTCCATGACCGACCACCCTCGGGCAGATACAGCGGCTGAGTCAGTCGACCGCTGTTCTCCAGTTGGCGGGGCGTCATGGCACGCATCTGGTCCAGGCTCATGTTTTCGATGGCCTGTTGGGTAAGGCCGCCCTGCATATCGGAAGCCATTGCCTGGAACGATTTCTTGCAGACCTCCGGGAAGTGTCCACCTTCGTTCACCATGCCACCCAGTTGGCCGCCCATGCCTACAGCGCAGGTCTTGCAGGTGTTGCGGGATCTCATTGCCCGCCACATTTTCAGCCAGCCGACTTTTCGGGCCAGACGAAGGCTGTATCCGATGGCTTTCCAGCCACCACCGCTGCGTGGAGTCCTGATAGTCATGATTCGTGGTGCTTCTTCACAAACAGATTGACAGGCCGGCAGTCCGGCCTGGGCAGGGTGAGAACAGCCCGGCGGAAGTATCATCGCAGGTGTGCGATCAACAGCAAACCTGAACTGGCGGGCTTCACGTGGTGACGGCGAATTTCCAGCAATCGTGAGGTTAAAGTGGCTTGTGTTGAATCCCTTTCGGCAACAAAGGACACTGGTATTCAATCCGGGTATGAGACATCTGCTCAGCCGGTGCAGATCGCAGTGTTTTCTCAACGCAGTGTTTTCTCAACAGAGATGCGTAACAGAGATGCGTGACAGAGATGTTTAACAAATGTACTGAGTGTGTCAGCAGGAATTTCGGGTCATGATGACGCATCCGATCAGTGAATTTCTTCTGCAGCAGAATCGGCGGCAGTTTTTTGCCGGCGGTGGATTGCGTTTGGGCAATCTTGCGCTGGCCGGACTGACTGCAACGGGGGCCATTGGCAACGCGGCCTTTGGTTCCGGAAATCTGCCGCAGCCAGGATTGCCGCATTTTCCGCCCCGCGCGAAATCGGTGATCTATCTGCACATGAACGGGGGCCCTTCGCAACTGGACTTGTGGGACTACAAACCTGGGCTGCAGAAGTACTTCAACGGTGATCTCCCGGATTCCGTTCGCCAGGGGCAGCGGATCACCACGATGACCAGCGGACAGGCTCGCCTGCCCGTCGCTCCGTCAAAATTCAGCTTCTCAAAGCGTGGTGACAGCGGGACCTGGGTCAGTGAATTACTCCCTCATACCGGAGGTGTCACTGACGAACTGGCTCTGATCCGCACGGTGCACACGAATGCGATTAATCACGACCCCGCATGTACATTTGTGACGACGGGAAGTGAGGTTCCGGGACGCCCCAGTCTGGGTTCGTGGGTGTCCTACGGTTTGGGAAGTGAAAGCAGCAACCTGCCGGCGTTTGTCGTCCTGACACCGCACTGGACATCGAAACGACCGACTCAGGCCCTGTTCTCGCGGATGTGGAGCAGTGGATTTCTGCCGTCGAGGTATACCGGTGTGGCACTGCGAAGCGGTCAGGACCCGGTGCTCTACATCCGGAATCCTGCCGGGGTATCGCCAGCCAGTCGCAGAAAGATGCTGGACGGTCTGGCTCGACTGAACCAAATGACGCTCGATCGTTATTCTGATCCCGAGACGGTCACCCGAATGGCTCAGTATGAGATGGCGTGGCGAATGCAGACCAGCGTTCCGGAACTGGTGGATTTGTCGGGAGAGACTCAAAGCACGCTGGATCTGTACGGTCCTGAAGTGACGACACCGGGGAGCTTTGCGGCAAGTGCGTTGTTGGCCCGGCGAATGGTGGAACGGGGGGTTCGAGTGATTCAGTTGCTGCATCGAGGCTGGGACCAGCACGGTGCCCTGCCCTCAGAAATTGCACACCAGTGTTACGATACGGATCAGGCTTGTGCCGGATTAATCCAGGATTTGAAGCAGCGAGGTTTGCTGGACAGTACGGTGGTTGTCTGGGGCGGAGAATTTGGTCGCACCGTGTATTCTCAGGGACGCCTGACGGCCGATGACTACGGGCGGGATCATCACCCCCGAAATTTCTGTATGTGGCTGGCGGGCGGCGGGATTCGTGGCGGAACTGTTTTGGGAACGACCGATGACTTTAGCTACAACTGCGTTGAAGATCCCTGTCATGTCAATGATCTGAATGCCACACTGCTGCATTGCCTTGGCATCGACCACGAACGATTCACGGTCAGGTTTCAGGGACTGGATCAGCGATTGACCGGTGTGGAAAAGCAACGAGTGGTCCATGAGATTCTCTCCTGATTCGATGTGCTCATTCCTGTTCTGCAGACGGATCCACTGCGTCAGCGTCTGGCAGTCACAGCAGCAGACGCAGAAGGACCTGAAATCATGATGTTATCACCGGAAGTCAGCGGAGCGTCGTTTTCGGAGACACTGCTGCAGCGGATTCGTGACTGTGGCGTCATCGCCGTGCTGGTGATTGAGGATCCGCAGCGTGCTGTGAAGCTGGCCCAAAGCCTGCTTGCGGGCGGCGTCTGTGCGATGGAGCTGACCTTGCGAACCCCGGCTGCCCTTGAGTGTTTGCGAGCAATCACAACGGAAGTTCCGGACATGCTGGCCGGAGCCGGCACGGTGATTCTGCCGCAGCAGGTGACCGAAGTGCAGCAGGCGGGGGCTTCGTTTGCGGTATCTCCTGGAACGAATCCGGAAGTGATCGCCGCTGCTGCAGCTGTTGGATTGCCTTTCGCCCCGGGCGTCATGACTCCCAGCGACATTGATGCCGCAGTTCGTGCTGGTTGTCGCAGCCTGAAATTCTTCCCCGCCGTTCCGGCCGGCGGTTTGTCGATGTTGTCCAGTCTGCAGGCTCCCTATGCCCACCTTGGTGTGAATTACATTCCACTGGGGGGAGTTTCCGAAGGGAATCTGGTCGACTGGCTGAAGCATCCGGGCGTTCCTGCGGTCGGTGGTTCGTGGCTGGCTCCCAAAAAACTGATTGACACCGGAAAGTGGGATGAGATTCAGGAACTCGCGTCACGCGCCGCGTCGATCGTGCAGTCGATTCGCAGTACTCATCCGCAGGTCTGAGTCTTCAACAGCAGCTCTGCACTGTGATATTACCCAGCCCGCACAGCCTGCAGACCCTGCCTGGTTTGCTCAGTCGCTACCTTCGGTCAAACTGACAGCATGAAAGGTTGGATTGGTTGGATCAGTTGGAATGAGACGAGCATCGCGGGGGAGACTGACGATGAGTAGACCGGATGTACGACGAGGAGCGTCGTTTCAGTCTGCGGACATTGAAGCAATTGTCAGGATGACATAAATGAACAGACCAGTTGGATTCGTCGTCTACGTCATTGCGGTATTGGCATTTCATCAGGATCTGATCGCTCAGCAGCCGAACGGCCTGCAATCCGGATTTCCTGAGCAAGTGCCAGCTGGATTCATCCCCAGCCAGAATTCCCTGCAGAAGTTTGCCGCAAGGCGTGTTGGCGATGCGAAGTTACCGGAGGGGACCTATAACGCGTGGGGTTGGCGACGGCCGGCAACGGACCTTGGCAAGGCGGGATCGTCGGGCGAAGGATTCCAGCATTTTTCCGCAGCGACCTTTCGCTATACGCAGTGGTACCGGCCGAGAGCAGCGACACTGAACGCTGAGCAGCGCTGCAGTCCGGCGAATTTCCGTCCACGCGGTTTGTCCAATCTTTTTGCAAATCCGAAAGACTGCTATCGCATGGAGTACCAGCCGTACTCACTGGGCGACGAGGGTTCCATCTACGGGCCGTCCTACGTCAAACGTGCCCCCGATGCACGCTGTGCCCCCGAATGTCTGATTGAACTCGAGTGATCTCCGGCGCTAAGAGAATCGCTGCCTGTTGCTGCCACAGCAATTTCGATGAAGCTCTGTCCGGTGTGTTTGCGAGAGTAGGGAACGGTCTGCAGTGAGCGGCACGGAACAGCCAACAGAAGAGTGCGTCGTGATCGCGGGAGTGGGGCTGATTGGTGGCTCTGCGGCCCTCGCAATCCGACAAGTTGCTCCGCAGGCCCGCATCATCGGTATCGGGCGCAACGCGGAACGGATGCAGCGTGCCGTCGATACCGGGTTGCTGGACCAGTGGTATGGCCGAGTTGACGCATCTGAGATTCCGGCCGGATCCCTTGGACTGGTCTGCCTTCCGGTCGATCGTGTTGCTGAGTGCTCGAGACAGTTATTGCAGGCCGGTTGTGACGTGGTTACCGACGCGGGAAGCGTGAAAGCAGCGATTTGTTCTGCACTGTCGGATCTGCCTGGTTTTGTAGGTGCGCACCCGATTGCGGGCAGTGAGCAGAGTGGGTTTGAGCATGCTGACGGAGGCTTGTTTGCGGGGCGAATCTGTGTGATCTGTCGCGAAGATGTCGAGCACCCGGCAGTGCAACGGACGCTTCGATTCTGGCATTTGTTGAGGATGGACTGTCACATCATGCCTGCCGTCAGGCACGATCATGTTCTGGCACGCACCAGTCATCTGCCGCACATCCTCGCTTCCGTGGCTGCGGGCTGTGTCACGGATGAAGAACTCATGTTCGCCGGGTCGGGCTTTCGCGACACGACCCGGATAGCCGCCGGTGGTGACGCGTTGTGGTCTTCCATTTTGCTTGAGAATTCGTCGGCCTGTATTTCTGCGGTGGATGCGGCAATGCAGAGGCTTTCGGAATATCGCAGTGCTCTGGTGGGTCATGAAGAAGAGACTTTGCGATCATTGTGGGCGGACGCAGCGAATCGTCGTCGTCGGCTGCATGACCCGGAGATCCAGTCGTCGATGTGATTTGGCTTACCGCCGTGAAATGCACGATTGTTCGGCGATTTGAGAATCCAGGCGGGATCCGGAATTCGCGCAGTGGGGCGAATTTGAGAAACATTGCTCGACCGACTACATTTTGTGAGGGAGACAGGCTGATCTCGGTGGGGTTTTCTTTGGCCCTGCAAAGAGTCGCATCGGCCTGTTCCTGAAGGCTGTCCCCGCGGACTGTCGCTGCGGACTGTCGCTGCGGACTGTCGCTGCAGGCTGTCGCTGCAGGCTGTCGCTGCAGGCTGTCGCTGCAGGCTGCTGCGGTACCGGTGCAACACAGTTTGCATTCTGCTGAGTTTAAAATTTTCATCTGAGATTCAATTGATATGGCCGACATTCAGACACAGCTGGTAGTCCTTGGTGGTGGACCAGGTGGATATCCCGCAGCCTTTGCAGCAGCGGATCACGGGATGCAGGTGGTGCTCGTGGATGACGGGGCCAAGCCTGGCGGTGTCTGTCTGAATCGTGGCTGTATCCCATCCAAGGCACTGCTGCATGTTGCCAAGCTCATGCACGAGGCGGAGGAAGCTGCGGAGTACGGAGTTCAGTTTGAAAAGCCCACGATTGATCTCGACAAACTGCGGACCTTTAAGAACGGAGTGATCGGATCACTTTCCGGGGGGATTGAAGGTCTGTGTAAAGTTCGTGGCGTCACGTTCATCAAGGCACGCGGGTCTTTTCTGGATGCAAAGACGCTGCAGTTAAGCCTGTCTGACGGAACGACGCAAACGCTGGGGTTTGATCAGTGCATCATTGCTACGGGGTCATCTCCGGCGATGCCTCCGATTTTTAACATCGGTGATGAACGGGTGATGGACTCCACCGGGGCACTGGAACTCAGGGACGTTCCTGGGAAACTTCTGGTCATTGGTGGCGGATACATTGGGCTGGAAATGGGAACGGTGTATGCCGCGCTGGGATCGCAGGTGTCGGTTGTGGAAATGACAGGGGGGTTGCTGCCGGGGGCCGATCGCGACCTCGTGACTCCATTGCAGAAGCGATTGCAGCGAGTCTTTTCGGCGATCCATCTGAACACCAAAGTTGCCAGTCTGACGGCAGGTGCGGACGGAATTGTGGCAGCGTTGGAAGGTGAAGGCGTAGAGCCTCAGCAGACATTTGATCGAGTGCTTGTTTCCGTCGGTCGTCGTCCCAACAGTCGCGGCTTTGGACTGGAGAACACAGGCCTTCAGGTTGACGACAAGGGATTCATTTCCATTGACCGCAATCAGCGTACATCCGTTGCTTCGCTGATGGCAATTGGTGATGTCGCCGGGGAGCCCATGCTGGCTCACAAAGCAACTCGGGAAGCCAAGGTGGCGGTCGAGACGCTGCTTGGCGAGCCGGTGGAATTTGACAACATTGCCATTCCTGCGGTTGTCTTCACGGATCCGGAACTTGCGTGGGCCGGTATCACTGAGAATGAAGCGAAGGAACAGAAGCGGGATGTGACTGTTTATCGTTTTCCCTGGGCGGCATCGGGGCGAGCACAGACGCTGGCACGAACCGAAGGGGTGACCAAGATTATCGTTGAAAATGCGAAGCAGCGTGTGGTTGGTGTGGGGATGACGGGACCGGGGGCTGGCGAGATGATTGGCGAAGCCGTGCTGGCGATCGAAATGGGGGCCACTGCACGCGATCTGGCCGATTCCATCCATGCACACCCGACGTTGTCTGAGACATTGATGGAAGCTGCTGAAGGGATTGTCGGCCAGGCCACACACAAGTTCACGCCTCGCAAATCCTGACAGTTCGCAATCTGCCGATTGCACGCGGCTGGATCAGTCGATTCTGTTGGCAGCACACGTGGACACTTGAGGATCAGATTCGATGACAGGCGGTCCGATGCGGGTGGTGCAGTTTCGGCAAACCGGAGTGCCGGCTGAGGTCCTGGAAACAAGTCAGGCCGCTGTGCCTTCACCAGGCTTGGGTGAAGTACGTGTCCGAATGCTGGCCGCTCCCATCAATCCGTCCGATCTGATGTTTGTGCGCGGGCATTACACGCTGAAGGCCAGTGTACCGGCCGTACCCGGTTTTGAGGGAACGGGGGTCGTTGAGGACTCGGGCGGAGGGTTGCGAGGCAGGCTGTTTCGCGGCAAACGCGTTGTTGTGCTCAGCAGTAACGGCGGGACATGGGGGGAACAGCTGGTTCTGCCGTCCACCAGGATCGTACCCATTCCGCAGACATTGAGTGACGAACAGGCTGCCACATTCTTCGTGAATCCGGCGACGGCATGGGTGATGACCCAGGAAGTGCTGCGAATCCCTCGGGGCCAGTGGCTGGTCCAGACAGCTGCCGGCAGTGCTCTGGGAAGGATGATTGTGCGCCTGGGCCGGCATCTGGGTTTTCGGACGTTGAGTGTGGTTCGTCGACAGCAGACCGCAGCGGAGTTGCGGGCTTTGGGTGGGGATGCCGTGCATGTGCACGATGATACCGCCTCCGATCCGCAGGAGTTGAGTGCAGCGTTGCGCGGAATTGCAGGTCCGGATGGTGTGCGATATGCGATTGATGCTGTGGGTGGTTCGACCGGGACCGGAGTGGTGTTGAGCCTGGGCCGTGGTGGTCGAATGCTGGCGTTCGGGACATTAAGTGGACAGCCGCTGTCCTTTTCGCCACGGACGCTGATGACGGTTGGAAGTCAGGTTGAGGGGTTCTGGCTGGGACATTTTATGGAGCAGCAGGGACTGGTGTTTCGCCTGCGGTTGGTTCGGCGGTTGATCCGGCTGATTCGAGCCGGTGTACTGTCATCCGAGATCGCTGGAAGCTGGCCGCTGGATCAGGTGCACGAAGCTGTGGCCGCGGCCGAGGATTCCGGTACGGCTGGGAAGTGTTTGCTGCGTCTGGACACCACCTGATGACTGCAAGGTGGTTCTCCTGAGAGAAAGCAGAGAAGCGATGATGCCGAGTCTGAGTCGATTGCGTCTGTTGCACTGGGGTTACTGGTCCTGCCTGACCCTGACCGGGCTGATACTGCAGTTACCGTTTGTTCGGGCTGCAGACGATCAATCACCGCAGCTTCCAAATATTGTCATGATCCTCGCCGACGATTTGGGGTTTTCAGATATTGGCTGTTATGGCGGAGAGATTTCCACGCCCAATCTGGATCGGCTGGCGGGCGACGGAATTCGGTTCACGCAGTTCTACAACACGGCTCGGTGCTGGCCAACCCGTGCGGCTTTAATGACGGGATATTATCCACAGCAGGTGCATCGGGATAAATTACCGACCCTGCCGGGCGGTGGTGGAAATCGAAATGTACGTCAGCCGTGGGCTCGACTGTTGCCGGATCTGCTGAGGCCGGCGGGTTATCACAGTTACCACAGCGGCAAGTGGCACATTGACGGCCGTGTCCTGCCGACGGGCTTTGAACGTTCGCTGGAGGTAAGGAACCAGGGGAATTTCTTCACGGCGGCTGGCAATCGGCTGGATGACCAGCCAATCGAGGTTCCGGCCGACGAATCCGGGTATTACGCCACCACGGCCACGGTCGACCACGCACTCGATTGTCTCACGTCACACCAGGTCCAGTACGGTGACAGTCCTTTCTTCCAGTATTTGGCTTTCATTGCCCCTCATTTTCCGCTGCATGCACTGCCTGAAGATATCGCCCGCTATCGCGATCGATATCTTTCCGGGTGGGATGAACTTCGAGAAGAGCGGGCATCAAAGCAGCGCAGACTGGAATTGCTGGCAACGCCACTGTCGCCGCTGGAGCCGGAGTTGGGACCTCCGTACGACTTCCCCGATGCGTTTGAGAAGCTGGGGCCGGGCGAAATCAATCGGCCGCTGCCATGGCTGGAACTGACAGTGGAACAAAGACGGTTTCAGGCGACGAAAATGGCGATCCATGCGGCGATGGTGGACCGTATGGATCGAGAGATTGGGCGATATCTTGATGGATTGAGGGCCGCCGGTCAGCTTAAGAATACGCTGGTTCTGTTTGCCTCAGATAATGGTGCCAGTGCGGAGATCATGGTTCGTCATGGCGGCCATGACCCTGAAGCTCCTCCAGGCAGCGGGGCAAGTTACCTGTGCCTTGGACCGGGGTTTTCCAGCGCCGCAAATACGCCGTTTCGTCGTCATAAAACGTGGGTTCACGAAGGGGGAATCAGCACGCCGCTGATCGTCAGTTGGCCCGCAGGAATTTCAGCTCGCGGCGAATTACGGCAGACGGCTGGTCATGTGATTGATTTGGTGCCGACTTTTCTGGATGTCGCCGGGCTGGAAGCACCTGAAGAATGGGAGGGCCGAAAGCGTCCTCCCCTGCCCGGTCACAGTCTGCGAGGGGCTTTTGCTCGGGATGTCCTGATTCCCCGGCAGAGTCTGTGGTGGCTTCATGAAGGGAATCGTGCTGTCCGCATGGGCGACTGGAAACTTGTTGCGGCTGAAGGAGATCCCTGGGAGCTGTATGATCTCAGCAAAGATCGGGCTGAGGGGCAGAATCTGGCTGGGGATTATCCCCGTCGGGTTGAACAGCTGGAACGCGAATGGCAACGGCTGACAGAGGAATTTACTGAGTTGGCGAAGCAGACAATGCGTGCCGGGGACAGAGGCAGAAATCAGCGTTGACTCGGCTGCTGGTTGTCGCCTGATGTTCGCCTGACCAATGCTTCCGGATGTGGTTTTGCTTTACCCACGCTGTCGTTGAATGCTACGGATGACTCGCACGGCATCAAGCGTCAGGCCCTGCTGGTCAAGTTTGAGTCCCGCGGTTTTGGGGGCTTCGTCGAGCCTGGATTTGAGACGGAGTTCAGCCCGAGGAAGCTGCAACTGTTGAATCAGCAGCTGTGCAATGCTCATGGCATTGCGGCCATCACAATCGGGGATGCGCGACACTCAGGTCAGGTGCGGGTTTTCAATTCGGCGGCGGTGGAGAGTTTCATGCTGCTGGTCAACGGGTTTGGAGCGATGGAAGTCAGGTGCGGTGGTCAATGACTTTGGTCCTCGGATATGGATCTCCCTCGATGTGGATTTTAGCCCACAGACGATCCTGTGAATCCGGTTGCAGACTGAGCCAGTTTCGTCGTGCTATGAACGGCGAAGTCGCTCCCATGAATCGGGTCATTTGCCCAACAACCGGATGGGCGCCGGAAGAAAATGTCAGCTGATGATCGGTGAGTCGATTCAGAAAGTGCACCATCAGTCCCACCGGAGGACTGTTGACAATTGCGGAGCTGACCAGTTGAGTGATGAGGTTGAAACACGGGTTTGGGGCCGGCCCGGTTCGGCGAATGACGCCTGTTGCGGCGACGTGGACGTCACCTGAGACAATTGTGACTCGACATTGTTTTTCGCGGGAGAATTTCAACAGTCGTTCGGCCAGCCGAACCTGTTCATCGCGATGGGGAGGACTGGTCCAGTGATCGCGCAAGTCATCGTGGAGTCCTCCGGGATTCCACACGTGTTCAAGCAGGAATTCTGCGGCATCGGGAAAGGCCGGATACATCAGGGGCAGTGAGAGCATCAGAATCAGATGCTTCGGTGCTTCGGCATCAGCTGGCAGGCAGTCCAGCCAATTCAGGAACCGATCCATGTTGTGACGGCCCATGACCTGATCGCTGGATCGACTGCCGCGAAGGTCCAGAGCGGCGAGTGCCAGTGCCCCAAGGTGAAAGCCCACGGAATGGTTTTGGTCTCCCGGCCGGGGTTGAGGCAATAATCCGGGAACTTCATCAAGTGACGCGGAGTGATGCTGGAAGAGCCGAAAGTACTTTGCCGCAATTTCGAAAATCCCCTGGTAGACGGGACATTGCTGAAGTTCGGGGTCATGAGATCCCCAGCCATCAAAGATGTCGTGGTCATCCCACATCATCAGCGAAGGGATTCTGCTGTACGCACGTGACGGTTCAGGCTGTGACCACCGTCGGAGATACAGGTTCAGGTAGAACCGTTCGACCTGGATTTCCATCAGGTCTGTGAACTTCCTTGTTGTGTTTTGCCCGGATTCAATCCACCTCTGGATGGAGGACGTTTCTTTGTTCTCTTCCAGAATCTGATCGGCGTAAACCTGGTCACCACCCATCATCAGCAGATGAAAGGGAGGTGTTTCGGCAGAGTGAGCCGACCCCGTGGCGTATGCAGCTGAAAAGTCGTTGTGCTGCTGCAGCATGTTGGACCAGCGTTCATTCTGCCGTCCACGAAATTTCTGCGCTTCTTTCAGGCTGTGAAAGCCGGCACAGGAGCCGTAAGCCATCGCTGGAATCTGACCGGTCGCTGGAATGAAGAAGTCACCCTCGTATTTCCTGTTACCGAGTGTGACACGGTACTGAATCTGTGCTTGTTCCGGTGGTCGCTCGAATCGCAGCGAGGTTTTCCAGAACCACGCTTTCTGGAATTGATAGATCAGTGTGGGATCGTGTTCTTCAGATCCGCTGTGCTGTTGAGACTGGATCTGAGGTGGGTGTTCGGAGTTGGTGACAACGAGGATCGAAACGTCCCATTCTGTGGCGGTTCCACCCGCAAATTTCAGCAAGGGTCCAGCAATGATTTTCACGTTTGAATCCTCTCATTCAGCCTGATTCAGTAACCTGCACAGTCTTAGGTAGGCTCCAATCATTCAATAGTCCAGTTTTTTCCGCTCAGACTGTCCTCGGAGTCTGGCTGGGGGGGGATGATATTACAGAGCAGGTGGAGAGGGTTTGTTCGCGGAGCAGACAGATGAGTCAGCCCGATCCACCAGCAGGTTGCCTGATGTGGTGGATCGGCTTACTGCCGCACTGACCTGCGGCGCTGATTCGCGATCCAACTGAACAGTTCCGGAGTCGCGTAGGCTGCAGACCACGAGTTGTGGCCGATATGTTCCATGATTGTGAAGCGGACGCGGCGGCCTCCGCTTTCGCGAATGGCGTTCACCATTTCTTCGGATCGCTGCAATGGGACGGCCTTATCTTCTGTTCCGTGAAAAACCCAGATGGGAAGCGATTTCAATTTCTCTGCATCGCCCGGGTCTCCTCCACCGCAGATTGGAACAACGGCACAGAAGCGACCTGCATGGTCCGCAGCGAGTCGCCACGATCCATAACCGCCCATGCTGAGTCCGGTCAGGCAGACGTGGTCTTCATCAACGGCATATGTGGAAGTGATATGGTCCAAAAGTTCGATCAGTCGTTGTTGTTGCGTTGGCTTATTCCACGCGTCATCTCCTGGACACTGTGGGGACACCAGAATGTATGGCAGTTTGTCTCCTCGCGCAGCAAATCGCGGCGGTCCCCATTTGGCCACCAGGCTGAGTTCGCCGTAGCTTTCACCCCGCCCGTGCAGGAACAGGATCATGGGCAGTTTCGTCCTGGGGGTGTAGTTTTCAGGCAGATAGAGCAGATACCCGATGCTGCCGCCGTCTGTTGTCGCCAGTGATTGCTCAACTTGTGTACCCGGACGCGGGGCCTGAGATTCATCACCGGCGGCAACTGCAGTGAAAGAACCCAATACACACAAAGCAGACAGTAATAAACAGAATCGCATCATCAGGAAATGACCTCGAAAACGGCATTTGTCGGTGGGAAACTCCGTAGCAAATCAGGCCGTGCTGGACGGCTGCAGATGCTGCGTTTGCAAAGATCGTTCTGTTTCAGGGGAGCGTCAACCGGGCCAGACCCTAGTGAATTACGCGAATGCGAATGTCGCGGAACAGCAGGTCATTCGGCTGACCATGATCCTGGAATCCGATGTAGCCCTCCTGTGGGCGATCTTTCATGGCTCCCTTGTTCAGCATGGTGTCAATGATTTGTTCGCCGTTCAGTTCCACCTGCAGGTGGTGCCCGATACAGGTCACAACCATCCGATTCCATTCGTGAGGCGGCATGGACATGTTCTTTGCCGGCCCTACGGTGCGAATGATTCCACCGTGATCATGCTGTCCCAGTGGTTCCTGCTTTTTGCTGGAGTCGAGGATCTGTGCTTCAATGCCCTGCTCCACCGGGTCATTCCGGTCTCCAACGCGAAAATAGACTCCACTGTTACCGCCTGGCGGGTAGGCATACTGCACATCAAGGACGAAGTCGGCGTACTTCTTCTCTGACCACAAGTAAGCACCGTACCTCTGCCAGCCTTGCTCGCCGTCTCGTGGCTGGATCAACAGTGAGCGGTCTTTTTGCGGGATCCAGTTGCCGGTGGTTTTCCAGCCGCTGAGGTCTTTGCCGTTGTACAGCGATTGAAAATCCGTCAGATCGCGCAGCTTCAGGTTCTTCCAGCGAACTTCATAGGGGCCCTGATCCCGAGGAATTCCATGAACTTG